>NZ_JAIWPJ010000002.1:600000-900000 GCF_020515625.1 Natrinema amylolyticum
GACGACGACGGCGGTGAGCCGGTGGGCCCACGCGATCGCGAGCTCGGTCTGGCTCAGCGGGTCGACCGGGGCGTGACAGGTCGGCCACGTCGAACACGACGCGGCCGCGTTCGTCAGTGAGGTCGTCGCGCCGACGATCAACAGCAGGTAGACGCCCAGCGCGGTCGCTGTGAGCAGTGCGGAAAAGCGGCGTCGCGTGCCGATCGGGCGGGGAAACGACTCTGTTGCCACGGCTATTCTCGTCTACACCGTTCGACTCCGCGTATTTAGGGCTCTCGCTTTTTCCCATCTGCGCGGACTCGAGGAACGCGAATCGGGAGCCCTCGAGTCGGCGCGTCGGCCAGCGACGCAGTCCGCGAGAGCCGACCGAAGAGGGATTTGGCCGGACCTCGTAGCGCCCACCGTGTCCGGGGAATCGTGTCGTCACGCACCGGCGGCCGACACCGCGACGACAGCGGCCGCCTCTTCCGGCGGCCCCGAGATCGACGTCAACGGCGACGAGTCTCCCGTCCGCTGTCCGTACTGCGACCGCCCGTTTCGTCGAGCGCGCCTCGAGTCGCTCCACCGCGGTCTCGAGCACCCCGAGCGGCTCTCCGATCGGGAGCGAGCGGCCGTCGAGCGGGCCGTCCGCGACGAGCGCGCGGAGCTTCGGCGCGTTCGAATATACGCGCTCGGCGTCCTCGTGGCGCTGTACTTCGGACTGCTGATCATCGCCGCGTTCGTCGTTTGATCGCTCCGACCGTCCCGTCGACCGTGTCCGACTACATCCCCATGTCTTCGGCGGCCGCCGGGATCGGCAGGTCGTGCGGCGAGACGCCCAGCAGTTCCCCGACGTGGTCGAGCGCCATATCGAACCCGTAGTAGCGCTCGAGCTCGTCGCCGTCGGCGGACGGGCGCACTTTCAACATCGCGTACCCCTCGATGTTCTGTGCGATCGCGGCCGTCCCGGCCGTCCCATACTCGCCCGCGTCGCGCTCGAACGCGAGGACTCGTTCCGTTTCGGTCTCCTCGTAGGTCGCCCTGATTCCGTCGGTCTCGGCCGTCCGATCGTCGGTCATACTCGCCGATCGGGACGCGTCCACCGGGAACCTGTCGGTTCCGGTCGAGCTCTCCGAGAGGCCGAACATCGACACCGATTTTTCGGTCGCCTCCGAGGCTTCGCCCAGTGAGCCGTTCGGACTCCCTCCCGGCCCGTCGCCCGCTCGCGACGTTTCGACTCACGCGGTCGGTCGCCCTCCAGTGGCTCGTCGTCTCCGCGGTGGGATTCTTCGGCTTCGCCTACTCCTTCGGCCACGTCCTCGCGCGGCTCCGCGGGGCCTCGCTCGAGCCGATCGTGATCGCGCCGTCCTCGCCGCCGACGGTGCTCGGCTGGCTCGCCGTCTCGATCGGGTTGCTCGTCTGCGTGGTCGTTCCCCACGAACTGCTCCACGGGGTGTTCATGGCCCGCTACGGCGAGTCACCGACCTACGGCATCGGCGTCTCCTACTTCGTGTTGCCCTACGCCTACGCCGAGACCAGCGGCGCGAACTACACGCGGAATCAACTGCTCGTCGCCCTGCTCGCGCCGTTCGTCGTGATCACCGCCGTCGGGCTCGCCGCGATGGTCGTCGTCCCTACGCCGCTGCTGATCGTCCCGCTGGCGGCGAACGCCGCCGGGTCGATCGGCGACCTCTGGATGGCCGCCGTCCTCTGTCAGTACCCCGCCGACGTCCGGGTCGGCGACCCGCCGGACGACGTCCAAGGGTTCGGAATTTACGGCACCGACGAGCGGGTGAGCCGGCTTCCCGGTGCATCGCTCCTGTCGCGGTTCCTGACCGGCAGCGTCGGCACCCTCGCGGCGGTCGCGGCCTACGCGCTCCTCGCGGTGTTGCTCTCGCTCGCCTTCGGCTCCGGCGACGTCGTCCTCGGCGATCCGGATCGCGGCTGGCTGCTCTTCCGGCACGACCGCCGGCCTGGCGGCACCGCCTTCCTCGAGATCGGCGACGGCCCGCTGCTCGGCGCGGCCGCCCTCGGCGGCCTTGCGTGGACGATCGTCGCGACCCTCCGTCGGCGACTCGAGTCCGGGTGAGTGCGAAACCGTAACGCTCGAGCGGCTCTCGCGTGACTCACGACTATGAGCAAGTGGCTTCGAAGCGGCCGCCGTCGAGACGTCTGTTTCCTGCTCGCCGCCGCCGAGGACGGTGAACTGCGTGGCCAGCAGCTGAAATCGCGCCTCGAGTCCCACTACGACGACCGGCTCGAGCCGAAGTCGTTCTACGGCTCGCTGTCGGCGCTGGTCGACGCGGGATTCGTCGAGAAACGGACCGAGGGCCTCCACGACGTCTACGCGCTGACGGACGGCGGGGAACGGCGAGTGCGGGAGCACTACGCCTGGGTTCGGAACTGTCTCGAGGAGTAGCCCGTTCCAAGGTGAACGCAGCGATCGACGCTCGAGCCTACTCCTCGAGCAACTGGTCGCCGATCGTGTTCCGGAGCACTTCGCTGGTGCCCTCGTAGATCTCGTTGAGCTTGGCGTCGCGATAGAACCGCTGTGCGGCGAAGTCCTTGGTGTAACCGTAGCCGCCGTGGATCTGGATCCCCTCGTTGGCGACCTCGCGGCTCACTTCCGAGGCGTAGAGCTTGGCCTGGGAGGCGTCCTTGATGTAGTCCTCGCCGCGGATCTTCTTGTCGGCGGCCTTGTGCATGAGCATCTTCGCGGCCTGGATCTTGGTGTCCATGTCCGCGAGCTTGTGCTTAATCGACTGGAACTCACCGATGGGCTGGCCGAACTGCTCGCGTTCGTTGGCGTAGTCGCGGGCCTCCTCGAAGGCCGCGCGGGCGATGCCGACCCCGCGAGCGGCGATCGTGATTCGGCCGCCGTTCAGGGTCTTCAGCGCGTGGACGAAGCCGCCGCCCTCCTCGCCGAGCAGCCGCGATTCCGGAACGCGAAGGTCGTCGAACCGGAGTTCGGCGGTCGGACAGCCCTTGTCGCCGAGCTTGTCCTCCGTGCCCTCGACGATGAAGCCGTCGTCCTCCTCAGGGCGGACGACGAACGACGAGATCCCCTTGTTGCCGGCGTCGGGGTCCGTCTTCGCGAAGAGGGTGACCGTGTCGGCCACCGAGCCGTTCGAGATCCAGAGCTTGCCCCCGTTGATCACGTACTCGTCGCCGTCTCTCTCTGCGGTGGTCTCCATCGCCGGCACGTCGCTGCCCGCACCCGCCTCCGAGAGCGCGAACGCGCCGATGTCCCGCCCCTCCGCCAGCGGCGTCAGGTACTCCTCCTTCTGGGACTCGTCGCCGAACTCGTAGAGCATGTTCCCCGCCAGCGAGGTGTGAGCGGCGACGATCGTCCCCAGCCCGCCCGAGCCGCGGGAAATCTCCTCGAGGCCGATGGCGTAGGAGTGATAGTCCAGCCCGGCACCGCCGTACTCCTCGGGGAAGGGCATCCCCATCAGGCCCAGTTCGGCCATCTCGCTCACGAGATCGGCGGGGAACTCGTCCTCGTGGTCGATCTCCTCGGCGACGGGGACGACCTCCTCGTCGACGAACTCCGAGACCATATCTCGAATCTGTTGCTGTTCGGCCGAGAGTGCGAAGTCCATACTCCCGAATGGGCGACCTCGCTCCTTTATTGTTCGCTCTCCGGTCGATCGCGTCTCATAACGGTGTCACGCGGGGAAGAACTCGTAGCGCGGATTCGCACATCCCGTCGCTCAACGCGAATTCCCATCTGCGGTGGCGCACGCTGGGACGCGGTGAACGCCAGTGAACCGCGGTCCGAAACCGTGCGAGGGATGAGTGAACGACCGACGGGAGTGAACGAACCGGTTGGGGAGGGTGTGGTCTTCACTGTTGCCAGTCCGAGCGGAACGCTCTTTTTCGGTTTCAACCGACTCAACTCCGCTTTCACCGACTCAACTCCGCTGTAACGTTCACGTCCGGTTCGCCCATCAACTGTCAACTCGAGCCGACCGCCTCGAGCGCGTCCTCGATCGACCGGTCGCCCGACAGGATCTCGAACGTCTCTCCGTACACCGGCTCGAAGTCGATCGCGGCCACGAGCGTCCGCGCGACGTCTTCGCGGGGGATGTCACCGTCCCCCAGCTCGAGCCCGTCGGCCGCCCGGATCTCGCCCGTTCCGGGCTCGTTCGTCAGCTCGCCCGGCCGAACGATCGTGTACTCGAGGTCGCTGTTGCGGAGGTACTCGTCGGCCTCGGCCTTGGCGATCAGATACTCTCGGAGGGGGTCGGGTCCCGCTTCCGGGTCGTCGGCCCCCATCGAACTGAGCATGACGAACCGGTCGACGCCGGCGTCGCCCGCCGCGTCGATAAGGTTGATCGCCCCGTCGCGGTCGACGCCGTAGACGTCCTCTCCGCCGGAGCCGGCCGCGAAGACGATCGCGTCACACCCCTCGACGGCGTGATCGACGTCGTCGGTCAGGTCCGCCACGACCGGTTCCCCGCCCAGGGCCGCCATCTCGTCGGTCTGGGACTCCTCGCGCACCATCGCTCGAGCGGTCCGCTCGCTCTCGGCGAGCAGTTCCGTGACGTGCTGTCCGACCTGGCCGTGCGATCCGGCGATGAGTATCGACTGGCTCACGACCATTCCTTTGCCGGTCGCCGCCATACCGATTGTGTCGTGATACGCCGGGGGCAGTCGCTCCGACCCACCCTCTGGCACGCCCGCTGACCGCCCCGATTCCCGCTGACCGGAAGATCACGCCGCGACCGCGGTGTTTTTCCCCGATGGTCACGAAACTAACTCGAGTAGATGACCACGGGCCAGCCCGAACCCCCCACTGACGCCGACCTCGAGTGGTGTTATGATGCGGTTCACGGCGTTTCGCGGACCTTTTCGATCACGATCGATCGGCTCGAGGAGCCGATGGCGAGACACATCTGTGTCGGGTACCTCCTCTGTCGAATCGCGGACACGATCGAGGACGCGGGACACATCCCGCCGGACGCCCAGACCGAACTGCTCGCGGAGTACGATCGGCTGCTCGATCCGGCCGCCGAGGAATCGATCGCGACCTTCATGAACGACGTCGAGCCGTGGATTCCCGCGGACCGAAACGACGACTGGGAGGTCGTCGCCGAGACGCCGCGCGTCCTCCGCACCTTCGAATCGCTCGACGAGGAGCCCCGCGAGATCATGCGCGGGCCGGTCCGCGAACTCGTCGACGGGATGGCGATGTTCACCGACCGGTACGCCAGCGAGGGCGGGCTTCGCCTCCAGACGATCGAGGAACTCGAGGAGTACTGCTGGTACGCCGCCGGCACCGTCGGGACCCTGATTACCGGTCTGGTCGCCCGCGGTACCTCGCAGGAGCGAGCGGCGGAGATGCGGGAGAACGCCCGCTCGTTCGCCCTCCTCCTCCAGTTGGTCAACATCGCGAAGGACGTCGAAGACGACTACCACGAGGAGAACAACGTCTACCTCCCCGCCGAGTGGCTCGCGGCGGAGGACGTCGACGTCGAGGCGGTCACCGACGAGGCCCACCACGGTGGCGTCACGAACGTCATCCAGCGGGTGACAGGCCGCGCCGAGAACTACCTCGACGACGCCCAGCGCTACCTCGAGATTGTCCCCGAACACAACGGCAATCGGCTCTCCGCGTGGGCGATCCCCTACCTGCTGGCCGTCGGCACGCTCCGCGAACTGCGCGAGCGACCCGAGGACGTCGTCCGCGAGGGCGACGTCAAGGTCTCTCGAGCGGAGGTGTTCGCGCTCCTCCAGCAGTTCGAGGACGGCGTCTCCCGCTCGCGACTCGAGGAACTCCGCAGCAAGATGGCCGAACAGCCGCTTCACCAGTAGGGACGCCTCGCGGTCGGAACGCTGAACTGCGCGCGGTCCCAACGAACGGCTGACCAATGGGTTCGGATCTCCCGGACGGCCCGATTATTCTCTTCGACGGCGTCTGTAACCTCTGTAGCGGTTTCGTCCAGTTCGTTCTGCCCCGCGACACCGAGGGCCAGTTCCGCTTCGCCTCGCTCCAGTCCGACGTCGGCAACGAGTTGCTCGCCGAACACGGCCTCCCGACCGACGAACTCGAGTCGGTCGTCCTGATCGAGGGCGAGGACTGTTACGTGAAGTCCGCAGCGGTCATCCGGATCGCCGAACGGTTAGGGGGTGTCTATCGCCTGCTCGGTCCGTTCCGCTTTCTCCCGCGCCGGCTCCGAGACGGCGTCTACGACTTCGTCGCCGACCGCCGCTATCGGTGGTTCGGCAAGAAAGACCAGTGTGCCATGCCGCCGGCCGACGTCGACGTCAGTGCGCGATTCCTCGAGTGAGACGGCACCACGACGCGATTCGCGTCGTCAGTCGATACCGACAGCGAGCAGTCGACCCAGCAGCGCGAGCGGATAGCCGAACGCGGCGACGCTGGCGACCCACGGGAGCAACAGGAGGCCGTATACGGCCGCCCCGTATCCGAACACGGAAACGGGAGCGATGACCGCTATGGCGGACATCGGCGTGAGCGCGACGACCGCGATGAGACCGATCGGCGTCCGCCCGCGCTCGAACGCGTACCCGATCGGGAGACAGAGCGCGGTCGCCAGTCCGAAGAGTAACGGGAAGGGGTACACCGGTGGTCCGGCGATCGCGAAGGCGAATCCCGCGGCGACGACCGTCGCGAGCACTGAGAGACCGATCAGCCCGCGAGTCTCGAGTCGCCCACCGAGGCGACGCGCCCCGCTCCCCAGCAGGGCGTAGCCGACGCCGAGCGCGGCCAGCGCGACGGCTCCCGGCGCGAGACCGGCGCCGGTCGAGGCCGCACCGACGACGAGAAAGCCGCCCGCACCGACGGCCCCGACGGCCGCGATCAGCCGCTCGAGCGTCGCGGCGTCGAACGCGTCGCGGCCGAGGTCGGTGCGGCCGATCGCGATCCCGGTGAGCCCGATCAGTACCGCGGGAACGAATCCGCCGCTCGCGCCGTGAGCGAGCGCCGTCGGGCCGATCTCGAGGCCGAGCGTGGCGTAGCCGCTCGCGGTGCCGCGGACGCCGTCACTGCCGTAGACGACGTAGGTCTGGTCGTCGAAATCGTTCCCCTCGGGAGTCCACGTCACGGTGTCGCCGTCGACGGTGGCGTAGGCGGGGTCGTTCGTGACGACCGTTCCCTCGGGGGCGTGAAGCGTCACTCGGTCGGCCGCCAACTCGTAGCGCGCGGGCGAGGTTCCGGTCGCGAAGTAGTCGACGATCCAGGCGTCGCCGACGCCGCGCTCTGCGATGTCGTCGACCGTGTAATTTACCACGACAGTGTCGCCCGCGACGCTCGATTCCACGGTTCGGACGTCGTTGTCGGCCGCGTGGGAACGCGCCCAGGCGTCGTCGACCGCGGCCTCGAGCGCAGTCGCGTTCGTTCGGTATCGTTCGGCGGCGGACGCGTTGACCGGGACGCGGGCCCGCCACTGGGAATCACCAGTGTCGTCTATGTATATGTCGAGTGTCCCGCGGTCAGTCGCACCCGCAATCTCGGCGTCGTTCGCGGTGCTGGGACCGCAGACGCCACAGAGCTGCTCCGGAGGGGGTGCGCCGGCGACGGCGGCGACACCGACCACGCCGAGGAGGCTACAGAGGACGATGACGACAGCGGGGTGGCTGATTCGCATCGTCTCCGGATACGGATATCATCCTAAAATAAATTATGCTAATTTGAAACGAACCGGCACCGAGCGTCGTATGCTCGGTCCGGCGGCCGCGATCGACTACTCGTACTCGTAGAACCCCTCACCCGTCTTCTTCCCGAGGTCGCCCGCTTCGACCTTCCGTTTGAGGAGGTAGGCGGGCTTGTACCGGTCGCCCAGTTCCTCGTGGAGGGTCTCGGAGGCGTGGAGACAGACGTCGAGACCGATGTGATCGGCGAGCGTGAGCGGTCCCATCGGGACGTTCGTGCCGAGTTCCATTCCCGTGTCGATGTCCTCCTTCGAGGCCACGTCCTCGTCGTAGGCCCGGATCCCCTCGTTGATCCACGGCATCAGAATGCGATTCGTGACGAACCCGGGTTTGTCGTCGGCCTCCCAGGTCGTCTTCCCGAGGTCGTCGGCGATCTCGTGAGCCAGTTCCGTCGCCTCGTCGGTCGTCTTCTCGCCGACGATGACCTCGACGCCCTCCATGATCGGCACCGGATTCATGAAGTGCAGCCCGATCACGCGCTCGGGCCCCTCGAGGTCGCTCGCGATCGACGTGATCGAGAGCGTGCTCGTGTTCGTCGCCAGCAAGATATCGTCGTCGCAGACTCGCTCGAGGTCCGCGAAGACCTCCCGTTTGACGTCCAGTTCCTCGAGCGCCGCCTCGACGACGAGATCGCAGTCCGCGAGGTCCTCGAGGAGCGTCGTCCCCTCGATTCGGTCGCGGATCGCCGCCGGTTCTTCCTCGAGGTCGCCTCGGGACTCGAGACGACCGAGGCTGTCGTCAATGGTGTCGAAGCCGTTCTCGACGAACTCCGATTCGATGTCCCGCATCACGACGTCGTAGCCGGCGGTCGCCGCGACCTGTGCGATACCGCTGCCCATCGTTCCCGCGCCGACGACGCCGATTCGATCAATCTGCTCGCGAACCATGGCTCCGCTTCATCCGGTGGCGCCGTAAGCGTGCCGCCGACGATCGGAGCCCGGAACGGGCGTCCGTGGGCGGTGGCGACCCGGCCAGCGAGGTTCGATACTGTACGTTTATGTGAAGTAGCGCCGATGGCATCCGTATGCAGACCCGTACTCTGGGGGCGACCGGGCACGACAGCACGGTTATGACCTTCGGCGCCATCGCGCTCAACTGGCTCGAGCAGGAGGGGGCGAACCAGATGGTCGAGCTCGTCTTGGACCACGGCGTCAACCACTTTGACGTCGCGCCGACCTACGGTGACGCGGAGCTGAAACTGGGTCCGAAGCTCCGCCAGCACCGCGAAGAGATCTTCCTCGGCTGCAAGACGCAGGAACGAGGCTACGAGGGCGCCAAACGGAAACTCGAGCGCTCGCTGGACCGCCTCGGCGTCGACCACATCGACCTCTATCAGGTCCACGGGCTCGAGTACCGCGAGGAGTTGGAGACGATCACGGGCGACGACGGCGCGCTCGAGGCCTTCCGGGAGGCCAAAGAGGAGGGACTCATCGGCCACATCGGCCTCACCAGCCACGGGAACCCACAGCTCATCGAAGACGCAATCGACCGCATCGACGACCTCGAGACGGTCATGTTCCCGATGAACCCCGTCGTCGCGGGCAAGGACGACGCCGACCATGACTACGAGGCAGTTCTCGAGCGCGCCGAGGCGGAGGACATCGGCACGCTGGGGATCAAGGCGTTCGCGAAGGGGTCGTGGCCGTCGACCGACGAACTGCCCGTGGCGGACCGCCCCTACGCGAACTGGTACGAGCCGGTCGACTCGCCCGCCGAAATCGAAGCGCGGTTCGACTTCGCCGCCGCACAGGGACTGACCAGCGTCATCAACCCGGGCGATCCGAAGCTCGTCGCGATGGTGCTCGACGCGGCCAGTCGCTACGACGGCATGGACGAGGCCGCCCAGCGCTCGCTCATCGAAGCGGTTCGTCACGACGAGAGCCCCGTGCCCGAGCAGCTCC
Organism: Natrinema amylolyticum; assembly: GCF_020515625.1. NCBI lineage: Archaea > Methanobacteriati > Methanobacteriota > Halobacteria > Halobacteriales > Natrialbaceae > Natrinema > Natrinema amylolyticum. Next base: position 609,558 of record NZ_JAIWPJ010000002.1, read on the forward strand.
ACCACTGATCCGATGGACGTTCCCCGGACGGTCACGGCCGCCCTCGAGGACCGGCCGGTCGAGGGGGCGACGTGTCTCGAGGCCGGCGCGGGCGTCGGCAACGCGACCGCGAGCCTGCTCGCGGCGGGCGCGGCCCGCGTCTACGCCGTGACGAACGACGACGGCCACGCGCGGACGGTCCGCGAACGGATCGGCCGCGACGAACTGGGTCGGACCGCCGCGGTGACGGCAGACCTGCGCGACATCCCGCTGTCGACCGACTCGATCGACCTCGTCACCGCTCACGCCGTCTGTAACGTGCTCCCGCCAGCGGCGCTGTCGGCGGTCGCGGCCGAACTGACCCGAGTCGCGACGCCGGGCTGTCACCTCGTCGTCGACGACTACGCGCCGCTGCCCGACGACGCCGCCGTCCGCGACCTCTTCGCCCTCGAGAACGCGACGCGGGAACTGGCCGACGGGCGACCCGCGCTGACGTTCTATCCGGCGGCGATGCTCCGGCGGCTGTTCGCGGGCTACGGGTGGGAGTTCGACCGAGAGCGCACGCTGCTGGAACCGGTTCCGTGGACCGAGGGCCACGTCGCGGCACACGCCGAGGCGGCACGCAGCGCGGCGGCGCGGCTCCCCGACGATCTCGCGGCGCGGCTGACCGCGGAGAGCGACCGGCTCGCGGCGGCGATCGGCGCGGAATCGACGGGACGCATGTACAGCGTCGCGATGCGATTGCCCGAGGACACCTCGTTCGGCAGTAACTTTCAAGGCGAAACGGTGTGAGATACGGGTAAGCGGTGAATCGCGTGAGCAAGAAATCTGTCGTGAGAGACACGGACACCGACGAGGAGGGGGAGAGCGACGGTAGCGGGTTGCGAATCGACGCCGACCAACGCGAGACGCTCGAGGCGGCCGGCGTCGATCCCACTGCCGTCTCGAACAAGGAGCACTCCTATCGAACGCTGCTCGACGCGGGCGTCGACGAGGCGACGGCGGAGGCCGTTCGCACGCGGCTCTCACTGCCCTGGTCGTTCGAGAGCAACGGCGACCTCGATCGGCGTTCGGACGCGGTCCGCGGGCTCGGCGCTGCCGAGCGCGAGTGGATCGCCGTCAGCGAAGACGAGGACTGGCAGTCGTTCGAGTACGAGGAATCGCCCGTCGCTGCGATCGGCCGGGAGAAGCCGTCGGAGCGGCCATGGCCGAAGCCGACGCCGGTGACGGCGGTAACGGGCGTCGGCCCCGACGACGCCGACGAACTGGCCGAAGCCGGGATCCGCTCGGCGGAACGATTGGCGACGATCAGCGCCTTCGAGGTCGCCCGCGCGCTCGATCTCGAGGTCCTGTCCGTCCGAACGTGGCGACACAACGCACGCGAACTACTCGGCGGCTGAGGGACCGACAACCGAGCGACTCAACGCCGCGAATTCGGTGCTTCTCACTGCGCACTCGACGGTCTCGAGGAGGAACGACTCGAAGGGGACTACAGAGCGGACGGGTTGGCCGACCGGCGACCGAGAGACGAGGCCAAACGGTCGCGTTTTCGAACCGAAATTCGGCAGTAATCGGTCGGTCGCAAATCGGCAGTGATCAGTCAGTCACGAATCACGAGTATCGGTCGAAATCGGCGCGCTTACTACTCTTATACTCAATTTCGATAACTCGGACCATCAGAGATTTATAGCGGCCTGTTGGACCGTCTAACAGATGATTCCGATCGACGACTCTCCGATCGTTCGCGACGGCAAGTCACTGATTCTGGCGATGGACCACGGGTTAGAGCACGGTCCAGTCGACTTCGAGGAGGTACCGGAGAAACTCGATCCGTCGACGGTCTTCGAGACGGCGACCCACGACGCCGTCACGTCGATGGCCGTTCAGAAGGGGATCGCGGAGGGCTACTATCCCAGCTACGAGGACGACGTCAATCTCCTCCTGAAGCTCAACGGGACGTCGAACATGTGGATGGGCGAGCCCGATTCGGCGATCAACTGTTCGGTCGATTACGCGGCCGAGATCGGTGCCGACGCGGTCGGATTCACCGTCTACAGCGGCTCGAACCACGAGGTCGAGATGTACGAGGAGTTCCGGCGAGTCCAGGAGAAGGCCCGCGAGTACGACCTCCCCGTCGTCATGTGGTCCTATCCCCGCGGCCAGGGGCTCAAGAACGACACCAAGCCGAGCACGATCTCCTACGCGACCCGCATCGCCCTCGAGGTCGGTGCCGACATCGCGAAGGTCAAGTACCCCGGCAGCGCCGACGCCATGGAACACGCCTGCAAGGCGGCGGGCGACATGAAGGTCGTCATGAGCGGCGGCTCCAAGACCTCCGACTACGACTTCCTTTCGACCGTCGAGGCCGCCGTCACCGCCGGCGCGAGCGGGCTCGCGGTCGGTCGCAACGTCTGGCAGCGCGAGGACCCGACGCGGATCCTCGACGCGCTCGAGGAGGTCATCTACGAGGAGGCGACCGCCGACGCCGCACTCGAGGCCACCGAATAGGATGACGGTGTCCGACCCAGTCGTCGAGAGCGTCGTGGCGACGATCGGTCGCTCGGCGACCGAGATCCGGCAGGGACTGATCGGCCGCCGCGGAACGGTCGACGAGGAGAACCCCAGCGGCGAGACCCAGGCCGAGGCCGACGTCTGGGCCGACGAGTTGCTCGGCGACCGCATCGCCGGGATCGACGGCGTCGGCCAGTACGCCAGCGAGGAGCGAGCCGACGTCGTCGACTGCGGCGACGATCCCGCCGATTCGGCCGCGTACGCCGTCGCGGTGGATCCCCTCGACGGCTCCTCGAACCTCAAATCGAACAACACGATGGGAACGATCTTCGGCGTCTACGACGCTGCGCTCCCCGCTCGCGGTGAGACCCTCGTCGCCGCCGGCTTCGTCCTCTACGGGCCGATCACGACGATGGTGATCGCAACCGACGACATCGTCACCGAGTACGAACTCTCCGGCGGCGAGCGGACGATCGTCGACCGCGATCTCGCCCTGCCCGACAAGCCGGTCGTCTACGGCTTCGGCGGCCGCGTCCCCGACTGGCCCGACGACTTTCGGGAGTACGCCCGCGAGATCGAATCGGAGCTCAAACTCCGCTACGGCGGCGCGCTCATCGGCGACGTCAATCAGGTGCTCAGCTACGGCGGCACGTTCGGCTATCCAGCGCTCGAGTCCCGGCCCGAGGGCAAGCTCCGGCTCCAGTTCGAGGGGAACCCGATCGGCTACGTCGTCAAGCGGGCCGGCGGTCGCTCCTCGAACGGGACGCAGTCGCTGCTCGCCGTCGAGCCCGACGACCTCCACGACCGGACGCCGGTCCACGTCGGCAACGACGAGCTGATCGAGCGACTCGAGGCCGCGCTCGCGTAGGACTCGCGGGCTATCGCGGCGTTTCGGTTCACATCCGCGAATCAGTCGTCGCCGTCTCTCGTCCAGGCCGCCGTCACGGTCACGTAGACCGCGACGCCGACCACGAGCATGGCGTAGAACGCCCAGCGGGGCCAGCCGGTCTCGAGGAAGAGGAGGGTCAGAAACAGCACCCACAGCGAGACGGCGAGCAGATCGCCGAGGAGCCGGATGGCCCCGCTCACGACGGTCCGGACGACACCGCGGTCGGACCGAGCGTTTCGGGCGGTATCGTTACTCATCGCCGGACCTCCGGGGATCTGTCGGGCGAGCGAGAGCGGGTCGGTCGACGGCAGTCAGAAGTAATAGCCATATTCCTCGGTCAGTCGATAGGCACCGACGCCCCAGACGTAGCTCTGTCCGGGCCACCAGGTGCGGGCGTTGTTGAACCCCGCGACGAGCACGTCGTCGGCCTCGCCCTCGGGGTCGCGGTGATAGCTCACGGAGCCGCTGTCGCCGTCAGTCAGGTCCATCTCGCCGCCCCAGCGGATCTGTCCGCGGCGACAGAAATCGTCGGTGAAGCAGGTGACCGCGTCGATGCCCTGAATCTTCCCCGTCGTGTGGCCGCTCAGGGCGCCGACCTTCTCGAGGTCCTCGTCGCGGGCGACGAGATCGGCCAGCCCGAACTTGGTGAACTGGCCGCGGACGCGGGGGCGCGACGGCGCGTCGATCCTGCTCGCGGGCTCGACCCAGCCGTTCGGTTCGACGGTGGCGATGTCCGCGACGGGATGGAAGCGATCGACCCGTCCCAGTTCGATGGGGTCGTTGCCTTCGCGCGGCAACACGAGGGTCTCGTCGGTCGAGTCGCGAGTATCGCTGAAGGCGTGGTCCGCCGTCACGAAGAAGCGCTTCCGATCGTCGGGGTCGTACAGCGCCGGTCCGAGCGTGGCCATGCTCGAGGGGGTTTCGCAGGCGACACCGCTCGGAACGCCGTCGGCGATCGACGCGTCGGCGAGCTTGGGCTCCCGGGACTCGGGCCCGTCCTGTATCTCCTCGACGTCGATGATCGTCTCGGCGTCGATATCGATTCCCTCCGCCAGCTCCTCGAGCATTTCGCCGAGGGAGTGACCGTCGCTCGAGAGGCCGACGGAGACGGTGGCGGTCCCGCTCTCGTAGTCGCCCGGAACGACCGCACTGCCGAGATAGCCGGTAAAGGCCGTTCTGGCGAGTCGGTCGTTCAGTTCGAACGCCTTCTCGACGGCGGCGTACCACTTCGCGGGGACGGAACGCGTCCGCTCCCGGATCGACCACGGATCGTCGGGATCGTCTCGAACGAGGGCGGTGACGACGGGGACCTCGCCGTCGTCGGCGGCGAGGAAGTCATCGACGCCGAGCCACTGCGCCATTCCGACGGCGAACCCGCCGCTGACGACAGTACGCAGGAACTCTCGTCGGTCCATTCCGTCCTCGATTCGGTCGCGAAGCGCTGCGAGCCGCTGCACGAGACGCTCGGTATGCGCCTCCGACATGCCGCGGTTCAGGTGTTCGGTCGCGTTGCGCCCCGTTCCGCCAAAGCGTCTGTTCACGGACACGGGATAACCGTTGAAAGGAACGGCAAATTCGATGAAACCGATTCTGCCTGCAGGTGCCGCCGAAGATATCGTACCCGCCAAATGACGGTCATCGCGCTCCCGCTCAGCCGAGCGGATCGACGACCGGTCTCCGAGAGCGCGACCACCCCGACGGAAATACGCCATATAATGGCTGCACGACTGAACGCGAGCGTTCGTGTCGTCTCTCCGTTCAGTACGCGTTGTCTCCGTGCTGGTGACCACGGAGGCAGACACACTCTTGATCGGTCCGCGCCGCGACCGCGACCCCTCCTCCCCTCGCGGCGAACGCCGGTGATCAGCGGCGATCCCGTCGGCGCGGACCGACTCTCCGTTCCTCCTCTCCGCTCGCCGCCGAGCCGACGGACCGACCGCTCGAGCGATCGCGAATCGGGGAAAACGGTATGTGATCGCCCGACACAGCACGTAGCATGCGAGTTCGTATCGCGGCTGGAGCCGACGACGACGAGGCGACGGCGATCGCGGCCGCCCTCGCGGAGCACGTCGGCGAGACGGTCGAGGTGTACCGCGGCGACGAGTCGGAACCGACGGCGGTACACGAAATCGGGGCAGAGTCCGATCTGCCGGCCGACGGCGGGTCGGCCACCGGTCCTGACGGGGGTGACGACAGAGACGACGGCGAACTTGGGCCGACCGAGCGCGAGCAGCGACTGCGAGACGAGATCGCGGACATCCTCGAGGGCGGCCCCGAGAAGTACAGGGAGCAACTGCCCGAGCAGGGGAAGCTGTTCGTCCGCGATCGGCTCGAGCTGTGGTTTTCCGGCGAGGACAGCGAGTTACGTTTCGAGGACGGGAAGTTCGCGGCGTTCGACGACTGGCATCCGAGCGGGGCGGACGCGGACGAGGAGACCGACGACCGGCTGCCGGCGGACGGGCTCATCACGGCCGCGGCGACCTTCGAGGGGCGGGACGTCCACGTCATGGCCAACGACTACACGGTCAAGCGCGGCAGTATGGCCGCCAAGGGCGTCGAGAAGTTCCTCCGAATGCAACAGCGCGCGCTCAAGACGGGGAACCCAGTGTTCTATCTGATGGACTCATCGGGCGGCCGGATCGACCAGCAGACGGGCTTTTTCGCCAATCGGGAGGGGATCGGGAAGTACTACTACAACCACTCGATGCTCTCCGGGCGGGTGCCACAGATCTGCGTCCTCTACGGTCCGAGCATCGCCGGAGCGGCCTACACGCCGGTCTTCGCGGACTTCACGATCATGGTCGAGGGGATGTCCGCGATGGCGATCGCCTCCCCGCGGATGGTCCGAATGGTCACCGGCGAGGACGTCGATCTGCAGGAACTCGGCGGGCCGCAGGTCCACATGCGCGAATCGGGGTCGGCGGACCTGATCGCCGAGGACGAGGAACACGCCCGCGAGCTCGTGGCACAACTCGTCACGTATCTGCCGGACAACGCCGACGAGAAGCCGCCACAACGGGAGCCGACGGCCCCCGCCAAGTCCCCCGAGGGGATCGACGCCATCGTTCCCCAGCGACCGAACAAGGGGTACGACATGACCGACGTCATCGATCGGATCGTCGACGACGGCTCCTACTTCGAGTTACGGCCCGATTACGGGCCGGAGATCGTCACGGCCTACGCTCGAATCGGCGGTCGTCCGATCGGCATCGTCGCCAATCAGCCCGCCCACCGCGCCGGTGCGATCTTCCCCGACGCGGCCGAGAAGGCCGCGGAGTTCATCTGGAAGTCGGACGCGTTCAACATCCCCTTACTCTACCTCTGTGACACGCCCGGTTTCATGGCCGGATCTCAAGTCGAGAGAGACGGCATCCTGGAGCAAGGGAAGAAGATGATCTACGCGACCTCCTCGGCGACGGTCCCGAAACAGACCGTCGTCGTCCGCAAGGCCTACGGCGCGGGCATCTACGCGATGGGCGGCCCCGCCTACGACCCCGAGAGCGTCATCGGACTCCCGTCGGGCGAGATCGCGATCATGGGCCCCGAGGCGGCGATCAACGCCGTCTACGCGCGCAAACTCTCGGAGGTCGACGACCCCGAGGAGCGCGAACGGATGGAACGGGAACTCCGCGAAGAGTACCGTGAGGACATCGATATCCACCGGATGGCCAGCGAGGTCGTCATCGACGAGATCGTCCCGCCGAGCACGCTGCGCGAAGAACTGGCCGCCCGATTCGACTTCTACGAAGACGTCGAGAAGTCGCTTCCGGACAAGAAACACGGCACGATCCTCTGAGCGGCCGCCGCCGTCTTTCGCGCCGTCGTCGGCACCGTATCGCGCCGTCGTCTGCACCGTATCGCGCCGTCGTCTGCACCGGATCGTACCGTCGTCTGCACCGTATCGCTCGAGCCGAGCGACCGTTCCGGAAGTTATGAGCACTTACTCGCGACGGGGATCGTCCTACGCCTGCCATAACAATACCTCGCCTGGGCGAACCGATGCGTGCTCCCAGGGGCACGACGATCCGGTTCGACTCCGGCGGGGAGCCTATGAGTTCCGAGGGCGCGTTCCTGCGCCACCGCCTCCCGGGCGACGTCACGCCGGTCGACCTCGAGCGACTGCTCTGGGGGGTCGTCCTCCTGGCGCTGGCCGCCGACGTCGTGACGACGTTCGTCGGCCTCCACGTCGGACTCTCCGAGTCGAACCCGGCGGCTCGCGGAGCGATCGAGAGCCACGGGCTGGCCGGGATGCTCGCGCTGAAGGCGTTCGCGATCGGCGTCGGGCTCGTCTGTCGGCTCCTCCTCGAGCGGGAGTACCGCCCGATCGTTCCGGCCGGACTCGCGGTGCCGTGGCTGGCCGCTGCGATCCTCAACGTCTACACGATCTCGAGCGTTCTCTGACCGTCGTTCCCTCTCGAGGATCGGATCTCCGTCCATCCGATCGGCCGGCCGCTCGAAGTCGGTGCTCTCATCAGTGAATTTATCACTGTAATGAGTAACCATAGCTATATGACAAGTGATCGAACCGTGTCGAGACGACGGTGGCTCCGAGGCTGCGGGTCGCTCAGCGTCGTCGGACTGGCGGGCTGTCTCAGCGATTCCACCGACGGCTCCGATTCCCCCGAAGAATCGGACCGCGAACCGGCGGACATCGACTTCCCACCGGGGCTGAGCGATGCCGGTATCGACGATGCGGAGATGCTGTTCGACGCCCACAGTGATGTAGTGACGTCGACGTCGTTCGCCAGCGAGTACACGGCTCGGACTCGATGGACGGACGAATCGACCGAGCAGTGGAGGACGGTGTCCTCCGAGTCGTTCGCCGTCCGAGCCGAGCCCGACGCGGAGCGCGTCGAAAAGATCGCGGACGACGGCCGGGCCGGGCGGGAAACGGACCACCGAATATACATCGACGGCGATCGCGGCGCGACGAGCGACGACGGCCGGCTGACCCACCGTACCGCCGCGGGGGTTCTCGAGATGTCACTCGAGACGATCGGCCATTGGGTACGGAACGTAGACGGCGACTACGACGGTCCGGAGACGATCGAGGCGGGGTCCGTCCACGCGGTTCAAGTGACGGAGATAGACACGCAGCGGCCCCGCGGTGACTCGATCGACGAGACGGGGACGATCCTCGTCGGCGAAGACGGTCGAATCCATCGCTTTCGAATACGCAAAACGGTGGAGCGAGCGGACGAACGCGCCGCACTCGAGGTCGAGTTCGAGTACGACGGGTTCGGAGCGACGACCGTCGACGAACCCGAGTGGGTCGACGATCTCGAGGACACGGGCCACGAACGCGTCGAAATCGAGCCCGGAACGCGGATCGAGCTGAGCGCACAGACCGTCGCCTGGGTCGGCGTCGCACCGGCGGGGATCGCGGACCTCGAGAACCCGACGCTCGTCCTCGAGTCGGGCGAATCGTACGAGATCGGCTGGTCCGAGGGGAACGGGATGCCGCACAACATTCAGCTCAGAGACGGGAACGGGGACGTCGTCGACGACCACGAAACCGACGTAGTCACCGAGTCAGCCGCGGGACAGTGGATCGAATTCACCGCGAGCGAGGAGCTAGCGGCGTACGCCTGTGAACCGCACCAGTCCACGATGAACGGCGATATCGAGGTCCGCTGATCGGTGCGTCGGTTAGGGGTTGCGTTCGTGGGCGCGTCGGTTACGGGTTGCGCTCGAGGGCGCGTCAGTTACGAACTCTGCTCGAGAACCCGCCGCCATTCCCGGACCTCGGTGAGGACGGCTTCCCACTGGTCGCGTCCGCCCAGAATCTCGCTGCCGGTCAGTCGGTCGCGCTCGGCCTCGAGTCGGTCGCGAATCTCACCCGGATTCTCGATATTCCGAAAGCGGAGCGTCCGGCCGCCCGCGGTCTCGATCGTGACGGTGCCGTAGCCGACGTATCGACCGATCGGATCCTGTTCGACGGTCGTGTTCTGGATCCGCTCGAGGGAGACGATCCGGACGGTTCGCCCGAGGACACCGCGTCGCGTCGCAGCGATCCCGTTGGTGACGACGAACGCCGTTCGCGAGACGCGAGCGTACTGCCACAGCGCCGGTGCGACGACGGCCGGAATGCCGGCGAGCGCGAGGACCGGCAGCACCGCGACGGCGACGGCGGCCAGGAGGACCACCGTTCCGACGACGGCGACGGCGGCCCACGGGAGGACGGTCTGGATCCGCGGCCCCGCCTGCCAGCGGACGCGGTCGCCCTCCTCGAGCGGGAGCCACGGCGGGACGGACGCGGACGAATCGTCGCGTTGCGGCGTGCTGTCGGCGCTCGCTTCCGATTCCGCGTCGGGCTCAGACGGACTGGTCTCTGTCATACTCGTAGTGGTGGTCGTCGCTCCCCCGAACGGTCGACCCGGTCTCGGTGGTGGACTGACCGCTACTATCGCCGTCACTGTTACCGTCACCGCCGTCGACGGCCGTCCGAATCGCCCGCAGTTCAGTGAGGATCTCCTCGAGGACGTCGTCTTTCGTCCGGTCGTCACCGGACTCGCCGCGCTCGCGTTTGAGTCGGTCGCTGATGCGCTGTTGGACGCCCCGCGGATCGGGAACCGATTTGAACGCCATCTCGACGCCGGAGCCGCCGGCGGTACTGACCTCGACGGTGCCGTAGCCGAAGTGGGCCCCCAGCGCGCTCTGGCTGTAGGAGATGTCCTGAACCTTCCCGTGCTCGATCCGCTTGACGTCCCGCGAGAGCACGCCCGTCTTCGCGTACAGCGCGCGGTTCGTCACGACGTAGTGGGTGTTCGTCACGCGGAGGTACTCGCTGGCGATGATGAGGAGTCCGATCAGGACGATCGAGAGCGGGAGTCCGATTACGAACGCCGGGATGAGTGTGCGTCGATCCGGGCCGCCGGCCCAGATTACTGTCTCGTCGTCGTCCAGCGAGAGCCACTCGAGGTCCCCCTCGGCGGCTCCCGCTGCGGAGTCGGTGGCCATCGCGATCACGCCCCGTCTCCGTCGGCGGCAGCGTGTTCGCGTTTCAGCGAGAGGACGGTCCGGTCGAACTCGCAGACGAGCGGTTCGTCCGGGTTGTCGGACTCGTCCGACGAAGCCTCGTTCGCGTCGCTCTCGGAACGGTCGTTGACTCTGAACGCCTCGACGTGCATGGTGACGATCCCGCGCTCGCCGTCGCTGGTCTCGCGTTTGTCAGTGACCGTCGACTGCGCTCGGATCGTGTCGCCGTGGAAGACCGGATTCGGGTGCTCGACGTCGTCGTAGGAGAGGTTCGCGACGATCGTCCCGTCGGTCGTCTCCGGAATCGAGATTCCGACCGCGAGCGACATCGTGTAGAGGCCGTTGACCAGGCGCTCGCCGAACTCAGTGTCGGCCGCGAACTCTGCGTCGAGGTGCAGCGGCTGCTGATTCATCGTCATATCACAGAAGCGCTGGTTGTCGCTCTCGGAGATCGTCCGCCGACGCTCGTGTTCGATTGTCTCGCCGACGTCGAACTCCTCGTAGTACAGTCCCGTCATGCGTTCGAAATCACGCAGATCCTACAAAAGCATGGCGTCGTTCCGGACTCGAGACGCGCACTGGTGACTGACCTCGATCAGACTTCCCGATCCGGGAAATCGCGCGATCCGAGTCGCGCTACCGGTTTCGATTTCGGCTCGGTCGGTTACCCGCATTCTGCACCGGTAGCCGCCTCGTGTTCCTCACTCGACCATCTCGGTCTCGTCGCCGGCGTCCTGCTGGACCCAGATCGTCTTCGTGTTGACGAACTCGCGGATGCCGTGCTTCGAGAGTTCCCGTCCGTAGCCCGAGTCCTTCACACCGCCGAAGGGGAGTCGGGGATCGGACTTGACGAGTTCGTTGACGAACGCCAGCCCGGACTCGAACTGGCGGGCGACCCGCTCGCCGCGCTCTAAGTCCTCGGTCCAGACGCTCGCGCCGAGCCCGAAGCGGGTGTCGTTGGCCTTCTCGATCGCGGCTTCCTCGTCGGGTACCCGGAAGACCGTCGCGACGGGACCGAAGAGTTCCTCCTGATCGGCGGGCGCGTTTTCGGGAACGTCCGTGATCACCGTCGGCGGATAGAACGCGCCGTCGCGGTCCATCGGCTCGCCGCCGAGTTCAATCTCGCCGCCCTGATCGACCGTTTCTTCGACCTGCTCGTGGAGCTCCTCCATGAGGTCCTCGCGGGCCTGCGGGCCGATGTCGGTGCCCTCGTCCATCGGATCGCCGACGGTCTGGGCCTCCATTTCGTCGACGAACCGGTCGACGAACTCGTCGTAGACGTCGTCGACCACGATGAATCGCTTGGCCGCGATACAGGACTGGCCGTTGTTGATGAGCCGCGCCTGGACTGCCGTCTCGACCGTCTCGTCCATCGGCGCGTCCTCGAGCACGACGAACGGGTCGCTCCCGCCTAACTCGAGGACGTTCTTCTTGAGTTGGCTGCCCGCAGTCTCGGCGACGGATCGGCCCGCGCCGTCGCTGCCGGTGATAGTGACCGCGGAGATGCGCTCGTCTTCGATCACCTCGTCGATCTCGCTGGAACTGATCAGGAGGGAGGTGAACGCGCCCTCGGGGAACCCCGCCTGCTCGAAGACGTCTTCGATGGCCCGCGCACAGCCGGGCACGTTCGAAGCGTGTTTCAGCAGGCCGACGTTGCCCGCGGCGAGGTTGGGGGCCGCGAAGCGAAACACCTGCCAGAACGGGAAGTTCCAGGGCATGATCGCCAGCACCGGGCCGAGCGGCTGGTAGGCGACGACGGTACGGGCGCTCTCGTCGCTCGCGACGACCTCGTCCTGGAGGTGTTCGGCGGCGGTCTCGGCGTAGTAGTCACAGACCCACGCGCATTTCTCGACCTCGTCGTAGGCCTGCCCGATCGGCTTCCCCATCTCCTCGGTCATCAGGTGGGCGTAGTCGTCCTCGTTTTCCCGCAAAACGTCGGCCGCCTTCGCCAGGAGTCGCTGCCGCGTCTCGATCGGCGTCTCGCTCCACTCCGCGAAGGTCTCGGTCGCTCGCGCTATGTGTTCGTCTCGCTCCTCGTCAGACGTCTCTTCGAAGCTGTCGACCACGTCTCCCGTCGCCGGATTCGTACTCTCGATAGACACGCGGGAACCGACCACGACGAACCGCTTAGTACGCAGGGCTGCCAGCTAAAGGATGGGGCGGAACGTCACGGTCGTTCGTACCACACAACCCCTATACCCGTCGAATTCCTAGAAACGGCAATGTCAGCGCATACGCATCACGACGATTCGCACCCGCCGCCAGCGCAGCGAAAAGCCGTCCTCATCTGTCCGGAGTGTGGCCACGAGAGTCCGATCACCGGCGACTGGGAGACCGTGACGGCCGGCGACGAGCGATTGCTCGTCTGTACCGACTGTGGATCGGTCGTCGACCGACGATCCCGGCGTCGCTCTGAACTCGTCGAAGCAGCATGAGACGAAGGTAACGCGAACGCGATATTTTATCAGTCGACGCGGACGCGTCGAAACGGAACGTCTATCGGTCGGCGCTCGTCGATTCACGGGACCCCCACCCCTTATTCAGAGTGAAAGCGGGGATATGGAGGGGGCTGCCTCTCGTCGACGCCGGGGCCGACCCCGATCCTCGCCGATTCCGCTCTCGAGGAATAGTCCACAACGACCTTACCCGCAGGAAATGGCCCTCGTTGACTCTGCTTTCGGGGAATGGTCTTCGTTGACCCTGCTTTCGGGGAATGGCTCTCGTCAACCCCGCTTTCGGGGAACGACCCATCGCTTCAGCGGCCGAGAGACGGCTGTCTCACGAAAACACCGTGTCACGAAAACGAGGTGAGATCGACGTCACGGTTCCCCGTCGACGGACCGGTCTCGCGGAGCCGATCGTCCGTCGGGAGGTCCTCGAGCGAGGCGTCCCGACGGACCGCCTTGACGATGTGTTTCGGATCGGTGACGAGGCGATGCAAGAGGTAACTCCCCTGTGACCGACCGCCACCGGTCTTTTCGGACTCGATGACGCCCAAGAACGCCTGTTCCTTTAGCTGCCGATACAGCCCGTTTTCGGTGATCGGATCGGTGGCGACCAGTTCGCAGATGCCGACGTAGCGCTCGTACACCTCTCGAGTCTTGTACGTCTCTCGATCGCCGGTGATGATGCAACTCGCGAGCGCGTACAGGGCGAGCTTCGCGTGGACGGTCGCACCGCTGGTGAGTTCCTCGATGCGGTTGATTTCGGCGACCTCCTGGGCCTGCTGGATGTGGTCCTCCGAGACCGTCTCGCTGCCGGTTCGTCGAGCGAGTTCGCCGGCCTCCTTGAGGATCTCGATCGCCTTCCGCGCGTCGCCGTGTTTCTTGGCCGCGAGGGCGGCACAGAGCTCGATCGTCCCGTCCTCGAGGACGTCGGGCTGAAAGGCGTCCTCGCGGTTGCGCATGATCTCGCGAAGTTGCGAGGCGTCGTAGGGGTGGAAGAACAGCTCTCGATGGCCGAAACTGCTGTCGATGCGTTCGTCGAGCGTCTCCCGATACTGGACCTTGTTACTGATCCCGATGACGCCGATGTACGCGTCCGTTTTCTGTGCCTCGCGAGCGCGAGAGAGCTGCATCAAGATATTGCTGTTGTCCAGTTTATCGATCTCGTCCAAGATGACGACGACCGCATCGAAACAGGCCTCGAGAATGCCCCAGATGTGCTGGTAGTACTCCATGGTCCCGACCCCCCGGAGCGGAATATTCTGCTGGTAGTCGGTCTGCTCTTTCAGATTGAGCGCTAACTGACGCGTCGTCCGGGTTTCCGTGTTCGCTTCGGAACAGTCGACGTAGAGAACGCCACAGTCAATGTCGTTGCCTCGCGCGGCGTCCTGAGCCCGCGTCGCGACGTGTCGAGAGATCAGACTCTTCCCGGTTCCGGTCTTGCCGTAGATCATTACGTTGTTCGGCGGATCGCCTCGCGTGATCGCACCGACTTCGGCGGCGACGGACTGGATCTCGTCGTCGCGTCCGACGATGCGGTCCTCGTCGGGGACGTGTCCGACGTGGAGGAGTTCCTTCCGATTGAAGATGGGGTCGTGAGATTCGAAGAGCGGGTCCCCACCCGTCTGCTCAGCCATAGTTCTGTTCTGGAAGACGCTCATTATAAAACTATGGAAGGTAGTTCAGACTGATAAGGGTCGGGTAGAGTCCCTATATAGCCTTTCTCGTACAGATTCTCAGTACTCGAGCGCTCTGCCGGATGCAGACTGAAGTCTCGTTCGACGGCGGCTCCACCCCCCGTTCAGACTGAAAGGGGGCCGAACGAGAGGTCACCGGAACGATTCTGCGGGCGGGAGTAAACACTCGCGAGTTCTGAACGGAAATTCGGCAATCGAGCGCGCCCGTTTCGTACTGCTGGGCTCATTTCGCACTCTCGGGCTCGTTTCGTTCTGTTCGGCCGTTTCGTACCGCCTGATGAGAAATCCACAACCGTTATGTCATCAGTCCTCTATTTTTCACGCCCCTCATGACGCAGGAATTAGGTCCCCTCGCTCGAGGGTTGTCGCTACCGTATTACGACGACGCCCTCCCGGCTCACGATCGTTTCCACGCCAATCGGGTCCGTGACTTGTCGAATCGATTAGCGAACGGGTGCGAGAGAATCGTCGAGAGAGACGTGCTCACTGCGGCGGCGTGGTTACACGACATCGGTCGTCCACTGGAGCGAACAGGGGAGATCGATGACCACGACGAATGGGGTGCGGTCGAAGCGGAAGCCCTCCTCGAGACCGAAGGGGTGGCATCCGACCGGATCGATGCCGTCAAACACTGTATTCGAACGCACAGTATCCGTTCCAGTTCTCCGGAGCCGGAGACGCTCGAGGCGGAGTTGCTCTTCGACGCGGATAAGCTGGAAGCTATCGGAGCGGTCGGTCTCGTTCGGATGGCCTGTATCGTCGGCGAGCGGTCGGGAAGTGCAGGCGAGAAATACGCGGTGATCGATACCCCGGAAGTCGGTGGAACGGTTACGTCGGACCTGCCCGATATCACGCTCCTTCGAGAATGGGCAGAGGAACGGCTGGATGCGTTATATACGTCACCCGGACGCCGTCTCGGAACGTCTCGCTGGCGTTTTATGGACGATTTCTTCACACAGTTCTCGAGAGAGATAGACGTTGACGCAGAGGTGTAAGAAGAAAGCGGAGAGACAAAACGCTTTCAGCCCGACGAACGCCGTCTCGTCCGAGTTCATCGACCCCGGTTCCGTTCAGCCGCTTTTCACTCTGAATAGGGGGTGTGGGTCCCCTCGGCGACCCCACGACACCGAAGTTCGTCGGGCCGCCCCTCGTTCAGACTGAAAACGGTCCCGGACGTCGCGACTGCGTTTCAGTCTGAACGAGGGGTGGGACGCGCTCACCGAACGCGACCGATCGATCGGCAACCCGGACATCCGAACACCCCGGTGACTCGACCGGTCTTTCACTCTGAACGAGGGGTGTCCGTCGCCGACCGATCACGTCCGTCTCGAGCGACGACTGGTCGACCTGACGACGCTACAGTACCGCTGATCGGAGACGCCCCGACCGAGCGGCCGGCGACGGCTCGCTGGCACTCCGATGACGACTCGCCGTCACACTGACGACTTTGGTTCTGGCCGTTCGAGAGATCGGTATGGTCCGTAGAAGCGTGCTGTTCACTCCCGGTGACCGCCCCGAGATGTGTCGGAAAGCGCCCGATTCGGGGGCGGACGTAGTCGTCTTCGATCTCGAGGACGCGGTCGCACCCCGGCGCAAAGCCGACGCTCGCGACGCCGTTCGCGACGTACTGTCCGATCCCGGTTTCGATCCCGACTGCGAGGTCTGCGTTCGAGTTAACGCGACGGAATCGACGCTCAGGGACGATCTCGACGCTCTACTGGGGGACGGCACGGAACTTCGACTCGATAGCGTCATGCTTCCGAAAGTCGGCTCGGCCGACGATGTCCGCGCGCTCGTCGACGAACTCGGTACGTACGAGACGGTGTTTCCCGTCTTCGCGCTGCTCGAGAGCGCCGCCGGAATACTCGCGGCACCCGAGATCGCGGCCGTGTCCGCGACCGACGCGTTGGTGTTCGGCGCGGAAGACCTCGCGGCGGACATCGGCGCGACGCGGACGGCCGAGGGGACCGAAGTGCTCTACGCGCGAGAACGCGTCGTCCTCGCGGCCGCGGCCAACGACTGTCCGGCGATCGATACCATCGTGTCCGATTTCGAGGACGAGGATGCCCTCCGCGAGGACGTCGAGTTCGCGATTCAACTCGGCTACGACGGGAAGTTGGCGATCCACCCCGCCCAAGTCGGGCCGATCAACGAGGCGTTCACCCCGTCGGCCGAGCAGATCGAGTGGGCCAGGCGCGTGCTCGACGCCAGAGACGAGGCCGATGCCGAGGGCCGAGGCGTCTTCGCGGTCGACGGCGAGATGATCGACGCGCCCCTGATCGCTCGAGCCGAGCGAATCCGTTCGCGCGCAGCGGCCGTCGGCGCGTGGGCCTAACGCGGCACGCGGTCGGGTACGCTCCGTTCGCCGTTCGGTCGCGTGGACTACACGTCTATCGCAATTGTCGACCCGCCGTCAGTGTCGCGATCGTCGACCCGCCGGCGGCCGCGACATCCATACAATATATAACCGCGTCTGAAGACCTTATATTGTAACTTATGCACTATGGGGGACATTCGCCACGTTTATTTTCGTTTCCTCGGAAGCTACTCCCAATGTCCGACGAAGCCAATCCGTTCGAAAGCCTCCAATCGCAGATCGACGAGGCCGCAAACTACCTCGATGTCGGCGGCGACGAGATCGAGCGACTCAAACACCCCGAGCGAGTGCTCGAGACGAACCTCACGATCGAAGGCGACGACGGAGATCTCGAGCGCTTTACCGCCTTCCGCTCGCAGTTCAACGGCGATCGCGGCCCCTATAAAGGCGGTATTCGCTACCACCCGCAGGTCTCCCGCGACGAGGTCAAGGCGCTGTCGGGCTGGATGACCTACAAGACTGCGATCGTCGACATTCCCCTCGGCGGTGGCAAGGGCGGTATCGCGCTCGATCCGGACGACTACTCCGAAGCGGAACTCGAGCGACTCACCCGTTCGTTCGCCAAAGAGCTGCGTCCCCTGATCGGCGAGGACCGAGACGTTCCCGCGCCCGACGTGAACACGGGCCAGCGGGAGATGAACTGGATCAAAGACACCTACGAGACCCTCGAGAACACGACGGAACCGGGCGTCATCACGGGCAAGGCGCTCGACTCCGGCGGCAGCGAGGGCCGCGTCGAGGCGACCGGTCGCTCGACCGTCATCGCCGCGCGCGAAGCGTTCGACTACCTCGACAAGGACCTCGAGGGCGCGACCGTCGCCGTGCAGGGCTACGGCAACGCGGGCTGGATCGCCGCCAAACTGATCGACGAGATGGGCGCGACCGTCGTCGCCGCCAGCGACTCGAGCGGCGGTATCTACAACCCCGACGGGTTCGATCCGGTCGCGGCGAAAGAACACAAGAACGAGACGGGCAGCGTCGTCGGCTACGAGGAGAGCGACGAGGAGATCACTAACGACGAGGTCCTCACCCTCGACGTCGACCTGTTGATCCCCGCGGCGCTCGAGAACGCGATCGACGCCGACCTCGCCGAGGACGTCGCGGCCGACGTCATCTCGGAGGCCGCGAACGGGCCGCTGACCCCCGCGGCCGACGAGGTGCTCGAGGAAACGGACGTCTTCGTCATCCCGGACATCCTCGCGAACGCGGGCGGCGTCACCGTCTCCTACTTCGAGTGGGTCCAGAACCGCCAGCGCTTCTACTGGTCCGAAGAGCGCGTCAACGAGGAGCTCGAGACGATCATCGTCGACGCCTTCGACGCGCTGGTCGAGACCTACGAGGAACACGACCTCGAGAACCCGCGAACCGCGGCCTACGTCGTCGCGATCCAGCGCGTCGCCGACGCCTTCGAGGAAGCCGGCAGCTGGCCCTGAGTCGGGGATCGTCTCCCTTGGCCTCGAGCGGTCGGAAATCGCCACTCGAATACTGATCTCTTTTCACGTTGACAGACAGTCGCCGTTTCAACAAACACTTACCAACTGAATCGGCAGTTGTAGGAAATGAATCGACGAACCGTCATCGCGGGACTCGGAGCCGCCGGCCTCGCCGGCCTGTCGGGCTGTCTGGGGCTGCTTGGGATGGCCGAACACGAATCGTCACCCGCCGGCGTCGAAGCCGACGCTCGCGAGGAGACGGGCTACGAACAGACCGCCATCGAAGCGCTCCCCGTCGAGCGGGACGTCGGACCGACGAACGAGACCGTCACGGTCACCAACCACATGACTAAACACGAGAAGTCGGTCGACATGGGGCTGCTCGGCAGCCGCCGCGGTGCCGTCTTCAACGTGTTGACGACGCCGCAGGTGAGCATCGTCGGCAAGGAACTCAACCCCGTCGGAGAGATGTCGACGCAGGAGCTCATGGATCTCGTCAGGAGCAACTACGACGGGATCGACAACATCTCCCACGATGAGGACTCCGATATCACGATCCTCGAACAGTCGACGACCCAGTCGCAGTTCACCGCCGACGCGGAGTTCGACGGCGAGGACGTCCCCGTCAACATCTACATCACCGAGGCCGTCGAGGCCGACGAGGACCTGCTCGTGACCATCGGCGTCTATCCCGAGTACGTCGAACGCCAGGAGGAACCGAACATCGCGGCGCTCACCGAAGCGGTGACCACTGATGTGGACGAGGGGGCCTCGAGCGGGGACGGCGGATCCGACGATGGCGGGTCCGACGACGGTGGAAACGAGAGCACCGACGACGGCGGGAACGAGAGCACGGACGGGAGCGACGACAACCAAACCGACGACGGAAGCGACAGCAACGAGAGCGACGACGGCGTTCTCGGCTGATTTCGACGGTATCTGCGGCTGGTATCGACGGCATCCGCGGCAGATTTGGATGGCATCCGCGGCTGACATCGATAGTAGTACAGCGGGTTCGGTCACGTCACGACTCACGATTCACGGCTCGAGCGACCGCTCGCGTCTGCTCCGCTCAGAGTCCGAGTTCTCGGCCGATGACCAGGTGCTGAATTTCGCTGGTCCCCTCGCCGATCTCCATGAGTTTCGCGTCGCGGTAGAACCGCTGCGGAGCGAAATCGGTCGTGTAGCCGTAGCCGCCGAGCACCTGGACGGCGTCCTCGGCGACCTCGCGGGCGGCCTCGCTGGCGTCGAGTTTCGCCAGCGCCGACGCCTCGGTCACCGGCTCTCCCCGATCGTACTTCCAGGCGGCCTTGCGGGTGAGGAGTCGCGCTCGCTCGGTCTTCCGGTGCATGTCGACGACCGTGTCTCGGATCGCGTCGAACTCGGAGATCGGCTGTCCGAACTGCTCGCGTTCCGTACTGTACTCCTTGGCGTGTTCGTAGGCTCCCTGCGCGAGCCCCGTCGAGAGCGCGGCGATGGAGATGCGGCCCCCGTCGAGGGTCTTCTTCGTCTGCTCCCAGCCGTCGCCTTCCGCGCCGAGCAGGCGATCCTCGGGGAGGCGCACGTTCTCGAGAGTTATTTCGCAGGTCGGCGACGCGTTGAGTCCCATCTTGTCCCAGACGGTCGTCACCTCGAAGCCGTCGTCCGCGCGCGGGTCGACGATGAACGTCGAGATGCCGTCGTAGCCCGCGTCGGGCTCCGTGACCGCTTTCACGAGGATCGAGCCCGCTTCGGAGGCGTTCGTAATGAACTGCTTGGTGCCGTTCAGAACCCACTCGTCTCCGTCCCGCTCGGCGGTAGTATCCATATCCGACGCGTCGGACCCGCTTCCGGGTTCGGTCAGTGCCCAGCCGCCGAGATACTCGCCCTCGGCGAGCGGGCGCAGCCACCGCTCTTTCTGGGCGTCGGAGCCGAACAGTTCGATGGGTTTCGACGCGAGCGACGTGTGGGCGACGTAGGAGAGTCCGATCGCGCCGGAGACGCGGCCGAGTTCCTCGGCGACCAGCGCGTACATGAGCGTATCACCGCCGAGCCCGCCGTACGCCTCGTCGATGGGCACGCCCATCATATCGAGATCGGCGAGCTGCTCGAAGATCTCCGCGGGGAACCGATGCTCGTCCTCGATCTCCTGGGCGATCGGCTCGATCTCCCGCTCGCAGAAG
This sequence comes from Natrinema amylolyticum, assembly GCF_020515625.1. Taxonomy (NCBI): domain Archaea; kingdom Methanobacteriati; phylum Methanobacteriota; class Halobacteria; order Halobacteriales; family Natrialbaceae; genus Natrinema; species Natrinema amylolyticum. Next base: position 630,028 of record NZ_JAIWPJ010000002.1, read on the forward strand.
TCCCTGACGGTCTCCCGGATCATCCGGTGCTCGTCGGGCAGGTCGAACTCCATACGTGATACTTGCTAGCGTCCGAAATAAGCGCACCGGCGAGGGTCACGAACCGTACTCGAGGTCTCGGGCCCGCTCGTGCCCGAGACCAACTCTGCCGGTGCTCGCGGGGGCGATTCCGCCCGTACTCGGGGCCCAACTCTGCCGGTGTTCGAGCCCGGGTTGCTCCTATCTCCAGTCGCGATCGTCGTCTTCGTCGCGGTCGGCCGTCCGATCTCGCTCGTCTCGAGACTCGGTATCGTCTCGCTCGTCGTTCCAGCCGCCGGTATCGTTCCAGCCGTTCGTGTCGTCTCGGCCGTTCGTCTCGTCCCAGTCGCTCGAGCCGTCCGAGTCGGGCTCGCGGGACCCGAATCCAGTAGGGCCGTCTCCGCCGTCGCGACCACCGCCGTCGGCCGGTCCGTCGCCGCGATCGCCGCCGTCGATCGGTCCGCCACCGCGGACCGCCTCGCGTCGATCGGGGATGAGATCCAGGTCGCCGTCAGTATCGCCGAGGAGCAGCAGTGCGTAGTAGCGGAAGTAGGTCGCGATGGGGACGTAGAACAGCGACGCCAGGAGCAGAACGAGGACGACTCCGACGATGGCGACCAGAATCGCCAGGAGTAGTCCCGCCGTATCGAACGCGACCACCAGCAGGACGATGACGATCACGAACGGGATCGCCAGTAGCACGCTGGCGAAGCCGATGACGAACGTGGCGGCGATGCCGACGACGAACTGGAGGATCCAGACCAACAGGAGATAGACGCCGTAATCGGTCCAGTTCGCTTTCATCGTCGGCCAGAATCGGCCCCAGCCGTCGAGGACGCCGCGATCCGTCAGTAGCATGATCGGCGTGACGAACTCGGTGGTAAATCGCATCGTGATACTATAGAGCAGGCCTAAGACGACTGCATAGAGGAGGTAGAGCAAGAGTAGACCCGCCGAGAGGCCGTCGATTCCCGACTCCAGCGAGAGAAAGAGGGCCACGGCCGGGACGATGCCGAGAACCGCGAACAGCACTCGGAGACCGAATCGGAACAGGAACAGCCACAGCCCCTTTCCCAGGTTCTCGGCGAAATATCGTCTCACGTGGATGTCGGACGACCGGAGCGACTCGAGGAAGGCGAACTCCATGACCGCGGCGATGAACTCGTAGACCAACCAGAGTATCAGGACGATCGCGACGATCACGAGCGCCCAGAACACCAGTTCGTCGGTCACTATCCCCTCGAGTTCCTGTGGCTGCTCCTCGACCGTCGGCCCGTCGGTGACCGTGCCGGTGTCACCGCCCGGAACCGTCGGCCCGCCCAGCCCGAGCGAGCTCACGAAGAAGACGATGAGCGCGAGCCTGAGCCAGGTCCCCGTCCGAACCGGCGTCAACCGGTTCCGAGTGACGTCGATCGCGTCGCTGAGATCGTCGATAGCATCCATACTACTCGACAATACCCTTGGATCAGTGATAATAATACTGTTCTGACGGGCCGGTCGGATACGAGGACGGGACCGGTCGGCGACCGAACTGACCGGAACCGAATACATTCTCCCGGTAACACTTCGAGGGGCATTTAACGCCGACTGTCGACAGATCCCGTATGGACATCCGCCGGCTCGCACGTGGATCGATCGAGTGGAGCCGCATCGAGCGTGTCGTCCGCACGCTGGCGGATCGCTACGATCGCGACTGTGTCCGCGTGGAGTTCCTCGAGGCCGACAACTGGCTTTCGACGCCCTGCGTGATCGACGACCAGTGGTTCGTCAAGATCGTCTCCCGCCAGAACGCGCTGGTCCACGCGGTGTTGACGACCGGTCGGAACGTCGGCGCGTTCTCCTCGGGCACCGAGGGCTTCTTCGATCGGTTCGACACGCCCCGCGAGATGGTCGAACACGAGTACGCGGCGACCGAACGGATGCAAGAGATCGGCATCAACGCGCCCCAGCCCATCGACGCCTTCGAGGTCAACGGACTGGGCGTCCTCGTCCTCGAGTACCTCCCTGACTTCCGGTCGCTCGACGACGTCTCCGACGACGTGGTCGCCCGGCGAGCGCCCGAACTGTTCGAGATGCTCGCGACGCTGCACGAACACGGGCTGGCCCACGGCGACCTGCGTGCCGAGAACATCCTGCTCTGTGACGGCGAGTTCTACTTCATCGACGCGACCAGCGTCCACGACGACCGCGTCGACGAGACGACGGCATACGATCTGGCCTGTGCGCTCGCCGTCCTCGAGCCCCGCATCGGCCCGCGCGAGGCCGTCGACGCGGCCGCGACCGCCTACGAGCCCTCGCATCTGCTCGCCGCGCGGGAGTTCCTCGACTTCGTCCGGCTCCGACCCGACCACGAGTTCGACTCGACGACCTTGCGCAGCGAACTCGAGAAGGCGGCCGATCTGGGCGGGGGGTGACCCAGTCTCGGCGGCGGCCGGACCGGTCGCCGACTGACAGGCTAATGCAGCCATCGACTGACCGGCCAGTGCAGGCACCACGAGTTTTCCCCGAGTGACGCTATGCCGACGTATGAGCCCACCGTTCACCGACGACGACGTCGGCAAGCGGGTCGAAACCGCGGGCGGCGACGTCCTCGGGACCGTCAAGATGACCGAGACGGAGACGGCGTACGTCGACGTGAACGACGACGCGAGGAGTACGATCCGGGCCATCCTCGAGTGGGAGAGCGAGGAGGACATCGTTCCGATGGACGCCAGCGCCGTCAGTGAGGTCACCGGGACCGCGATCCGCCTCGCGGACGAGCGCTCGTCGCCGGACGAACCGGCCGATTCGGGGACCGACCCCGTGATTCAGCGCGACGAGAGCACCGACGCGCGGGACGACGCTGACGAGCAGCGGACCGCAGGACCACAGCCGGGGTCGCCCGACGAGCCGGCCGCGAGCGAGGAGGGACGGACTGGTGAGGGCCTCGAGCCCTCGACAGAGGGGATGACGGAGGCGGGCGACGAGCGCCACCCCGATATGGAGGATGCGCCACCGGAGGGAGAACGGACCGTCACCGAGGAGCGCGGTGAAGAGGAGGATCGATGACGTGACCGGCGGGAGACGGAGAGCGTTCCAGGTCGACGCTGCCGGTAGCGGTCGGACCGGTCCGACGAATAACGGTGACGAAATATGCTCGGCGGGCCGCTCTTCGGCCTCCGGGTCGGGAATCGACCTGAACTGATGGCTTAGCGCATGTCGTCGAGCGTTCGAACGGTGTCAGACATGATCCAGGCCGTCTCGCTGTCCGGCTCCTCGAGACAGATCGCGAAAAACGAGTCACGGCCGTCGTCGACGGTGATTCGGTACCCGCGACTCGTCAGCGTTCGACCCTCGTCGGTGCGGGATTCGGGGGGTGTCACACACGTCTTCAGGGACGCCAGCGGATAACGAACGCGATTCGGAACGGGGCGACGGAGCCCGACAGAGCCGTTCGTCGGTGTTTCCGTCTCCGCGGCCCATCAGCGGTCCCGTCCCCGAGATTCGTCGGCGTTCCCGTCCCGATATCAGTCGGCACCGATCACGCTGCGGACCGCCCGACGGGAGCGGTTCGTCTCTCGAATTCCATCGTCGATCCGGGCTGTGTGAACCACCATCAGGATTTTCACTGCGCCCGTCGTTTCTTCGCGTATGAGCCAGCAACTCACCGAACAGGGACGCGGCCACTACATCGGCGGCGAGTGGACCGACGGCGCGGGACGGGGTTCCGCGAGCAGTCGGACGCAGTCCGACGATGACGGGAGCGAGCGGACGTTCGAGAGCGAAAATCCCGCCACCGGCGAGACGCTGGCGACGTTCCAACGCGGGACGGCGGACGACGTCGACGCGGCCCTCGAGGCGGCCGAGGACGCCTTCGAGGAGTGGCGCTCCCTGTCCTATATCGACCGCGCGGAGTACCTCTGGGACATCTATCACGAGCTGCGAGACCGCCACGAGGAGCTCGGCGAGATCGTCTCGAAGGAGTGCGGCAAGGAGATCTCGGAGGGGAAGGCCGACGTGACCGAGGCCTGGCATATGGTCGAGTGGGCGGCGGGCAACGCGCGCCATCCTCACGGCGACGTGGTCCCCTCCGAAGTCGCTGGCAAGGACTCGTTCATGCGCCGGAAGCCGCGGGGGGTCATCGGCTGTATCACGCCGTGGAACTTCCCGGTCGCGATCCCGTTCTGGCACATGGCCATCGCCCTCGTCGAGGGCAACACCGTCGTCTGGAAGCCTGCCGAGCAGACGCCGTGGTGCGGGCAGATCATCGCCGAGATGATGGACGACGCCGGGGTTCCGGACGGCGTCTTCAACATGATCCAGGGCTTCGGCGACGCCGGCGCGGCGATCACCGACGACGAGCGCGTGGACACCGTCCTCTTCACCGGCTCGGCCGAAGTCGGCCACGAGATCGCCGGCAAGGTCGGCAACGAACCCGGCAAACTCGCGGCCTGCGAGATGGGCGGGAAGAACGGGATCGTCGTCACCGAGGAAGCCGACATGGACATCGCCGTCCACTCGGCGGTCATGTCGAGTTTCAAGACAACGGGCCAGCGCTGCGTCTCGAGCGAACGCCTGATCGTCCACGAGGACGTCTACGACGAGTTCAAAGAGCACTTCGTCGATATCGCCGAGGATATCGCCGTCGGCGATCCGCTCGAGGAAGACACCTTCATGGGCCCCGCGATCGAGGCCGACCACGTCGAAAAGATCCGCCAGTACAACGACCTCGCCCGCGAGGAGGGCGCGAACGTGTTGGTCGATCGGTTCGAACTCGAGGAGAGCGAAATTCCCGACGGTCACGAGGACGGCCACTGGGTCGGCCCCTTCGTCTACGAAATCGACTACGAGTCCGATCTGCGCTGCCTGAACGAGGAGTGTTTCGGCCCGCACGTCGCCCTGATCGAGTACTCGGGCGACGTCGCGGACGCGGTCGAGATCCACAACGACACCCCCTACGGGCTGGCGGGGGCGATCATCTCGGAGGACTACCGACAGCTCAATTACTTCCGCGATCACGCCGATCTCGGGCTCGCGTACGCGAACCTGCCGTGTATCGGCGCGGAGGTCCAGTTACCCTTCGGCGGCGTCAAGAAGTCGGGCAACGGCTACCCCAGCGCGCGCGAGGCCATCGAGGCCGTCACCGAGCGTACCGCGTGGACGATGAACAACGCCGACGAGATCGAAATGGCCCAAGGGCTGTCGGCCGATATCAAAACCACCGAGGACTGAATCTCGTGACACGGCACTGACTCTCGCGGCCCTTGTAGCGAGACTACGACGCGTATTTCCTCCGTCAGTGCCGATGAACCGTCCGAATCTCAGTTTCTACTCGCGAACGAACCGCTTATCCGACGATTCGTGGAAGGGGTGAGTACATGAAGGCAGTCGTTCTCGCGGCGGGTCAGGGAACGCGGATGCGACCGCTGTCGGAATCGGTGCCGAAACCGATGCTGCCGGTCGCCGACCGACCGCTCGCGGCCCACACCGTCGACGCGGCGGTAGACGCCGGAGCGGACGAAATCGTCCTCGTGATCGGCTACGAAGGCGAGACGGTCCGAGACTACTTCGGCCCCGAGTATCGGGGCGTACCGGTCTCCTACGCCGTCCAGGAAGAACAGGCGGGGACCGCCGACGCCGTCGACGCCGCTCGATCCCACCTCGAGGGGCCGTTCGCCGTTCTCAACGGCGACAATCTCTACGATCCGGCGGCGATCGACCGGCTGTTCGACGCCTGTCCGGCCGTCTGCGCGATCGAGGTCGACGACCCGCGCAATTACGGCGTTCTCAGCACCGAACGGGGCGGCGACGGCCGGGTGACCGGTATCGTCGAGAAGCCCGACGAACCGCCGACGAACCTCGCCAACGCCGGGGCCTACGCCTTCCCGGCCGAGGCCCGCGAGTGGCTCGCGGTGCCCGCGAGCGAGCGCGGGGAACACGAGATCACCGACGTCGTCGCGCGGGTGATCGACGAGTACGACGTGACGTCGGTCACCCTCGATCGGTGGCTGGACGTCGGCCGCCCCTGGGAGCTGCTCGCGGCCAACGAGTGGAAAATCGCCGAGCTCGAGGGGCGGATCGACGGCGACGTGAGCGAGGACGCCCACCTCGAGGGCGACGTCGTTGTCGAGGCCGGCGCGACGGTCGAACCCGGCGTCGTGATCGAGGGACCGGTCGTGATCCGCGAGGGAGCGGAGATCGGGCCCAACGCCTACGTCCGCGGCGCGACGCTGATCGACCGCGACGCCGAAATCGGTCACTCCGTCGAAGTCAAGAACAGCGTCGTCTCGCGCGGGACGTCGGTGAGCCACCTCTCGTACGTCGGTGACAGCGTCCTCGGACGGAACGTCAACTTCGGCGCCGGAACGAACGTCGCGAACCTCCGCCACGACGACGCGGACATCGAGTTCACCGTCAAGGGCGAGCGCGTCTCGACGGGCCGACGCAAGTTCGGCGTCGTCGCCGGCGACGAAGTCAAGACCGGCATCAACACGAGTCTCACGCCCGGGCTGCGACTCGAGCCCGGCGCGACCTCGATGCCCGGCGAAACCGTCGAACGGGACCGGTAGTCCCGTCCATCGGTTCCCGTCGGTCTCACAGATTCGTTTCTCGATCGCGCGTTCGGACCGACGTCTGGAAATTGTTTCCGAGATGAAACGAGCGAAAACTCTTGGTTCCGCCTCGCTGCCGTCCAGATACGTCCCGTTCCGGTAGCTGTTGCTCGAGGAACACCATTTATATTGTATTAGTGTCATTTGCTACCCATGTCGACGACGACGGTTCGCGGAACGATCAGGGGAATGGGGGAACGGGCGAATCCGGCCTTCGCGGTGGCGGTCGTCGCGGTACCGCTGGCCGCGCTCGGCTACGCGCTGACGGTCGCGACGGTCCAGCAACACACCTACGTGCACGTGATGGCCGGCGTGCTGTGGACGGGAATCGATCTCTTCATGGGTGCCGTGCTCGGGCCGGTCATCGGCGGTCTCGACGACGAACAGAGTTCGGCGGTGTTCCAGCGATTGACGCCCAAGACGGCGTTTCTGCTCCCGTCGCTGGCGTTCGTCACCATTGCCGGCGGCATCACGCTGGCCCAGCGCATCGGCATCTTTCCCCACGCCGACTCGTGGCTGGCGCTGTTCACTGCGGTGAACCTGATTCCGATCCTGCTGCTCCTGGGATGGCGGCTGAACGCCTGGGACGACCGTCGCTGGCAGGTCACGTTCGCCCTCGCGACGGTCGGCTCGCTGACCTGGGTCGCCCGCACAATCGGCGACCTCGCGATGACCGAGCCCACGGTCGCCGTCGCGCTCGGCATCGTCACGATCCTCTCGGTCCAGGGCTTCGGCTTCCTGTTGCCCGGTGAGCTTCGGATGTACAGGGAGATGCGATCGGCGAATCCCGATCCGTCGGTCATCGCCGCGATCGGCCAGCAGAACGCGATGCTCGGCGGCGTGCAGGGCTTCTTCCAGCTCCTCCTGATCCTCGATATGGTCTACCTCCGCTACGGCGGCTTTCCGTTCTGACTCGCGGGCCGCAGGACGGTTCCAACCCATTGCTACGGCAGTGCACAACCGCTCAGTGCAGCGAGTCACCGTCACACTCCGAATCGATCGGTCGGCATGCGGTGGCGCGCACTGTTGGCCGGCCGAACGAAGTGAGGTCGGCCGACAACACTGCGCGAGGGATGAGCGAGCGGAGCGAGACGCGAACATTGTGAGCGCCTCGGAACGCGAACGGTGACTAGCGGGAACCGTGAGCAGCGAGCGAATCGGTTGGGGAGGACGTGGCAATTCCCCGCTGCCACGGTAGCAGGACACTTCCGCTCACTCACGCGGACCAGAACCCTCTGTCACTTACTTTCCGAGACGGCTCTCTCGAGCGAGGCCACCGAGAGCGGAAATGAGGCGAGAGGCGAAAGGTGGGACGAGGAGACGGGTGCGGGCGTGGTCGCTCGGTTCCCGGGAACCGAGCGCGCGACGGGCCGGAGCGACGCGCAATGCCGGTGAGACGTGAAAAGCGCCTATGCCGGCACCCGGACAAATGACTCGGCGAAATAAAAAGTCAGCGGTCGGGGCCCGACACGGCTCGCGGTCCCGTGAGGCTCATAGCCGGCTGTCCCGCACCGGTCACGACCGGTAGTCCCGCACCCGGTCACAGCCGGCGGTCTCGAAGCGCGGGGAACTCTTCGCGGACGTCCGCGACCGTTGCCGGCTCGATCTCGGTCGTGACCAGCGCCGGCTCGTCGCCGCTCGAGGCCAGCGAGACGCCCCAGGGATCGTAGACGCTCGAGCGCCCGAGCAGTGTGGCGTCGTCGAACTCGCCGGAGCCGTTGATCGTCGCCACGTAGGCCTGGTTCTCGATCGCCCGGGCCCGCGAGAGGGTCTGCCAGTGTTCGATCCGCGGATAGGGCCACGCGCTGGGGACGAGTATCAGTTCGACGCCGTCGTCGACCAGTCGGCGATAGAGTTCGGGGAATCGGAGGTCGTAACAGGTCGTCACGCCGACGGTAACGTCGCCGATCGCCGCCGTCTCGATGCGCTCGCCGGGGACGAGCAGGTCGGACTCCGCGGACTCGTAACCGAAGAGGTGGTGTTTCCGGTAGACCAGTCGCAGGTCACCGTCGGCGTCGAACAGCGCGGACGTGTTCGCGAGCCCCTCGTCGGCGGGGGTCTCGACGCCCTCGGTCGCCGACAGGTCCTCGACGATGCTGCCCGCGAGGACGGCGATCCCGTGATCGGCCGCCGCCGCCCGAAGCCGGCCGAACGTCTCGCCTGCGAACGGCTCCGCGTTGCGCGCGTAGAGGTCGAACGCGAAGTACCCGACGTTGAACAGTTCCGGCAGGGCGACCAGGTCCGCGCCGCGGTCGGCGGCCCGCGACACCGCCTCGAGCGCCCGGTCGACGTTCGCCTCGACCTCGCCGGGCTCGACGTGGATCTGTGCGAGCGCGAGCGTGAGGGAGTCCCCGCTATCGGCGTCGGAAGCGGCAACGGCGGCGTCCGTCTCGGCAGTCATGGTTCCACCGTGGTCGCCCCACCACCCTTACTGTGTCGTCTGCAGGTCCCGCTCGAGGGCGCGCTGGAGGTTCCGGAGCTCCGAGTCGAGATTGCGCTTGAAGAACTTCTCGACGCCCGGCAGTTTGCCGTCGACGACGAAGTGATTCTCGAGGCGAGTGCCGTCCTCGGTGTCGACGATCTCGTGTTCGCCGGTGACCTCCATCACTTTGGATTTGCCGACGAATTTGACGTACTCGGGCGGCCTGCGCGTGACGTCTTCGGTGTTTACCGTCACGGTTTTCCGCACGAGCGGGATGGGAAGTTTCACCTGCCAGGTTACTCGGCGTCCGTCCGAATCGTCGACGGAGTACTCCTGGACGACGCTGATCGCCCGGGCGCGATTCGCCGGATCAGCGATGAACTCCCAAACCCGCTCGGGCGACGCCGCCACCTCGAACGACCGGTCGACCCGTACAGTCATGCCCCTACGTGTGCGATTGTCGGATAAAAAGACCGTGGACCGCGTGCGGTTTCCGCCGCCGATTCGAGCGGTGCCATCGGGTCCCGAGTGGCTCGAGGCTGAACAGGAGCCCTAAGTCGATGCCGGTCAACTGATCGTCACCTTCCAGGTGGTCGACCGTGCTCGACCCCATTTTTCGATGTCGACTTCGTCCGTCTTCTCCGCGAGATGGGGAAGGCGAGCGCCGACCTGTTTCGACGAGAGTCCGATCGCATCCGCGATATTTTTCGCCCGGAAGTACTGCTCGCCGCGGGCGGCGCTGTCGCGGAGGTACGAGATGATTCGCTGCTCTTCGTCGGAGTAATCGGTCATCGTCCGTACGTCGGTATAGGTGGTCGCCGGTCTTAACTCTTAACGGCCGGTACGGCCTCTGGTCCGACGCGGATCACGAGTGGTCCGCGGCTTCGGTCGTCGTCAGGCCGGTTCGATACCGGTTCAGTGCCAGTAGAGGTGGATGCCGACGACCGCCAGCGAGCTAAAGAGAACGGCCGCAGCGAAGCCCCACGCCGCCGTCACGTCCGGCGCGCCGGTGTACATCAACAGTGCGCCGATCACCGCGAGCGCGCCCAGTGCGAGCGCCAGTCCAACGCCCTTGTCCGTCGTCTCAGTTTCCGTAGCCATGCCCGGGCGTTGTGTGTGGGGTCTCTTAACTTCACTCATTCCTGAGCGAGCGACGGCACCGAACGGCGGACCGTCGCTCGGCTGACCGACGCGGTCGATCGAACGGAAAGAGAGCGGATCGAGTCTCCCCGTCGCGTTCGGTTACTTGATCGTCGTGTGCTCGGACTCCTCGTTGAGCGCGAGGTTCGCCGCGATTTCGGCGCTTCGCATCGCGTACTGGGCGGTCTGCTGGAGACTGACCAGCACCTCGCGGACCCGAAGCAGGTCCTCGTTGTCCATCTCCGGGAGCCCGGTGAGGATCTCCTGCTCGACGTCGGAGATATCGTGGAACAGCGCCCGGACCTCGTTGGACTTGTCGTAGTCGCGTTCGACGGCCGCCTCGACGGCCTTGGACGTGATCTCGTCGACCAGCTCGTTCAGCTCCCGGATCTCGCGCATCACCGAGCTGTCGACGTTCAGGGCGTGACCTTCGGTCTCGATGACGATGTCGGCGATGTCCTCGCCGTTGTCGGCGGTCAACTCGAGGTTCTTCGCGATCGAGCGATAGCCGATCAGCGGGAACCCGGTGTTGAGGCCGACGGCGCGCGCGAGGTTGGGGTTCTGGTAGGCCGTAAAGATCAGGCGAAGCAAGAGCACGAAGATCTTGTTTGCCTGTCGTTCCCGGTTCAGGGCGCGCTGGGCCAGGTCGGGGTTGCCGTGGGCGAGCGCTTTGATCCCCTCACCGCGCATCGTCTGGCCGGTCCGCTCGAGGCGCTCGAGGAGGTTGTCGAGCGTGAAGTCCTCGGGATCGACCGAGCAGCGAATCGAGATGCTCTCTGGCGTCTCCTCGATGACTCCCAGTCCCATCAGCTGCGTCTCGGCCTGATAGACCGCGTTGATGTGATCGGACTCGAGCGCGCCGTCTTCGCGTTCGATGCGGATGATGCGCCGTCCGAGGACGTACTGGGCGACGATCGCGCGCTCGACGGCGTCGGCGTCGAGATCGTCGGTGTGAATGATCGCTTCCGTCTCCTCCGAGCTGGCGGACTCGGGCATCACGGTGAGGGTCCCTTTCCCGCTGGTTCGAAGCGAGACCTCGTCACCCTTCTCGACGCCGTGTTCCGACGCCCACTCCGCGGGGAGCGTCATCGCGAGCGTCGACGGACCGAGTCGTTGCACTTTCCGCGTTTCCATACGACACCGTAGGAGGGACCCGACCTTAATCTTGACTATATGGTCATTATCCAGGAACGAATCGTTATATGGTTGTTTTCAGTGACCGTTTCAACATCGACCTTATATAATTACGTCTGACGGGGACTACCCTTAGTCGCTACGGGGGTCCCCTGTAGTCATTATGGAGACTCCCTAGACGACGTTCACGAGTCGGGTCGTAAACCGGCCGGTTCGAACCCGCAGCCAGCCGCGGAGTTCGTCGTCGAGTTCCGCGTCGTCGGTATCGACGCGCAACGAATCGATGTCGTCGAGTTTCTCGCCGGCGGCGACGACCGCGATGTCGTCGGCCCGCCGGATCACTGCGGGCGAAATCTGGTGATTGCCTCGACCGAAAACGAACCCCTGTCCGCCGATCGGCGAGACGACGATCGTGATCGGGTCCGCGAGGACGTCGAGAATGTCGGATTCCGCGGCGTCGCGGGCGAGTAGCTCCCCGCGCTCGGCCGCTTGATCGCCCGCGTCGCCGTCCGAGTCCTCCGTTTCGGCGGCTCGCCAGACGTCGACGCCCAGCGGTGAGGGGTCGATCCCTAACTCCGTCTCGATCGCGCCGACGGTACTGCCGGGGCCGAAGACGTAGGTTCGGCCGGGCTCGACTTCGCGCGCGAACCCCGCGGCCAGCGAGTCGACGCTCCCGCTCGAGACCTGTTTGCCCGACTGGACGGCCGGCGCGACGGGGACCGGCACGATGGCTTTGAGCTCCGTCCGGACCTCGCCCTCGCGGTACGCGTCCTCGTCGATGTCGTTGACTTCGCGAGGCTCGACGCGGTCGAACTCGGCGGCGATCCGGCCGGCGTCGGCCGGCGTCACGCCGAAGACCGACGAGTAGATCTTGACGCCGGCCGGCACGCCGAGCATCGGCGTGTCGTCGCTCTCGCCGCGCTCCGCCTCGAGCACTTCGGCGACGTCGACCGCGGTGCCGTCGCCGCCGACGAAGAAGACGAGATCGACATCGCGCTCGAGCAGCGCTCGAACGGCCGCCCGGGTATCGGCCGCCGTCGTCTCCGCGGTCGCTGGTTCGGTTGCGCTCGTCGAATCGCTCGGTTCGGTCGATTCGGCTCCGCGGCTTCTCTCCGCCGGATCGTAGACGATTTCGGGCTCGTAGCCGGCGTCTCTCGCCGCGCGCTCGCCCATCACACCCGCGGCCGTGTAGACGGTGAGGTCGGGCGCGCGTCGGTGCAGCGATCGCAGCGCCTCGCGCGCCCGATCCGGCGCTCGCGGCTCGGCACCGCGGCGACGCGCCTCCGCGACGTTTCCGTCGGTCCCCTTCAGCCCGACCCGGCCGCCCATCCCCGCGATCGGATTGACGACGACACCGATGGACTCCATAGCGAGACGTGGGGACGCCAGTGGGAAAGCCGTATCGTAGGGAGACCGTCGGAGCCGCGTCTCGAGAGGACACCGTGTTCGTACTCGAGACCGTTCGGGGATCGGCCCGGTTTCTGAAAGGTTAAGAGGGATGCGAACCGATCGCCGACCATGTCTGCACTGATCGAGGCCGCCGTTCTCGCGACGGAAACGGAACCGGAGCTGCCGATGGCGATCGTCGGCTGGGGCGCGCTCGCCCTGGGCCTGCTCGTGACGATCGCCTGGATGATCTCGTTCTACCGCTAGCTCCCGCCTCCGTCCTCACGGTGAGTCGACCCGTTCATGGAGCCACGCGGCCGCCTCCGCGACGGTCTCCTCGTCGGGCCCCTCGAGTTCGATCCGGACCGACTCGCCCGGGTAGCTGCCGACGGAGACGTCGAACCGCTCGCGGAGCGCTGCGATCCGATCGAGCAGCGCGCTCTCGGGCTCGTCGGCGACGACCGCGTCTCGATACGTCGGCGTGCCCGTGAACTCCTCGGCGATCGACTCGAACATCGCTTTCATCTCCGAGGGGACGCCGGGGAGGACGTAGACGCCCTCGAGAACCGCGCCGGGGGCGACGCCGGTCTCGTTGTGCAGCGCTCGCGCGCCCGCTGGGAGGTCCGCCGTTCCCGACGCGAGGTCGTCGCGGGTGTAGCCGTCCTCCTCGAGCCAGGCGAGGGCGACGTCGTGCTCTTCGACTGACCTGCCGAGCGCGGCCGCGACGCCGTCCATGGTGACGTCGTCGTGGGTCGGCCCGAGGCCGCCGGTAACGATGACGGCGTCGTACTCGGCGCGGTACTCGTTGACGACACGGGCGATATCGTTGACCCGATCCGGGACCGTGGTCACCCGCTCGACGGTGACGCCGCGACCGGCGAGGCGTTCGCAGAGCCACGTGGCGTTCGTGTCCGTCGTTCGTCCGGCGAGCAGTTCGTCTCCGACCGTTACGACCGCGACATTCATACCGCCTCGTTCGAGCCCGCCCTTCAAATGGGTCTCGCCCTCCTTGCCGCTGTCGTCGCGGTCGAACCTTCGATCGAAGCGCGATTGCTCGCAGAGAAATACAATATATCCTGACTGTCTCATAAAGGAGTACTCTCGGTAACCATAAGATTCAATCCAGATTATTGGTAAGAGGGAGAGTATGTCTCGGGGTCGAACAGAATACAACGAGGTGGATTCGGCTGCAGTCCTCTCTGCGCTGGGGAACAAATATAGCGCAGAAATCCTCTGTGCGGCGGGAACACCGAAATCGGCACAAGCACTGAGCAAGGATATCGAGATTCCGATCGCGACCTGCTATCGTCGAATCGAAGAACTCGTCAATGCCGGGTTGTTGACCTGCGAGGGGCGCCAACTCTCCGAGGAGGGGCGACGAACGAACATCTACCGACGAACGTTGGACGAGATCGAAATCGACTTCTCCGACGACGATCCCGCGTTCTCGCGGAAACGCCGTACTGAGGCGAAAAACCAGTTACAGGACCAACTCGAGGACTAAGACCGAACGCCGCCTGCTCTCGGACGGGAGAGCGACGCATAGCGACGGGCGGAGGATCCGACTGCCGATTCGGCTTTCGAGACGCGGCGATGCGTTACCGCGTGTTCTATCTGCCGGCACAGCGGTGGCTTTGGGATGTCAGAACAGTGAAAGATTTGGGATGTCAGCACAGCGGACGCGTTGAACGGCCGGCACAAGCAGTTCGAACCGTCGACACAGCGGACGGCAGTCGGTCGCACGGCGGTGTCAGTTGTTCGCTCCTCAGGACCTCGGTCGGAACTCACACCTGTCCGCGGCCACCGATGTCGTTCCCCGGCCATCGCCGTTCGGTCATCCTTAAGTATTCTCGGAGGAATACGGTGGTATGACCGTACCAGTCGATGACCGCGACGCTGCATCCGATGCTGCGACGGACACTGCAACGGACGATGCAATCGTCGGGACCCATCGCGTCCTCCACGTCGGGCGAGATCGCCCCATCCGTATCAGCGCCGGTCACCGGATACGACACCACGACGGCAAGTGTTCTCGGCCCCACGGCCACAACTACGAGGTCGCCGTCACCGTCGCGGGACGCCTGACCGAGGAGGGGTGGGTGGCGGACAAAGGAGATATTACCGACGTAATATCTGAGTGGGATCACATGTTCCTGCTCGAGGCGGGCGACCCCCTCGTCGAGGCCTTCGAAGCGGCCGGCGACGCCGACGGGGTCGTCGTCCTCGAACACCCGCCGACCGCGGAAGTGATGAGCGTGCTCTTGGAACGGAAACTCGAGGCGGCCCTGCCCGAGACGGTCACCGACGTCGCCGTTCAGGTGAACGAGACGAGCGAACTCTGCGGCGGGAGCGAGATCTGAGATGCCGGTATCCGATTCGGTCGACCGCGAGTCCGACGGCGAGACCGACGTTACCGCCGAAACCGGAGACGGCGAATCGGCCGCGGGGCTCCCGATCAACGAACTGTTCTACTCCCTGCAGGGGGAGGGCACCCTCGCCGGCGTGCCGTCGGTGTTCGTCCGTACGAGCGGCTGTAACCTCCGGTGTTGGTTCTGTGACTCCTATCACACCTCCTGGGAGCCGACCCACGCTCAGATGCATCTCGATGAGATCCTCGGCGAGATCGAGTCTCACGACGCCGATCACGTGGTCCTCACCGGCGGGGAACCGCTGCTCCACGAGGAGAGCACCGCCCTGCTCGAGGCCCTCGACGAGCGGGGGTATCACACCACCGTCGAGACCAACGGGACGATCTATCGGGACGCACCGATCGACCTCGCGTCCGTGAGCCCGAAACTCGAGAGCAGTACGCCGACGCCCGAGCGCGATCCCAAAGGGGAGGGCGAGTGGGAAGCGCGCCACGAGCGCGACCGGATCGATATGGATTCGCTCGCCCGACTCGTAGAGAGCTACGACGTTCAGTTGAAGTTCGTCGTGACCGACGCCGAGGACATGCCGGAGATCCTCGACCTCCTCGCGGACCTCCGCGACGCCGCCGACGTTCCGGTCGGCGACGACGACGTCCTCCTGATGCCCGAAGGGGCGACTCGAGAGCGACTCGCGGAGACCCGCACTCGCGTCGCGGACCTCGCGATGGAGTACGGCTTCCGTTACACGCCGCGACTGCACGTCGACCTCTGGAACGACGCGCCCGAAACATAAGCAGCCGATTCGAACCACCATGACCGACGCGACCACTGACGCCACGACCGACGAATCGTCCGCCGACCGCGCCGTCGTCCTCCTCTCGGGCGGCATGGACAGCGCCACCGCCGCCGCCGAGGCCCGCGAGCGGGGCTACGAGATCTATTGCCTGCACACCACGTACGGCCAGCGCACCGAGGACCGCGAACTCGAGTGCGCTCGCCGACTGGCCGACGAGTTCGACGCAGCGGACTTCCTGCAGATCGAGACGGGCCACCTCTCGGCCATCGGGGACTCGAGTCTCACGGACGACGAGATGGCCGTCGCGGACGCCGACATGGAGAGCGACGAGATCCCCACCTCGTACGTCCCCTTCCGGAACGCGAACCTGCTCGCGATGGCCGTCTCCTACGCCGAAGCGAACGACTGCGGGGCGGTCTTCATCGGCGCGCACAGCGAGGACTTCTCGGGGTACCCCGACTGCCGGCCCGAGTTCTTCGAGGCCTTCGAGCGGGTCGTCGACGTCGGGACGAAACCCGAGACCGAGATTTCGATCGAAGCGCCGTTCGTCGAGTGGTCGAAGACCGACA
This sequence comes from Natrinema amylolyticum, assembly GCF_020515625.1. NCBI lineage: Archaea > Methanobacteriati > Methanobacteriota > Halobacteria > Halobacteriales > Natrialbaceae > Natrinema > Natrinema amylolyticum. Next base: position 646,452 of record NZ_JAIWPJ010000002.1, read on the forward strand.
TCGCCGAACGGGGGGTGGAACTCGAGGTCCCCTACGAGCACACCTGGAGTTGCTACCGCGAGAACGAACCCGCCTGTGGTACCTGCGATGCCTGTGCCTTCCGCCTGCAGGCGTTCCAGACCGTCGGCGTCCGCGACCCGATCGAGTACGCCGAGCGGCCGTCGTACGTCGAGGACGCGTAGCGGTTCGAGTCTCGAGAACGTAACGAGTCGAATCTCGTCGGATGGATTGTCGCGTCTGACCGAGAGGACGACTCGGGGCCGAGGTCGACGAGAGGCGAACCGATTCGGGAGCACCTCTTTGCCGCTGTCGCCCGCAGCGACGACCGTGTTCACCCAGCGGGACGAGCAGCCGTCAGCGTCCGGTCTCGACGCTCGAACCGTCGAGCGGCGGCTCCGTCGGCGAGCCGAGGCCATCGAACGCGACGAACTCGAGGCCGCGTTCTCGGCGCTCGATGCACGGCGAGAGCTGACGACCGCCGAGCGCGAGCGGCTCGAGCGACTGGCCGACGACATCGTCGACGGGATCCTCGCACCGCCGGAAGCGGCGCTCGAGCGGGCCGCGGACCGCGACGATGAGACGGCTCGAGCCGTCGCGGAACTGTTCGATCTCGACGCCCCGTCGAACTGACCGCCGAGCGGACCGTCCCTGAGCCGAATATATTCGCCCAATTTCGTATTTCGGTCGGGGCCCGTGTGTGTACTAATGGAGTCTACTATCGACGTCTCCGACGAGTCCCCGACGGAGCGACGAGACCGCGTCTTCGACCGCCTCGACGACGCCGCTCCCGGCGACACGGTCGTCGTCACCGCCGACGAGACCGTCGAGCCCGCCCTCTGCCAGTACCGCATCGCGCGGGGGGCGACGCTCGAGTGGGTCACCGAGCGGTCGGGGCCCGAGACGCGGGAGGTGCGCGTGACGAAACGCGAGGCACCGTCGGACGCGGCCGTTCCGGAGTTCGACGTCCGGGAACTGCCGCCCCAACGCCGCCACGCTGTCCTCACCGAGACGTTCGAGTCGCTCGATCCGGGCGAAGGGTTCGTGTTGGTCAACGACCACGATCCGAAGCCGCTGTACCACGAACTGCGGTCGGTCCACGGCGACGTCGTCGGTTGGGAGTACGAGCGTCGCGACTCAGGAGCGTGGCGCGTCGAAATTCGGAAGACGGGCGAGAGCGACGACGACTCGGACAGCGACGTCGCGGCGACGTTCGACGTGCGCGAGATTCCGAAGGAAGACCGTCATCCGACGATCCACCACCGGTACGGAAACCTCGAGGCGGGCCAGTCGATGGCAGTCGTCGCACCCCACGAACCGAAACCGCTGCAGCGGGAGTTCCAACAGCGGTACGGCGACACGTTCGAGTGGACGGTCGAGGAGCGAGCGGCCGGCCGATGCCGGGTCCGCATCACTAAGGAGCCGGCGTCGACGGACGCGACCGACGAGACGGCGGCCGAACTGGACGTGACGACCGAGCTGGACGTCCGCGATCGGCCGCCCGCCGAGCGCCACGAGCGTATCTTCGAGTCGTACGCGGCTCTCGAGCCCGGCGAGGGGTTCGTGCTGGTCAACGATCACGATCCGAAGCCGCTCTATCATCAGTTCGAGGCCGAGGCTGGCCCCGAGTTCCGGTGGGAATACCGGCTGAAAGAGCCCGGCGAGTTCCGCGTCCTGATCGGGAAGACCGACGCCGGCGATGGACCCGAAGCGACGGCGACGGCCACCACCTCTGACGCCACGGCGAACGATGGCCCGCAGGCCCCCTTCTGACCGCGACCGAAACGACAACTGATAGAAACGTTCACGGTCGCTCGCGGTGAAGCGACCGGCGATGGCACGCCGAGGACGACTCCGCGAGTGGTTCCGGGACGACGACGGGGGCTGGCAGTTCCCGGAGGGGCGTCGCGGCGAGCTCGTGACGCTAGCCATCGGCCTTCCGCTCTTGGTCGGGTTCGTTCACAGCGAGACGGGACTCCCACGGCCCGTCGAGTACTGGCCGGCGGTGCTCCTCGGCGCGTGGTCGGGATTCCTCTACGCGACTTACTATCGGACGGCGATCGTCGAGCGCGTTCCCGACTGGGTCTCCGTCGGACAGGTCATCTCCCTCCTGGCCGGCGGGTTCGGCCTCACGGTCCTCGAGATCGTCCACCTCGCCGATCCGACGGTCCTGTTCGTCCTCGCCGCCGGCGGGACGATCCTGTCGATCTACGTCGTCAGAGCCTGCTCGCCGCTCCACCCCGGTCTCGAGCCGCCGCGACGCGGCGTCGAACCGCCGCCACCGGTCGACGCGAGAGCGAAGCGAGAGGCGGAGCCGAACGCGAGCGGCGATCGGTAACGACGATCGCGGATCGCGGCTACCACGCCGCCTCGAGCACGCCCTCGATCTCGTCGACGGAGGGATCGAGCCCCGGCGGCGCGTTGGCCATGAACGGGTCCTCGAGAATCGCCTCGGCGACCGCGGTGAACTCCTCGGGTTCCGGGCCGTCGACGTCTCGCAGGCGCGACGGGAGTCCGAGCCCGTCGCGGATTTCGGTGACCGCCTCGATGACTGCGGCCTCGTGATCGACGGCCTCGTCGACGCCGAGCGCGTTCGCGAGCATCCCCGAGCGGGCGTCCACGCCCTCCTGTCCGAAGCAGTACTCGAGGACGTGGGGGATGACGACGCCGTGTGCGGCCCCCTGCTGGACGTCGTAGGTGCGCGTGAGTCCGTGCCCGAAGGCGTGGATGATCGACGCCGTCGTCTCGCCGGGCCGCGAGATACCGTACTGGACGAGCACGATCCCCTCGAGTATCGTCTCGAAGGTCTCGATATCGCGGTCGCCGTCGCCGAACGCGCCGAGCCCGTCCTCGAGCTTCTCGAGGCCGTGTCTCGCCGTCGCGTCGGTCACCGGCGTCGCGTTGCTCGCGTAGAGCGTCTCGATTCCCTTGTCGAAGCCGTTCATCGCCGAGCCCGCCAGTATCGAGTCGGGCGTGGTCGCGACCAGTTCCGGATCGTAGAACGCGGCCGCGGGCATCAGTCCCAGATCCGAGATGCCGCCACCGATCTCCTCATCGACCAGCCCCGACTCGGGCGCGGCGGTGACGCCGGCGACCATCGAGAGGTCGGCACCGGCCAGCGTGGTGGGGACCGCGACGATCGGGACCAGTCCGTCTTCGGGGACGGTAATCGTCCCCATCTCGGCGAACTCCGCGGCCGCGTCCGTCGCCGGTCGGTCGCTCGCCGCGAGAACGCTGATCACTTTCGCGACGTCGAGGCTGCTGCCGCCGCCGAGGCTGACGAGAACGTCGGCGTCCTCGATCCGCAGTCGCTCGAGTCCGTCGACGGCCGTCGCGAGTCGTTTCTTCGGCGTCGTCTCGTCGAAGACGCCGGCCAGCCGATCGCCGAGACCGGTCCTGACCGGGTCGATGACTTCGGGCGTGCTCCCGACGGTCGAGCCGCAGACGACCAGGGCGCGCTCGAGGCCCCGCGCCTCGAGTTCGGTCGCGAGGTCGTCAGTGCAGCCGGCACCGAACCTGATCGTCGCGGGGTCGTACTCGAATCGGAACGACGGGTCGCGGTCGCTCGAGTCGGCGCTCGTCATGGGCTTCCTACGGGGCGATCGGTGTTAAAAGCGAGAGCGGCGGCCGCCCGTTCGCGGTCGCGGCCGATATCGAACGCTCGAGCGCCGAGCGCTCGCCGCCGATTACCGCTCGTTTCGCTCGGCCCAGGGACGCAGGATCGCGTGGACCGCCTCGTTCATCGGCGTCTCGACGCCGACCTCGTCCGCGTGTCGAACGACGGAGCCGTGGAGCGCCTCGAGTTCCAGTCGCTTGTCGTGTGTCAGGTCGTAGTGCAGCGACGAGTACATGTCGGGGTCGAGCTCGCGGGCGAACTCGAGCCACTCGTCGACGGTGTCGTCGGGGAGGGCGACGCCCTCCGCGCTGCCGACGGCACAGACCTCCTCGATGATCCGGCGGTACATCTCCCAGGAGGCGTCGGTCTCGCGGAGCTCGCCGACCGGGAGTCGAGTCGTCGCGGTCATCCCCGCCTGGGCGCAGATGAACGCGAACTTCCGCCAGAGTTCGATGGTGACGTCCTCGGCGAGCACCGCGTCGACGCCCTCGCTCTCCGAGAGCGCGTCGTCGAGTCGCTCGATTCGGGCCGTTCGCTCGCCGTCGAGTTCGCCGTAGAGAAATCGGGCCGGACCGCCGGTGTGCTCGACGACGCCGGGCGCGCCGATGGTCGAGAAGATGTAGGCTACCCCGCCGACGACGTGGTCCTCGCCGATCGCCTCGGCGAGCCACCGTTCGTTGTCGACGCCGTTCTGGAAGGAGACCACGGCCGTGTCGTCGCCGAGCAGCGGCTCGAGATCGGTCGCTGCGTCTCGCGTGTCGTGGGCCTTCACGCAGAACAGGACGGCGTCACAGGGCCCGATGTCGGCCGGGTCGTCGGTCGCCGGGAGCTCGACCGACGTATCGCCGCGGATGCTCTCGACGCGCAGGCCGTCGCCACGGAGCGCAGCGAGGTGGTCGCCCCTTGCGACGAGATGGACCTCGTGGCCCGCGTCCGCCAGCCGCGCTCCGAGGTAGCCACCGATGCCGCCGGCTCCGAAGACAGCGAATTTCATACGCTCCGTAGGGAGAGATCGGTCAAAGGGGTTGTGGCGGGCGAGTTCGGACGGATCGAGTCAGTCCCCGGCCGAGTCGACGTTCGGGCCGTCGAATTCGGGCAACTGCGCCTCGATCTCCTCGCGCTCGTCCTCGAGCCGCTCCGGGAGCGTGAGCCGCGAGCCGAGTTCCGCGAGGTCCTCGTCCGCAGTGAAGCCGGGGCCCGTCGTCGCCATCTCGAAGAGCACGCCGCCGGGTTCGCGGGTGTAGATCGACTGGAAGTACGTCCGGTCGATGACCTCCGAGGGGGCGAGTCCCGCGTCGGCGAAGGCCTCGCGCCAGCGCTCCTGTTCTTCGACGCTCTCGGCTTCGAACGCGACGTGGTGGACGGTTCCGACGCCCATCTGCCCGCGGCCGGCGTCGGTCTCGACGAGGTCGAGGAGCGAACCGGGGCCGCCGGTCGCGCTCCGGTAGCGGCGACGGCCGTCGGCTTCTGCCTCGAGTTCGTAGCCGAGCACGTCGGTCAGAATCGCCTCGGTGGGGCCGTAGTCGTCGACGGCCAGCGTGACGCCGTAGAAGCCTCGCAGTTGGTGGTCGGTCGGAACCGGGCCGTCCTCCCACGGCGTCGCGTCGAACTCGGCGTCTGGGGCCGTGACCAGTTCGAGTTCGATCCCGTCAGGATCCGCGAACCGGAGGACGGTCTCGTCGAACCGTTCCTCCGCCTCGAATTCGACGCCCTTCGACTCGAGGCGGTCGCGCCAGTAGTCGACCGAGTCCGCCGGAATCCCGTAGGCGGTCGTCTGCGTCTGGCCGGCACCGAACCGGCCCTGACGACCCTGCTCGGTCCACGGGAAGAAGGTGATGTTCGTGCCGGGCGAGCCCTCGCCGTCGCCGAAGTAGAAGTGATAGGTGCCCGTATCGTCGTGGTTGACGGTCCGCTTGACGAACCGCAGTCCGAGCGTACCGACGTAGAAGTCGGCGTTTTCCTGCGGGTCGCCGGCGATGGCCGTGACGTGGTGGAGTCCGGGCGTGTTCGGTGACATGATCGTCCCTAAGGACCCACTGCTTGAATCCTTTGCTCGCGGCCGCGTCACCCGGTGACGCGCGGGTTACCGCCCGGACCGACCGCGGTCGGCTCCGCGTTTCTGCGACTCGAGGCGCGACTTGACCGAACGAGGCGGCAACGACTGTTAACACCCCGCGGACGTAACGAGGGGTATGGGCTGTCCATACCTGGAATACAGGGACGGGTCGGACGATCCCGACCGCGATCCGTTCGACGAGGCGCGCGCATACTGCACGGCGGCCGACCGGTTCGTTCAGCCGATGCGGGCCGACATCTGCAACGACCGCTACGACCTCGTCCACGACCGCGACTGCGAGATCTACCGCGAGCACGCCGACGACGCGGAGACCGCGGGCAGCGGCGGCCGAACGGCGGACGCGGAGGGAACGGCGGGTGAGGACGCGTGACCTACCGGGAGTTCCTCGACGGCGAGCCGGTCGTCGTCACGGCGGCGCTGACCGGCGGCGTCCACGGCAAGGAGACGACCCCCCATCTCCCCGAGACGCCGGAGGAAATCGGAAAGGCGGCGGCCGAGGCGGAGGCCGCCGGGGCGTCCGTCGTCCACGTCCACGCGCGCCGGCCGAACGGTGAACGGACGTTCGCAACCGAGCGGTTTCAGGAGATCGACGACGCCATCCGCCGGTACGCGGACGACGTGATCATCCAGCACTCCACCGGCGGAACGGGTGCGCCGGACGAGGACCGGCATCTGCCGCTGCGAACCGATCCCGCCCCGGAGATGGCCTCGCTCGATATGGGCCCGCTGAACCGCTACGAGCACCTCACGAGCGAGAACACCCGCGGGCTGGTCGACTCCCTCCACGAGGAGATGGTCGAACGAGGGATCAAGCCCGAACTCGAGGTGTTCAACAACGGCCACATCAACGAGGTTCACGGACTGCTCGAGCGCCGCGACCTCGCCGAGCCGGTCTACGCGACGCTGATCTTCGGGCCCGGCACGCTGACCCCGCCGCGGCCGCGGAACTTCCTGAACGCGATCGACAACCTCCCCGAGGGAGCGCTGTTCAATACGCTCGGCTTTGGCCGTCATCAGTTGCCGTTCGCGACGATGGGACTGCTCTTCGGCGGTCACGTCCGCGTGGGGCTCGAGGACAACGTCTACTATCGGCGGGGGGAAATCGCCGAGAGCAACGCGCAACTGGTCGAACGAGTCGTCCGCACGGCCGAAGAACTGGGCCGCGAAGTCGCGACGCCGTCGCAAGCGCGAGACGTTCTCGAGCTCTGACCGGTCGGGAGTCGGCCAGATATCGGTCCGGCGGCGAAGGGCGGGCCGGTCCAGACCGGCCGGGCGCTTATAAGTCCCGAACTGTGGCGTGCTAGTATGGACCTTCGGACCGGCGACCTGGTGGACCTCGAGGGGCGCCTCCAGACGGCGGTAGCCCGAATCGGGACGCTACAAGCGGGGACGCGGGTGAGATCGGACGACTTCTTCTCCGAATCGTTCATGCGCGACCACACGCAGTTCGACTCGTTTACCGCGTTTTGCGAGGCGAGTCCGTGGTCGCTCGAGGACTCGCGGAACATCCGGCACGTGCGCGGCCGGCGACTCGATACCTACGTCGCGGACATGACGGACTTCGAGGACTGGGAGGCGATGAAGACCCAGGCCGCCGAAGAGGAGATCGTCGATTACGCCGCCTCGAGCGTGGCGTGAGTGACGCGGTCCCCGGGACGGTATGCAGACGTTATAGCGTCCGGGGCTGCTGATTCTGTTCCCGACCGCGGATCCGACCCCCGATCCGACCGCGGAGTCGATGCGTCCGTCTCCGCCGTATCTCCGTTTCTCTCCCGAGAGTCGCCGTAACCGACGGCCGACCGTTACTCGAGTCGCTCGACTGCCGCCTCGAATTCCTCGCGGGTATTGACGTTCTCGAAGGTCTCGAGGGCCGCGTACTCGCGAATTTCGTCCTCGTCGAGGACGACGTAGTCGAGGTCCAGCAGGGGCTCGACGATCCGCCTCTCGTCGCGCTCGAGAGCGCGCTCACAGGCGTCGATCATCGGCGCAGCCCGGTAGACGGCCTGGGTGGTCTGGAACCACTGGTCGTCGAGCCGCGGGACCGCGGCCTCGTGGCCCGATGCTCGGTCGAAGAGGTGATCGACGAGGTCGGGGTCGACGAAGGGCATGTCGCAGGCGACGACGAGGGCGTACTCGCCCGCGGCCGCTCGAAGCCCGGTCATGATCCCCGCCATCGGCCCGCGGTCGGGGATCGGATCGACCGCGAACGAGGCGTCGGATCCGCCCTCGAGTGCCTCGCGGATCGTCGGGACCTGCGCTTCGCGGCAGTTGACGACCAGGTCGTCGACGACGGGCTCGATCCGGTCGGCGACGCGGCGGATCATCGGTGTCCCGGCGAGGTCGGCGACGGCCTTGTCGTCATCGCCGAAGCGGGTCGAGTGACCGCCTGCGAGGACGACGCCCGTGCGCCCGTCTCGGCCGTTTTCGCGGTTCATGGTCGACCGTTCGTCCAGCGATACCAAAAACTTCTGGTCGAACACTCGAGTCGTGGCCCTACTCGGTCGCGTATTCCGATAGCCGCCAGAGCGCCCGATACACCGTCCACAGATCGCAGTCGAAGCGGGCTGCGAGCGAACGGCAGCGCTCCAGATAGGTTTCGTACTGCGAAATCGACGGCGGATCCGGGTATGATTGAGTGGGGTCGTCCGATTCCCGGAGCGTCGACCACTCGCGGGGACCGACGACGACGTACTCCTCGGGGTCGATGAACATGAGAAACGCCGAAGCGACGGGGACATCGACGGCCCGGAGGTCAGTCAGGCGGTCGATTCCCGCAGCGGCGTCGCTCGCGTCGACGGCGTCGGCGACGGCGTTTCGGACGGCCTCGAAATCGTTGCTCCGAAAACGCTCCTCGGCCTCCCGTCGCTCGTCGTCGGGATACTCCCCGAGGAATCGCCGATAGTACCACCTGACGACCCAGGCCGCGTCACGGCGGCCGTACTCGCCCGTTTCGAACACTGTCGGGAGCGTCTCGAGCTGTTCCCGCTCGACGGGGTACAGGGGTTCTCGCTCCCGATACTCGCTCGCCCGTGATTCCACGAGCGATCGCGTGAGCTCCATCGTGTGAATTGTACGCACGAATAGCCGTCAGCGTTTCCCCGACGGCGAACTCGCACCGGCGACGCCGGCAGCGCCGGGTGGGGCGTCGATCCGTCGCTCGCAACGACATACCGTTCCATGGTAGAAAACCTCATGCATGCACAGGTAGTTGTTTTCGCCTAACGGGTACAGAACCTGGAGGCACTAGACAATGTCCAGCGATCAACAAGATCCAGTCAAGACGATCTGTCCGTACTGTGGCGTCGGGTGTGGAATCACGGTGCAACCGGGCGAGGAGCCCGGCGACGTCCGGTTCATGCCCTGGGGCGATGCGCCGGTCAACGAGGGACGCATCTGCATCAAAGGCGGGGCCGCGACGGAAGTGGTCGATCACGAGGACCGACTCACGGATCCCCTGATCAAAGAAGACGGGGAATTCCGCGAGGCATCCTGGGAAGAGGCCTACGACTACATCGTCGGCGAACTCGAGCGGATTCGCGACGAGTACGGTCCGGACGCGATGGGCTTTTTCGGCTCCTCGAAGGTGATGAACGAGGAAAACTACCTCCTCCAGAAGCTGGCTCGGCGCTACGGCACCAACAACGTCGACAACTGCACGCGGATGTGTCACGCCTCGACAGTCTGGGCGCTGCGGACGAGTCTCGGCGCGGGGGCGATGACCAACAGCATGCGAGACCTCCGCGAGGAGGCCGACGTGTTCTGGATTCAGGGGGCGAATCCGGGCGAGCAACATCCCATCGCGAACAGTCAGTACTTCCGGCAGGCCGTCCTCGAGGGTGCGACCGTCATCCAAGTCGACCCGCACGCGAACAAGACGACGCGGTCGTTCCAGATCGACGATACCGATCGTCATCAGCACCTGCAGTTGAATCCGGGAACCGATATTCCGCTCCTCAATATCGTCCTCAAGACGATCCTCGAGAACCACGAGGAAAACCCCGACGAGGGCTGGATCGACGAAGAGTTCATCGAGGAGCGCACGGAGGGGTTCGACCACCTGAAGGAGACGCTCGAGGACTTCGATAAAGAAGCGGCCGCCGAGGAGTGTGGCGTCCCGCTCGAGGAGATCGAACTGGCGGCGGAGAAGTACGCGATGGCGAACAACGCGGCCATCTTCACCGGGATGGGGATGAGCCAGCACGCCTGCGGCGTCGACAACGTACAAAACGAGATCAACCTGGCGCTGATCACGGGCAACCTCGGGCGACCCGGGACGGGCGTCAACCCGCTTCGCGGGCAGAACAACGTCCAGGGGACCTGCGACGTCGGTGCGATGCCGAACGTCCTGCCAGGCTACCAGCTCGTCGATGACGACGAGGCCCGCGAGTCGGTCGAAGAGGTCTGGGGCTTCGAAATCCCGGACGAACCCGGACTCACGAACGTCGAGATCTCCTACGAGGCCGGCGACTCGATCAAGGGACTCTACATCATGGGCGAGAACCCGGTGATGAGCGAACCCGACGCCAACGCCGTCGCCGAACGGCTCGCGGACCTCGAGTTCACGGTCGTGCAAGATATCTTCCCGACGGAGACGGCGGAGTACGCCGACGTCATTCTGCCGGCGACGACCTGGGCCGAGCGCGGCGGCACCGTCACCAACACCGATCGACGCGTCCAGCGGATGCGCGGCGTGGAGAAAGTCCACGAAAACACCAAACACGACCGGGAGATACTGAGCGAGATCGGAACGCGTCTGTTTGGCCCCGGTGGTTTCGACTTCGAGGACCCCGAGGAGATCTTCGAAGAGCTCCGGCAGGTCTGTCCGAGCTACCACGGAATGACCTACGACCTGCTCGGTGAGGAAGGACTCCACTGGCCCTGCTACGAACCCGGCGACGAGGGCGACCCGTTCCTCTACGAGCACGAGTTCGACACCGAGAGCGGCCTCGGCCAGATCGAGGGCGTCGCCCACCAGCCGCCGGCCGAGACGCCCGACGACGAGTACCCGCTGATCCTCACGACCGCGCGGCTCGAGGAACACTACAACACCGGGACGATGAGCACGCGATCGCCGACGCTCAACAAGCAGACGCCGGAGAACTTCGTCGACGTCCACCCCGCCGACGCCGAGCGCTACGGCATCGAGGACGGCGAGTACGTCCGGCTCCGCTCGCGGCGCGGGGAGATCACGCTCGAGGCCCACGTGACCGAGGACACCAAGGAGGGCGTCGTCTGGACGACGCCGCACTTCGCGGCCGCCTCGGCGAACAAGCTCACGAATCACGTCCTCGACGAGCGGTCGAAGATCCCCGAGTACAAGGCCGCCGCCGCGGAGATCGACGTCGATATCGAATCCCTCGGCGAGACCGCCGATCCGGCGGCCGGCGACGACTGAAGCGGGCCGTCTACGGTTTCGAGGCCGGATCCGCCGCCGTCACGCCGGCCAGTTCGAGCCACGGGTCGGCGCTCGACTCGGACGCGACGAGTTCGACCAGCGGCCGATCGCAGCCGTCACAGACGGATTGAACCCCGACCCGGGGCCGCCGACAACAGTGCTCGAGGCGCTCTGCAGTCGTCGTCACCCGGTCGCCACAGATCGGACAGCGGTCACGTACCAGTCGCAGTCCCGTCAGGAGGTCGCATCGCTCGTCGGCCTCGAGTTCGGTCCAGCCGTCGAGCTGCGTCCGGAGTTCGGGCGCTGCGGCCGCGTCCGCTGCGAGCGCTGCGGACGATTCCCAGTGAACCCGCTTCTGCCCGTCGAGGACGAACGACGTCTCGTCGAGGCGGTCGACCTCGGTCGCGCCGAGCATCGATCCGACCGCATCCGTGCTCGGTTCCGCCGTGCCGTCGCTCGCGAGTCGATCGTCCCACCGCGTTTCGAAGGCAGTGCTCAGTCGGATCTCGTCTCCTTGGTCGGTCAGGACACCGGCGGCGGCCAGGACGCTCGTCAGTTCCGCCGGTGAGACCGTTTCGATCGTCGGGCCCGTCTCCGTCGATTTGCCGACGGCCTCGAGCACGCGCTCGGGAAGGTATCGACGGGTGATCGTCGGCGTGCCCGGAATCAGGTAGCCCCGGATGCCGATGAGCGCCAGCGAGGCTGCGAACGCCAGCGCGCCGGCGAGAGCCGAGACCGCGACGCCGAGCGCGGCCGCGAGAGCGAGCGCGATGACGACGTTTACTGCCGTACACGGGAGACACCGGTTCTCTCCGGTGTACTCCGGTTGCTCGAGCCGTGCGAGCGCGTCGGGAATGTCGATCACCGGCGATCGCTGTGACGGTACGCTCCGGACGGTGAAAAAACGTCCTCGCTCGCGCATGCTCGTCGACCCGGTAGCCCGATCACGCCCCTTATCAGCCATCCGAACCGAGTCCCGTGTCGCAGACCGTCCGGCTGGGTCCGTTTCCTCATTCGTGACTCTGTATAGTCAAACGAATCGCAGAAACGTAGAAACGATAGTGAACGAAATGGTCGCTCATTATTGGTTTGTGGTAACAATTAACATAACTCGCCGTCAAGAGTCCGAGTTAGAGGAACCATGACTGAACTCGGCGGTTTCCAGGACCGCGTCGCACGAATCGATCTCAGCGATGGGGAGGTCGCGTACGAGTCGATCGACGACGAAGACGCGAAGAAATATATCGGCGCGCGGGGACTCGGGGTGAAGTACGTCTTCGATCAGGGGCCTGACGTCGATCCGCTCGGACCCGACAACCTGCTCGCCTTCATGAACGGCCCGCTGTCGGGAACGCAGGTGACGATGAGCGGCCGAATCGCGATCTGCACCAAGTCGCCGCTGACCGGGACCGTCACCGACAGCCACCACGGCGGCTGGTCCGGTGCCCGGCTCAAGTGGGCCGGCTTCGACGGGCTGCTGTTCGAGGGGCAGGCCGACGAACCGGTCTACGCCTACGTCGAGGACGGGGAGGTCGAACTCCGGGACGCCTCCCACCTCTGGGGCATGGGCTTCCACGAGACGCGAGACACCATCGAAGAGGAGGTCGAGGGCTCCTACGGCAAGAACCTCAGCATCATGGGAATCGGGACGGCGGGCGAGAACCTCGTCCGATACGGCAACATCATGAACGAAGACGACCGCGCCTCCGGGCGCGGCGGCACGGGCTGTGTCGCCGGGTCGAAGAAGCTCAAGGCGGTCGTCGTCAAATCGGGAACGAGGATGCCGAAGCCGGCCGATTCGGAGACCTTCAAGGAGGGCCACCAGCAGGCGATGCAGGCCATCCAGGAGTCGGAAGTCACCGCGCCCAACGAGGGCGGTCTCTCGATGTACGGGACGAACGTCCTCATGAACATCACCGAGGAGATGGACGGTCACCCGACGAAAAACGGCGTCTATACCTCGGGGGACTCGTACAACGAGGGCGAAGCGGACCGACCGCACGACCTCGACGCCGAGCGCATCAGCGGCGAGAACGTCCGCGAGAACATCCTCGTCGACGAACCGACCTGTCACTCCTGTCCGGTCGCCTGCAAGAAGGAGGTCGAGGTCGACGTGATGCACAAAGGCGAGGAGATGAACGTCCGGATGGAGTCCTACGAGTACGAGTCCGCCTGGGCGCTCGGCACCAACTCGGCCAACGACGATCGCGACAAGATCGCGGTCATGATCGATCGGTGTAACGACTTCGGCATGGACACCATCGATACGGGTAATATCCTCGCGATGGCCATGGAGATGAGCGAGAAGGGGTACATCGACGAAGACATCGACTGGGGCGACCCCGACCAAATGATCGACATGATCGAGCGGATCGCCCACCGCGAGGACGATCTCGCCCACACGCTGGGCGAGGGCGCGGAACGGATCGGCGAAGCGTTCGACGCGCACGACTCCCGACTGGACGTGAAAGGCGAGACCATCGCCGCCTACGATCCCCGTTGCATGAAGGGGATGGGCATCGGTTACGCCACCTCGAACCGCGGGGCCTGCCACCTTCGTGGCTACACCCCTGCCGCGGAGATCCTCGGCATCCCGGAGAAGGTCGATCCCTACGAGTGGGAAGGAAAAGGCGAACTCACCGCCCAGTTCCAGGATCTCCACGCGATCTCGGACTCGTTCGATATCTGCAAGTTCAACGCATTCGCCGAAGGCATCGAGGAATACGTCGCCCAGTACAACGGCATGACCGGCCGCGACGTCACCGAGGACGAACTCCTCGAGGCCGGCGAGCGGGTCTACAACCTCGAGCGCTACTACAACAACCTCAACGGCTTCGACGGCAGCGACGACTCGCTGCCAGAGCGCTTCCTCGAGGACGGCATCCGCGGCCAGGGTGCCAGCGAGGGCGAGTACTGCGAACTCGAGGAGATGAAAGAAGAGTACTACGACTACCGCGGCTGGGTCGACGGCGTCGTCCCCGACGAGAAACTCGACGAACTCGGGATCGAGGTCGGCCCCGGCACCGGCGTCAGCAGCGAGGGCGGCGTGGCCGCGTCGGGCGACGACTGATACGGTCTGCTGTAACGATTTACCGGTGCGACCGCAGGCTGGATCGCGGTCGCGCCGGAAATGACTGACAGCGGACCGTATGACGGCACGGTCGTCCCGCTCCTCGCGTCTCGATTCGGTTCCGGTTCGTGACTCGTGACCGATCGCTCCCCTCGCCGCGATTCGATTTCGGAATCTACCACTGGCGGCGACGATTCCGATCGATAGCTGTCTGGCTCTTCGTAGCCGTCCTCGCTGCCGTCTCTCGGCGGCGGACCGACGATCCCCGTCGTCGACTCCTCGCTGATGGAGCGACGATCGGCGCGAGCGTCCGCGTGGCCGGGGTACTACGCGGGCTGCTCTCTCCCCCGCCGTGGGCGCTCGAGCGCGCCAAGTACGACGCGCTCGCGGTTCGGTTGCCGCTCGCCGGTGCGGATCGAATCCTCGACGTCGGCTGCGGCACCGGCCGCTCGCTCGTGGGACTGGCGCGGCACGTGCCGCCCGGATCGACGGTGATCGGTCTCGACGTCTTCGACGATCGAATCATCCTCGGGAACGGGCCGGCGCTCGCGCGGCGCAACGGGGCCCGCGCCGGCCTCGCCGTGAGTCCGATCATCGGCGACGCGACAGCGTTGCCGTTCGCGACCGGTTCGATCCCCGTCGTCACCGCCTGTCGGGTCCTCCACGACCTCGAGCGGCCGGCCGTGGACCGGACGCTTCGCGAAATCCATCGCGTCTGCGAACCGAACGGAACGGTCGGCGTCCTCGAACTCCCGCTGGTTCCGGCGGGCGTCTCGGCCGATCCGGAACGGTACTGGCGAGACCGGATTTCCGCGGCGGGGTTTCGGATCGACGTCTCCGAGCGGATCGAACGCGACGGCGTCGGCCCATATCTCGTAATCGTCGCGACAGCCACCGCCGAGAGTCCCGACGGCTGAACCGATTCTCGCCGGCCGGCCGCCCCGATAACGTGTCGTCCGAAGACGGTCGTCCGAGACTGACTACTTAACCGAACGTACAATCCCTTTATTTCGGCGTCGGTGGAAGGCCGGCCCGTGGGATCCAATGGCAAGCGATCACTGCACCCGGCGTCGGTTCCTCGCGCTCGCGGGTACCGGAACCGTCGCGGGTTGCGTCGGCGGCCCCGGTGCGAGCGGGGGAGCCAGCGACGGTGGACCGGCGGTCGACAACGTCACCCTGTTGCTCAACTGGCGAATCAGCGGGCTGCACGCGCCGTACGTCGCGGCTCGAGAGAACGGTTTCTACGAGGAGGAGGGGTTCGACGACGTCACGATCGAGAGCGGCGACGGCGCCGACTTCGCCGCGAATCAGGTCGCCCTCGGTAACGTCGAGTTCGCCGTCTCGAGCGCCGACCAGCTGCTCAACGTCAACAGTCGCGGGCTCTCGCCCCGCTGTGCGGCGGTCGTCATGCAGCGAAACCCGACCGTCGTCTTCGCCGATCGGGACGAGTTCGGCGAACTGACCGACCCCGAACAGCTCGAGGGGGCGACCGTCGGCAGCGGTCCCGGCATGGTCCGCGAGATGACGCGGGCGTATCTCGCCCGTCACGGCGTCCTCGAGAGCGTCGAATACGTCGACGCCGGCTTCGACACCGTCCAGCAGTTGCTCGCGGGCGATCTCGACGCCGCCGGTGGGGTCTTCGGTGACGTCGTCGACGCCGAACAGCAGGGTGCCGAGATCGACGTCCTGTCGATCGACGAGACGATCCGATCGTACGGCCACCTCGTGGCCGTCGACGAGGGGTTCGCCGGGGAGAACGAGACCGCCGTCCGGTCGTTCCTCCGCGCGACGGCCAGGGGTGCGGTCTGGGCGAGCGACAATCCCGCGGACGCGATCGACGCGCTCGTCTCGGTCCAGCCGGAACTCGAGGAGGTCCGGGCGAACCAGCTCGAGAAGTGGGACCGGATGTCCACCGAGTACATGCTCTCGGACGCCGTGCGCGACCGCGGCTGGGGGGCGAGCGAGTCGGAACCGTGGGCGGAGACGTACGAGACGCTCGCGGCGGCCGACGTCTTCGAAAACGACGTCGATCCGGCGTCGGTGTGGACGAACGAGTACCTCGACGATGAGTCCGAGTACATCGCTGACTACGCCGATCTCGTCGGGGCGTAATCGCCCTCGAGCGGCGTGTCGTGACGAGCGCACGCGGGTGAGCCACGGACCCGGTGGGACCGAAACCAGGACGGAGCGCGATCGATGACCGACGGGCAGCGCGATTCACATCGTCGGCTCCGGACGTCCTCGGCCGTGCCCTGGCGGGCGGTTTACGATCGGACCCTCACCGTGGGCAAGCGAGCGGTGCCACCGGCCACCGTCTTCGCAGTCCTGCTTGTCGCGTGGCACGCGACCATCGTCGTCACCGACGTGCCGACGCTGATTCTCCCGTCGCCGATCGACGTCGCGACGGCGCTGGCCGAGACGTACCCGCTGTTGCTCGACGACGCGCTCGTCACCGGGATCACCGCCGCGGCGGGGCTGGTCGCCGGCGGCGGCGTCGGCGTCGCGCTCGCGTTCGCGATGACGTGGTCGCGGACGGCGACGCGGACGCTGCTCCCCTACGTCGTCGCGTTGCGGATCGCCCCGTTGATCGCCGTCGCGCCGCTGTTGTTCCTCTGGCTCGGTCGCGGCGTCCCCGCTCGAGCGACGCTCGTCGCGACGCTGACGGTGTTTCCGATGACGATCGCGACGCTCGACGGGCTCCGGACCACACCGACGGCGTATCTCGACCTCGCTGCGTCAGTCGGGGCGACGCGTGTGGAGACATTTCTCCGGATACGCGTCCCAGCGGCCGCCCCGAGCGTCGTCGCGGGGACCAAGATCGCGGCGACGCTCAGCGTCGTCGGGAGCGTCGTCGCCGAGTTCGTCACGTACGACGCCGGGCTCGGGTACCGCGTGTTCGAGACCGCGACGTACCTGCGAACGGCCGAGCTATACGCCGCCCTCATCGTCCTCTCCGGGCTCGGGATCGGATTCTACCTCGTTCCGGTCGCCGTCGAACGGCTGCTCTGGGCGGCACCGGACCCGTGACCGCCGGCGTCGCCTCGGCGGACTGTCTCGCGCAGTCATCGGCCGGCCGTCGATCCCAGTCCCAGCCACCGGTACGCCCATCGCTGGAGGAGAACGACGACGCCGTAGAGGACCAGTCCCTCGAGCAACAAGACGGCGAGCGCCGCGAGCATCACGTCCGGTCGGACGTTCTCCGACCCCATCAACACCAGAAAGCCCAGTCCGTCGTCGGCGATCACCCACTCCGCGACGACGCTCCCGACGACTGCGAGGGTCACCGATTGCTTGAGCCCCGCGAACACGTCCGGGAGCGCGTACGGGAGATCGACGAAGACGATCCGCTCGAGCGTCCCGGCGTCGACGGAGCGCAGCAGTTCGCGGTGCGCCGTCGGCGCGCGGTCGAGTCCCGCCGCCGTGTTCAGGACCAGCGGGAAGAACGCGATGAGGGCGACGAAGACGACCGCAGTCGCCGTCCCCGTGCCGAGATAGATCAGTAGCAGGGGCGCGACGGCGATCGTCGGCACCACTCTGACGGCGACGAGATACGGGTACACCGCGGTGCGAACCCGCGGCAGGTACGCGACGAGCACCGCCAGGAGGAAGCCGCCGACGATACCGGCGCTTCCGCCGCAGACCACCTTCTCGAGCGTGTACGCGGCGTTCCGAGCGTACAGCGTCGGGTTCCCCAGCAGCCGGGCGGCGACGGCAGTGGGCGGGGGCAACACGAACGAGGGCACGTCGCCGACGGCCGTCACGCCCCACCAGCACAGCGTTCCGACGACGAGGGCCAAGAGGGGATAGAACGCGTCACCCGCGAGGGTCCGAACGCTCGTCGTCATCGGTCGTGCGCCTCGTGGAGGGTCCGCCGGACGGCCGCGACCTGCGTTTGAAACGATTGCGAGCCGAACACGTCCGCGTCGCGCGGGTCGGGTAACTCGACGTCGAAGCGCGCCTCGATCCGGCCCGGCTGGCCGCAGACGACGAGACAGCGGTCGGCGAGGAACACCGCTTCGGGCACGCTGTGGGTGACGAAGACGATCGTCTTCCGCTCGCGACGCCAGAGATCACGGATCTCGACGCCGAGTTCGTCGCGCGTGATTTCGTCGAGTTCCCCGAACGGTTCGTCCATCAGGAGGACGTCCGCACCGAGGTGCAGCGCTCGAGCGATGGCGACCCGCTGTTTCATCCCGCCGGAGAGCGCTTCGGGGCGCGCGTCTTCGAACCCCTCGAGCCCCATCGACCGCAGCAGTTCCCGTGCGTCCGCCTCGTTCGGCGCGTCTCCGGCCAGCTTCCGGAGGAACGTGACGTTCTCGAGCGCGCTCTTCCAGGGGAACAGCGCGTGCTGTTGGAAGACGAAGCCGACGTCGGCGGCCGCTTGCGCGACCGGCGGCGGTCGCCCGTCGATGCGAACGCGGCCGGTCGTCGGTTCCTGCAGTCCGCCGATCGTCCGCAACAGCGTCGTCTTCCCACAGCCCGACGGACCGACGACCGTGACGAACTCGCCGTCCTCGATCCGGAGATCGACGTCCGCGAGCGCGGTGAAATCGTCGAACGCCACCGAGACGTTTTCGAGCTCGATCACGCGGTATCACGGAGCAACGCTCCCTGCTCGAGGGCCGTCCGGAGGCGATCCCACATCTCCGGCCGGTGCCAGCCCCATCCCTGTTCGCGGACGGCGTCGCGCTCACCGAACTCCGCCGCGGCCCGTTCGAAGGTCCGTCGGATCCGATCCGGCGGCTCGTCGCGCTCCGCCGCGATTCGCTCGGCCGCCGGTCCGGGATCGAGACGCGCCTCGGCCCAGCCGCCGGTCGTGCCCGCCAGAACGCCCCTGAGCGCCGACGACTGCGCCTCGAGCGTTCGTTCGTGAACGACGATCGTCGGCCCGTAGATCGGAAAGTGATCGGTGAGCGCCATGACGTCGACGGTCAGCCCCTGGCGTTCCAACTCCAGTGGGTCCGCGAACGATCCGGTTACCACGTCGGCGTCACCCTCTCGGAGTGCGGTTCGCTCTTCGCCGTTCGTGTCGACGATCCGGCTGTCGTCGGCGAACGTCGTCTGAGAGAGGAAGAGCTGCCCGAGCAGCCGCGTCTCGGAGTCGGGCGGCATACCGATCCGGCGGCCCTCGAGCTGCTCGACGCTCCGCAGCGGCTCGCCGAACACCTCGCGGACGGTGTAGAGGACGGTCATCGCCCGCTGGTAGCACACCGCGACCGGGACGACCGGCTCGTCCGCGGCCCGCGCGCGGACGACCGTCGCGGCACCGACGACAGCGAGATCCGCCGACCCCGACGCGACGCGCTCGAGCGCGCGTCGCGACCCGTCACAGTGACTGAGCCGGACGTCTACGTCGAACGCGTCGTACCACGCCGCCGCGATCGCCGCGTGGAACGGCAGGTGAAGGGCGTTCGACCGCCAACTCAGGGCGACCTCGAGCGGCGGGGACGGCGACGAGCCGGTACTTCGCGCTCGTTGCCCCGTCGACTCGGGTTCCCGGAGCGCGTCGGCGAGATCGAGCAACGCCTCGGCGTGTCCGTCGTACGTTTCCTCGAGCGTCCCTCGGATGTCGGCGGTCGGCAGCCACGCCGTTCGCGGCCGCCCGCCGTCGGAACCCGCCGGTCGAACGGTCGTCCGTTCGACCAGATCGCGGTCCTCGAGTCGCGTCACCGCCTCGTTGACCGTCGTTCGATCCACTCCCGTGCCGATCTGGAGATGGACGCTCGTCGTCGGATCGTCCTCGCGATCAGTCCGCAACAGCAGGTACGCGAGGAGTCGTGCCGGCGTCCGGCCGAGTCCGGCCGCGAGCCGACGGACGAGCGGGTCGTCCTCCTCGTCGAGTACCCAGAGGGACCGCGAGCGCATTGTGTGTCGTGTTACCTATCGACGCCATTGGTCATAAGGGTACCACTACGGTCGGGTAGTCGGTTTAAAACGGACGACGGACCTGAGTATCGGGTCCGCGAGACGGACTGCACTATGCGAACGTTACATTCTCCTACTTCTGATCGATAGTGGGTAGACATTCATTTATACTTTACCCAATTACATTTAGATATTACGTATATCCCCGGATATCATTGATAAGCATTATCAAATGCGATAGTGGCGTACTATGCGTGGTGTCAACATGGATCAAACACTCACCATATCGAACACGACGGTCGCGGACCACCGCGATCTGGCGACAACGCTCGGCGTCGATGCGCCGGACGGCGGGGAGGTAACGTGGGAGCTACTCGCAGGCCAGATCGAACCGCGGACCGAATCGAGATTCGCCTCGAGGGGCGAAGCGATTCGGACCGATCTGGCCGGACAGCTCGATCACGACTTGCTCGAGCGGGAACGCGAGAACGTCGCGGCCGAAATCGGTCGCTTGCCGACCGTTCGCGATGCCGGCGTCCCCGACGGGGAAACGGGACCGTATACAGCGGCTGCAGCGCCGGGCTGGCGGCTCTATAACCACTTACTCGAGGTCGGGTTCTTCGAGAGTCTCGACGAGAACCTGCCGCGGTTCACGGCGGACCACATCGAGACGACGACGCGCGAACTGGTTTTGGCGGATCCGCTGTCGTCGGCGCTCGATGACGTCGGTTTCGAGGAATCGGAGAAGACGTCGTTACTGATCGACGTCGCGAACAACGACGAGCGACTCGCTCGATGGGTTCCGTCGAATCAGATCCCCGATGGCGTCGAGTTCGACACGGCGAACGTCCCGCCGCTCCACCAGCGCGCGATGGGCGGGGCACTGCTGTGGATTCAGGGACTCGATAGGCACCTCTGGCAAAACGAAGTGATGATCACCGACGAGATCCTCGACGACGCGGTCAGGTACGTCAAGGCGATGCTGGGCGGTCTCTTCGTCTCGGCGACCGCCGCCTGCGATCTCGCCGGCGACGGACAGCTGACGGACGAACAACTGACAGCGGCGCTCACTGCGGGCTCGGCCGTCCAGATCGTCAGCCAGGAGGAACTGCTCCACTCCGTGTTCTACATTACTGACGAGATGCGCGCGCCGAGCGAACTGAGGTGATCACGCATGGCACTACGCAACGACAAGGCCGTTCAGGCCGCACGAGACATCGAACTCAGAGAGATCGAAGACGGCTATACGCTAGTCGGCGGGCCAGAGGAATCGATCACCGAACAGCACGACACCGACCGGATTCCGGAAGGCGATGTCGACCAGGAGATGCTGAGCAACACTGGGGACGATCCCGAGTCGTGGCTCATGTACGGCGGGAACTACGAACAACACCGGGCCACGACCGCCGACGTCATCACCCCCGAGAACGTCTCCGACCTCGATCTCGAGTACGAGATGTCGGTCGGGACGGGCTCGAGCATGGAGGGGACGCCGATCGTGATTCCGGGCGACCCGCCGGTCATGTACCAGACGAACGGACCGAACCACATGAAGGCGATCGACCCCCGCGAGGGGGAGGTCCTCTGGAGCTACACCTATGCGGTCCCGATGGGGGTCGAACTGTGTTGCGACGACAACAATCGCGGGGCCGCCGTCTACGGTGACAAGGTGTATATGACGACGCTCGACTCGGGCGTCGTCGCGCTGGACCGGTACACCGGCGAGGAGGTCTGGTACACGAGCACGGCCGACCACGAGGTCGGCTACTCGGCGACGTGGGCACCGGTAATCCGGGACGGCACGATATATACGGGCAGCGCCGGCGGCGAGTACGGCGTCCTCGGATTCGTCACCGCGCTCGACGCGGAGAGCGGCGAGATGCAGTGGAAAACTGATACGCTCCCGGAAGACGAGTGGGTCGGTGCGAGTCGCGAGCACGGCTGTGGCACGACCTGGATGACACCCACGATCGACGAGGAGCGGGAAGTCCTCTACACGGCGGTCGCGAACCCCGGACCGGACTTCGACGGGACGGTGCGGCCGGGGCCGAACTTCCCGACCTGCGGTACGATCTCGCTCGACCTCGAGAGCGGCGAGTTCCAGTGGGGCTTCCAGAGCAGTCCCCACGATGTCTGGGACTACGACGCGGTCGCGCCGCGTGTGCTGCTGCGCGACGTAGACGTCGACGACGGGCCGTCGGAGATGGTCGTCGGCTCCGACAAGACCGGCTGGGTCTACATGATGGACGCCGAGTCCGGCCAACTCCACGAGCGCAGCGAGGAAATCTGCCAGCACATCAATATGTGGGAGATGATCCCCCACATCAGCGCCGACGAGCGGATCCCGTTCGTTCCCGGTGCGCCGGGTGGCAACGACTGGCAGCCGCCGTCGTACAATCCCGAGACCGGGTACGTCTACGTCGTCCACCAGAACTTCCCGCAGGACCTCTACTGGCGGTACGAGGAGTACAGCGAGGGCAACCCCTACTGGGGCGGCGGGCTGGACGATCCGGCCTCGGAGATGCCCGACGAGTGGAACGAGAACATCACCGCCTTCGCCGCCGTCGATCCCGCGACGGGCGAGCGCGTCTGGCGCGAGTGGATCGAGAGCGAGGACGAGTTCTACATGTGGGGCGGCTCGATGTCGACGGCGACCGGACTGGTCTTCAACGGGACCCAGAACGGGAACCTCGTCGCGTACGACGGCGAGAGCGGCGAGCGCCTCTGGGAGTACGAGTTCGACGTCCCGATCAGCGCCTCGCCGATGAGCTGGTACGACCCTGGCGAGGAGAAGCAGTACGTCGCCGTGCAGGTCGGCGGCAGCGGCTGGCTCCGACAGGGAACCCGCGGCGACACGCTCGCCGTGTTCTCGATGGAAGCCTGAACCAACCACAGCACCAATCCAACCATGTCCAACGAACACGACTCATCCGACGACGTTTCCCGTCGCGGCGTGCTGAAGGGAACAGCGGCGCTCACGAGCATAGCCGCGATCTCCGGCGAGGCGGGCGCCTATCGCGACGCGTTCGACTTCCCGATGCCCGTCTCCCAGAACGACGAGGCGGCCAGAACGCTCACGCTAACCGGTATCGTCGGCGGCTGGCTCGGTATCGCACCGCACGAAATCGACGGCAAGTCCAACCCGCCGCTGCAGCTGGTCGAAGGCGAAATGCACGAGGTAGTCTGGATCAACGGGGACGGCTCGACCCACAACTTCAACATCACCGCCGGCAACTCCCTCGACGACGACGTCGAGGTGCTCGAGGCCACGGAGACAGTGACCGAACAGGGCGAGTTCACTACCCTCCAGTTTACCGCCACCGAGGAGATGCAGGAGTACTTCTGCATGCCTCACCCGGCCCAGATGCGCGGTCCGATCGAACTGATCGACCCCGGCGACGTCAGGGAACTCGTCGTGCACGTCGAAGACGAGAACGGTGAACCGCTCGGCGCCGAGGTCTACCTCGACGACATGCACTCGTACTCGAATCTCGCCGGCCGGCCGGATCCGTTCGCGGAGGAGGGACAGAGTCAAGAGTCGGAATCGCAGGAACCGGGTAACGCCACCGACGGCAACGCCACCGACGGTAACGCAACTGACGGCAACGCAAGCGACGGCGATGTTGAAGGCCAACAGACGCAGCCGCCCGCGATCGCCCGCTTCGATCTGCTCGAGGACGGCGAGTACGACCTCGAAGTCTGGACGTACGGCTACGAGCGGGTCACCGACACGGTCGAGATCGACGGCGAGGACCGGGAGCTCACTGTCACGCTGTCCCCCGTCGAACCGGGCGACCCGGCCGAGACCTTCTCGATGCGCCTCGAGGATGGCCAGTGGGTCGGACAGGAGCCCGACGCGATCGCCGACGAGACGAATCCGACCCTCGAACTCGAAGCGGACGAATCCTACGCGATCGAGTGGGAGAACGCGATCGGGCGCCTCCAGCCCGAGGGAGAGAACCGAGTCTACGAACCACTGCCCGGTCACAACCTCGCGATCGCCAGTAGCGGCGACACCAACGAGTGGAACACGTACGTCCGCTCGGACTTCCTCAGCGAGGAGGGCGAAACCCAGACCGTCGAGTTCGTCGCGAACGAGCGGATGGGCGTCTACTTGGACCAGTCGCAACTCGATGCAGTCGGGGAGATCGCCATCGGCGGCGCGGCCGACGGCGATGCGGCCCCCGTTGGCGACGAGACGAGCGATATGGGCGGCAACGAGACGGCCGAGATGGACGGCAACGAAACGGCTGACGTGGCGGGGAACGAGACGGCCGAGACGGAGGGCAACGAGACGTTCGAAGCGGCCGGGAACGAGACGGAGGGCAACGAGACGTTCGAGACGACCGACAACGAGACGGACGGCAACGAGACGCTCGAGGCCCCCGGCAACGAGACGGGCGACGACGACTGACGCCGATCCGCCGTCCGACGCCGTTCCGTTTTTTCGGCGTGACTCCGGTGCGCACAGCGCGTCCGCTGATTCGCGAGCGGAAGCCGGACTCCGTTACACGTAATTCGCGATCCAGTACCCGACGTACAGCACGATCAGCGCCGCGCCGCCTGCGCGCGTCACGCGACCGCGAGCGAGCATTCCGGCGACGACGAGCAGGCACGCGGCGAGAAACGGCCAGTGGACCGTCATCACCGCACCCGCGGTATCGACGGGGCGCAGCAGCGCGATGAGGCCGACGTTGGCCGTCACGTAGAACACCGTGCTCCCGACGACGTTCCCCACGGCGAGGTGTGCCCGGCCCCGTCGGACCGGTTCGACGGTGAGCGCCAGTTCCTCGATCGAAGCGATGAACGAGAGCACCGTCGCGCCGAACGCGAGCCCCGAGATGCCCAGCGTCACGAAGATCCCCTCAGCGCTCACCACGGTGAGACCGGAGCCGACCGTCATGCCGACGATCGCGAGGACGGCGACGGCGAGGCTGAACCGGCCGCTCTTCCCCTCGAGATCGGGGACGAACTCGTCGAGGTCCAGATCGAAATCGACGTCGCGGTCGGGATGCGCGCGGCGGTCGGCGGCGCGTTCGGGGCCGGGTGCGGGCGCTCGATCGCCGCCGTTGGGTTCCGCGTCCGCATCCGCGTTTGCCACCGATCTCACCGCTCCGTCCGTCTTCCCATCCGCCTCGAGATCGACGACCTCCTCGACCTCGCCCGAGAGCAGGAACGTCGTCTCCGACCGTCGCTCGTGCCAGAAGATGCCGGCGAGCAGCGGGACGAACAGAACCGTCAGGATCGCGCCGTCCGTCCAGTCGAGCGTTCCGTCGATCGAGAGCGCGAACGCCGGGAGGGGGACGAGGACGAGTAGCAAGAGGTAGATTCGAGGGACGGCCATCCGAAACGGGACGGCCAGTCCCGCGACGCCGACGGCGACCGCGAGGACGAACAGCGACTCGCCGAACACCGTCCCGAGCGCGAGGGTCGGGAGGTCGACGAACGCCGCCGTGACGCCGAGGATCGCGTTCTCGAGGTCGATCCCGGCGAGGACGACTGCGAGGAAAAACCCCGAGATACCGAGCGAGACGGCGCTCCGGGCGACGGCCTCGATGAAGATCTCGACGCACCAAATGACGAGCACGACGCCCGTCAGGAACAGGGCGGCGAGACCGACGAGTTCCACGGCGCTCATACGGTGGCCGAACGGTGCCAGCGAACTTAATCCCCGAAGCCGCGTTCGGCGCTGTGAGACGACCGCCTCGCAACGGTCGTCGGCGACCCGAACTCAGTCCGGAATCGGGACGCCACCGAAGACGAGGAGCGCGATGATCCAGTACGCGACGTACAGTCCGACCAGTAGGTAGCCGTGTCTCCGCCGGAGACGCCCGGTGGAGATGGCGGCGGCGGCGACGGCGGTCAGGAGGATCACCGCGGGAAGGTGGAAGACGAGTACGGACGGCGGAATCACGACGTCCGCGACGAACGCGATCACGCCGACGTTCGCCGTGACGGAGAAGATCACGCTGCCGACGACGTGCCCGATCCCGATCTCGGGGATTCCACGCCGGACCGGTTCGATCGTCAACAGCAGGTTTTCCACCGTCAGGACCAGCGTGAGAACCGTCGCTCCGAAGACCGTCTCCTCGATCCCCCACGAGGCGACGATGGCCTGCGAACTCGCCTCGAGCAGGAGCGCGCCCGCGGCGACTCCGACGAGCGCGAGGAGCGACAGTCCGAGCCAGAAGGCCCCTTCGTGGCGCGACCCGGTGACGAACCGGTCCTCGGGAATCTCCTCGAGCACCGCTCTCCGTTCGATGTCCGCGAGATCGAGTCGGTCGATCGGAACGCCGCCGTCGGCCTCGATGCGGTCCGCGATCTCCGAGTCCCTGAACACGGGCACGTCGCGCTGGTACTCCCGGCCGACGACGTAGCCGAGGAGCACGACGAACACCGCCACGAGGACGAGCCCGTGGACGGTGCCGAGCGTGCCCGCGAGGACGAACGGAACCAGGAGAAACGGCGAGAGGACGAACATCAGCAGGTAATCGCGCGGGACTTCGACGGGAAACGGCCGAACGATCGCCGCTACCGCCAGCGTGATCCCGGTGATCGCGAGCGCGGTACCGAACGCCGTTCCGAGCGCGACTCGCTCGAGATCGCCCGCACCGAACACCAGTGCGACGACGGTGTCGTCGAATTCGAAGCCCGTGAAGATGATCGCGAGCGTGAAGATCGAGACGCCGAGGCCGATCGCGGATCGGGTGAGATAGCTGATGAGTTTCTCGACGCTGTAAGTGAGCACGATCGCGCCGACGACGAGGACGACGTACGCGAACCACGGCCCCTGGCCGTCGATGGCGCTCTCGAGAAGATCTTCCACCATGGCCCACTGCATGTTAGCTGCCAACATATAGCTAACATCCCGGAGAGGGAATTTCAGTGGAAATCTATACACGCTTTACGGACCGAACGGCGAAGCGATCGTCATCGCGCGGACTGTCCCGTCGCGAGGAAGGTGAGCCCTGTCCGTTTTCGAACCGAAAAGCCGCTATTCGAGTCGGAGAGTGACGGACGGCGAACGCCGACGGCTCGTTACGGCGAGTGCGCTTCGAATCTGTCGACTCCCGACTCCGCGACGTCCATGTCCTGCTCGACCGCGCCGCCGCTGACGCCGATCGCTCCGACAATGTCACCGTCTCGCATCAGCGGGTATCCGCCGCCGAAGATGACCATCCGTCCCTGGTTGGTATTCTGCAGACCGTACAGCGACTCGCCCGGCCGGGTCGGATCGGCCAGTTCGTGCGTCGGCATATCCAGTGCGGCCGCCGTGTAGGCCTTGTTCCGCGAGATATCGACCGACGCGAGCCACGCGCCGTCCATCCGGTGTTGGGCGACGAGGTTACCCTCCGAGTTCGCGACCGCGATCACCATCGGATTGTCGATCTCTTCCGCTCGCTGCTCTGCCGCGTCGATGACTTCCTTCGCCGTGTCGAGCTGTACTGAATCGACCATGCGATAGAGTGCCACACCACGGAGAGTGATAAATACCTTCTGCGAAAATACAACCATATACCATCTCTGATAGGTGCGAAATCAATCGGCTGAACTGTCGCTCTCGCCGGCAGTTGTTCGTTTCCCCTCGCGAGATGCGGGACCGTCTCGTGACGGCAGTCGTGCGCCGCCGGCGAACGAGACTGGACGGTCGATCGGACGCTCCAGTCGAATCCAGAATCGTCCGTTCCGGTACGTTTTCCACTCGGAACAAACGGGTGTTAAATGATCGTACTCGAGCGCGCCGACCACGCGAAGGTTTACATCGAAGTTCGTGGTCCGTTCATCGAGGTGTGATACTTAATGTCAATGGACGCCGTCGTCTACCAGGGACCGCACGACGTAGCCGTCGAGGAGGTCGACGAGCCCGAGATCGAACACGAGAACGACATCATCGTCGATATCACGACGACGTGTATCTGTGGATCGGACCTCCACATGTACGAGGGGCGAACCTCGGCCGATCCGGGGATCGTCTTCGGTCACGAGAACATGGGCAACGTGATCGAGACCGGCGACGCCGTCACGTCGCTCGAGGAGGGCGACCGCGTCGTGATGCCGTTCAACGTTGCCTGCGGGTTCTGCCGGAACTGCGAGAACGGCTATACCGGGTTCTGTACCAACGTCAATCCCGGCTTCGCCGGCGGCGCGTACGGATACGTCGCGATGGGGCCGTACAAGGGTGGCCAGGCCGAGAAACTCCGGGTACCCTATGCCGACTTCAACGCGCTGAAGCTGCCGGAGGGTGACGAACACGAGGACGCCTTCGCCCTCCTCGCGGACATCTTCCCGACGGGGTGGCACGGGACCCGACTGGCGAACCTGCAGCCCGGCGAATCGATCGCGATCTTCGGGGCCGGTCCCGTCGGCCTCATGGCCGCCTACAGCGCCAAGATCCAGGGCGCGTCGGAGATCTACATCGTCGACCGGGTGGAGAGCCGTCTCGAGCTGGCCGAGGACCACTGTGACGCGCGTCCGATCAACTTCGAGGAGAGCGATCCCGTCGAACAGATCAAAGACCTGCACGGCGGGGGCGTCGACAACGGCGTCGACGCGGTCGGTTATCAAGCGATCGACCCCGAGACGGATCCGACCGACGACGCCTACGACCCGGCCCGGGAAAACCCGGCAGTCGTGATCAACCAGCTCATCCAAACCGTTCGGCCGACCGGCGAGCTCGGTATCCCGGGACTGTACGTCCCGTCGGACCCCGGCGCGCCCGACGAGATGGCGGCCCAGGGACGACTCGGTATCGACTTCGGCAAGCTCTTCGAGAAGGGACAGAAGCTGGGTACCGGCCAGACGAACGTCAAGGAGTACAATCGACAGCTGCGCGACATGATCATCGAGGGACGCGCCGACCCCAGTTGGGTCGTCTCCCACCGCGTCGACCTCGATCGCGCCCCGGAGATGTACGAGAAGTTCGACGAACGCGAGGAAGGCGTCATCAAGGTTCTGCTCGAGCCGTAGCCCTCGCGCCGTCGGGTTCGGTCGGTCGCCGCGGTCTCGACCGACCGAGCCGCGCCTGCGCCGCGGTCAGCGCTCGCGTCCCGCCGTCAGCTCCGCACCCACGCCATCGGGTGTTCGTCGCGGAGGTGATCCTGATACCGTTCGATCAGTGTCGGGTAGGAGTCCGCGACCGCGTGCCACTCACAGTGCTCGCACTCCCGTTCGACCGTCTCGGACGCGCTACGGACGTATCCGCCCTTCCGATTCGTGCTCATCGTCGTTCCCTCGTGACCGCATCGCGCTGTCGGCTCCGCCGGCGGTCACTCGCGTTCGATGCCGCCGCGACTTCGCCCTGTCGCTTGCGACCGATTCGAGTGAATATCGATCGCCGACCGGGACGATGGACCGAGCCTCGAACGGAGAAACGGATATCCCGTCGACCGACGTAGTCCGATACATGTGCCAGTACTGCAGCTACTCCCTGCACGACGGCTGGACGCGGCTGCTCGAGTACGACGACGTCTATCAGGACGCCCTTCCCGACCGGACGACGGATCGGTCGACCCACGGCTTTCACGAGTCCTGGGACGAACTCAGTGAGCAACTGGAGCCGTCGGAACCGTAGCGGCTACAGCGGGAACGGATCGCCCATCGCGTCCGTCTCCGCCGCTCCCTCATCCGCGACCAGACATGCCTCGAGTTCCTCGCGAATTCGCTCCTCGTTCATCTCTCGGCCGATGAACACGAGCTGCGTGCGACGGTCGTCGTCGGGCCGCCACTCGCCGATCGGGCCGGCCCTGACGGACGGACCGGCCTGGCTGATGCCGATCACCTCGTCGCGGTTCGCGACGTAGCAGACGCCCTTGGCGCGGACGATCGCGCCGTCCCAGTCCTCGAGCCAGGCGGCGAGTCGCTCTGGGTGGACCGGTCGATCGGACCGGAAGACGAACGACGAGACGCCGTGCATTTCGGCGGCACTCCGTCCCGCGTCGGGGGCGTGCGTCTGGTCTCCGTGATCGTGTCCCGCCTCGCGAAGGTGACGTTTCCACCCCTGAGACCGCTTCGCCGTCTCGAGGTCGAACCGACCGGTGTCGAGGACGACGTCCGGATCCACCTCACAGTAGGTCGTTCGGAGTCGTTTCGCCCGCGGCTGGAGGGTCTCGACGACGGCTTCGATCTCCTCGAGGACGTCCTCGGGGACCATATCGGACTTATTGAGCAGTAAGACGTCGCAGAACTCGATCCCCTCCACGAGGACCTCGCTCAGCGGTCGGTCGGTATCGGGCTGGGCGCCCTCAGGAAGGTGCTCCCCGGCGTCGAACTCCTTCCAGAACCCGTACGTGTCGAGCACGGTCACCATCGTGTCCAGCCGAAACAGGGTCGTCGGATCCACGTCGCTCTCGTCCGTCCCGTCGGTGAACACCTGCGCGACGGGAATCGGCTCGCTGATCCCCGAGGACTCGACCAGCAGGTAGTCGAACGCGCGGCTGTCCGCCAGCCGTGCCGCTTCGTCGAGGAGATCCCCCTGTAACCGACAACAGATACAGCCGTTCGAGAGGTCCACGATCCCCTCGTCGTCGTTTTCTCGCGCGATGAGTTCCGCGTCGACGTTTATCTCGCCCATGTCGTTGACGATCACCGCTACCCGCCGGTCTCCCGGATTCGACAGCACGTGATTGATCAGCGTCGTCTTTCCCGCGCCGAGGTAGCCGCTGACGACGGTGACGGGGATTGCGCCGTTTCGTGACATACGATACCAGCTATCACGGTCGGCGTCATACTAAGTAACCGGTCGGATCTCGCCGACAGTAGCGAGCGTGAGACGGTTCCGTATCGATCGGGGAGCACTCTCGAAGCGCTGCCAGTCGCGAAAGTGCGCACCTGAACGGTCATCGAGCCACCCCGGCGCGGCGGTGACGGTCTCGGCCGCTACAGTTCACCGGCTACCGGTCTCCGGAATCGTTCACCGATCCGTCGTATCCGACGCGTCGACCTCGTCAGCCTGAAGCACGAACTGCCGTTCCGGCGGCGGCGCGATTCGCAACTCGAGGGCGCTGGTGAGTCGATAGTATTTGCGGTTACCCCGCATGTACCACTCGACCAGTTCGGCGTCCTCGAGCGTCGATAGGTGGTGGACGGCACTCTTCCCGTCCATCCCGACTCTCTCGGCGAGTTCGGAGACGTACTTCGGCCCCCGCGAGAGTTCGCGAAGGATCTCGAGTCGCGTTCCGTTCCCCAGCACCTCGATCAGTGACATGTACACACAGTGGGCGGCCGGAGGGAGAAGGATTTCGCAGGTACGGTCCCCTTACATACAGTCTCTGAAGGAGGTTGGTCCAGATTTATGCCGCCGCTCGTGGTATTCGATACCATGTCTGATCGAGTGACGCTCCCCGAGGACCGCGATCGCGAACGACGAACGATCACGGACGGTTTCTTCGAACGCGAAGTATACCTCTCACGGGAGGAAACGGCCTCGTTTCTCCGGGAACTCGCCGATCAGCTCGAGGCCGAGACGACGGTGACGGTCGCGGGATCGACGTGGGAGATCCCCTTCGAGTACCGGACCCCGATCGAGGTCGAGATCGAATTCACGGGCCAGCGCGACCGCGAACTCGAAATCGAACTCGAGTTCTCCGAGCAACGCGGCGGATCGGATCTCTCCGTTCGGTAAGCGGACGAGTTCGAGAGGCAGATACTTCCACGTTCGATAGCGCGATGGGGACTCTATCCAGAGACGCTAACACGTGCGATACGACGTCACACGCCACAGCCGAACCCGGTAGCCGAGAACCGGTCCCGGCTACCCCCGGTCGCGATGGACGGCGACGTCCGATCGTCCGTCCCCACGGCGCGAGGCGGTCGGCGAGTTCACCGTCGAGTCGTGCACTCGGGGACTCGTCACACGCCGTTACTCGCCCTCAAGGGGCTCGCCGCGCCGATCGATCCGTGTCGCAGGGAGGCCGGCGCGCTCGGCGTGTTCGCGGATCGTCTCCTCGCCGTCGGCGCGGTAGTGACAGAACGTCCCCGTCACCTGTCCCTCCTCGTTCGTCATGACTTCGGATTCGACCCAGCGGATTCCGGCCCCCTCGTCGCGTAATTCTCGGAGGGCCTCGCCGGACTGCTCGCCCGCGTCCTCGAGTTCGTTCTGCGTGATCGGTTCGTCGAGCGCTCGCAGTATCAGGAAGTCCGTCAGCTCCTGGTTGTCCATTGGCACCGTGTCACACTTCAATTTCGTCCGTAATCAAAGTGGGACGAATATCCACGGTCACTGTCACGAACCGTCCGCTATCTGTCGACGCCCGAGCGAGTTCAGCGGTCCCTCGGTTCGTCACTGCGCTCTCGCTCGAGCGTCGTCACGGCGACCCCCGCGATCACGACGACGCCGCCGACGACCGTGATCGCGTCGGGGACCTCCGCGAGCAGGACGAACGCGAGCAGGGTCGCACCCACCGGCTCGCCCAGCCAGGCCACGCTGACGACGACCGACTCGAGGTGCTCGAGGACCCAGTTGCTCACCGTGTGGCCGAGGACGCCCGGACCGACGGCCAGCCCGAGAAAGAGCAGCCACTCGCGGGCGGGGTAGCCGACGTAGGGGTGGCCCTGCGCGCCGACGAGGAGGAACAGGACGATCACGCAGGCACCGTAGACGACGGTCACGTAGGGAAACAGCGGGACGCGCTGGCGGATCGAGCGGCCGGCCAGCACGTAGCCGGCGACGGTCACCGCGCCCAGTACGGCGAGGGCGTTCCCGTACAGCGTTCCGTCGGAGAGCGCCGCGGGCCCGGTACTCCCGAGCGACATCGCGGCTGCGCCGCCGATCGCGACGGCGATTCCCGCCACCGTCGCGCGGCCGATCCGCTCGCCTAAGAGGAGGCCCGCGCCGAGCGCCACGAATATCGGTTGGCTCTGGACGAGCGTCACGCTCGCGGCGACGCTCGTGTGATCGAGGCTCTCGAACCAGGCCGCGAAGTGGACCGCCAGCGCGACGCCGGCGACGACGGCGCCCGCGAGGTCGCGACGCGAGAGCCGTGCGAAGGCCGCGCGGTGACGGGTTACGGCGATCGGTGTGACCAGTACGGTCGTGAAGAGCACCCGGTAGAAGGCCGCGACGGAACTCGGGGCCGCGCTCCACCGAACTAGGATCGCGCTGGTGCTCGTCGCGAACACCGCGACGGCGAGCGCGACCAGCGGCGCGGCCTCGAGGTCGACGGTCACGTCGTCTCACATTCGTCCGCTGAGGCAAACGGGTACCGAAAGCGGCCGGAACGTTACTCCGGCGGCTCGTCGGGAAGCCGCGTGCCGCGGTAGATCGACACCAACTCGAGGTCGACGTCGTCTAATCCGACGATGATGTCCTCGTCCGGCGATAGGTCTTCGGCCTCCCATCCCTCGAGGAAGGCGACGGCGTGCTCGCGGTCGGCGTAGGGGCGTGGATCGATGCCCATCGGGTCCTCGGCGGCCTCCTTGTCGGTGATGAGGACGAAGTGAGCCTCGGTCGCGTCGATGAGGTCCGCGGTCTCGTAGTCGGTCGTCCAGGCACCGGCGACCGGTGAGTCAGGCGTCGACGAGACGGTGTAGGCGAACAGACAGCCCGGGGAGTCGAAGACCGCCGCCAGCCCGTTTTCGTGGACGAGTTGTCCCTTTCCGAAGTACTTGGTCGCCGGCATGCCACAGACGGCACAGCGGTGCCCCTCGGGGAACTCGAACGGCCCGTCCGGGACGTCCTCGAGCGAGGGCTCGTACACCTGCGCCGGAGGGTCGTCGTTGTCGTTCCCGCTGTCGCCGGGTTGGCCGCCGAGACAGCCCGCGATGCCCGCGGCCGCGCCCGCCCCGAGCGCACCCAAAAGTCCCCGTCGGTCGACCCCCTCGCGTTCAGTCACGGCCGATACTACCGCCCGAACCGGCAAAACGAGCGTGGTACACCTCTCGAATCCGACCGGGCCGGCTCGGAGTCTCGGCCGCGGAACTGCCGGTCATTCCAACTGCGCTTTCGCCAGCCGATGACGCGCCCGGAACATGGCCTCGAAACCGAGCCGCGAGAGCGGCGCGATCGCGTCGCCGAGTCCGCCCAGGGGGAGTTCGTATTCCACGTGATCCCGAACGATCGTCCGCGTCCCGTCGGCGAAGAAGGAATGCGTGTGTTCCCAGTGGTCGAACGGCCCGTGTACCATCTCGTCGCGAAAGTACGCCGATCCCTCGTCGCGCTCCCGCGCCGTGATCACCGACGTCCAGTGCTGACGGGGCCCCACTCCGAACGGGCGCATCGACAGCGCGATCTCCGAACCGGGCTCGAGCACGTTCGGATCCGGCTCCCCGTCCGGGCCGATCACGCGCTCGACGCGCAGGTGCAGCCAGTCTGGCGTCACCGCCTCGAGCCCGGAGATCCGTGAATTGAACGCCCAGACGTCCTCGAACGGCGAGTCGACGGTCGTTTCGCGGTCGTACGTCTGCATGAACTGCCCGCGTCTACGACGGCCAGCGTGAAAACGTAAATCCCGACGGCTACCAGGGACGACGGATCGATAGCCAGGCAGTTACTTCAGTCGCTCCTGTAGGAAAGAGGGATGGGCCGCGGTGACGCCGTCGATCTCGAGTAGTTCTTCGGAGATAATTTCGCCGAGCGCGTCGCCGTCTTCGGCGCGTACTTCGGCCATCAGCATGTGGTCGCCGCTGGAACTGTATAGCGCTTCGACTTCCTCGAGGTTCTTGATCGCCTGCGTCGCCTCGACGTAGCGTTCGCTCGCGACGTCGAGTCCGACCAGTGCGATGGTCTTGCTCGAGAGTTTCTTCGGGTCGATGTCGGCCGAGTAACCGACGATGACGCCCTCCTCCTCGAGTTGGTTGATATACTTTCGTACGGTCGGTTTCGAGACGTTCGCCCGATCGGCGATCTCGGCGTAGGACGCTTGGGCGTCCTCCTCGAGAACTTCGAGGATACGATCTTCCGTCGCCTGAGTGCTCATGCGTATACGTTTTGCTCCGGCGGAAAAATATCTTTTGTATACGAAAACGACGGATATCCGAACGGAAGACGGCGTACGGACGGTCGTGAGGGCGGACGGTCGGATCGGTAATCGGCGGACTTATTCGCCCGCTGGGCGCAGGGCCGATACGGAATGGTCGATCCGAATCTCGTCAGCGGCGCCGTCTGGGTCCTCTGCGGGCTCGCGATTCTGGGTCTCGGCTCGCTCATCGCCTTTCGGGGCCGGGTCGAGCTGCACGCGAACTACGACGAGTCGGTCGACCCGGCACACGTATCCCGGTGGGCGGGCGGGACGGCCCTGCTGATGGGAGCGCTCGTCGTGGCCTACGGCGTTCGCGAGATCCGGTACGGGTTTCAGCCCCGCTTGCTCGCCGGACTGGTCGTCGCCCTGCTCGTCCTCAGTTACCTCTCGAAGCTGTTCGCCGGCGGGTTCGGGGCCGGCGAGTAATCGATCGGCGCGTCTCCGTTCGGTCCCACCCGATAGCCGAAGCGATATCGGCCGGACCGACGAGTTAATAACGGTATACGAGTTACGTGACTAACATGTTGGCCAGCGATACCGTTCCCTCCCTTGCCCTCCCCGCCCTGGCGCTGGCGCTCCTCTTACTGATGGCGGGGTGTGTCACGCTGCCGAATAGCGGCCCCACGCTGTCGGACCTCGAGCGAGAGATCACCGCGGCCGAGCCGCCCGACGAAATCTCTGCGACGGTCGAGGATCGTCGGACGGTCGACGGCGAGACGACCCGGTACACCGAAACCGTCTGGCTCCGAGCCGACGGCGCGAGCCGGGTCGAAACCAGTCCCACCGACCGCGACGCCGGCACCGTCATCGTCGACGACGGCGATCGACGCTGGCACTACGACGCTGCCCACGACTGGGCGACGCGTCTCGAGACCGACCCGGACGCAACGCCGTATCTCGAGGGGCTGTACGCACAGCAGGCACGGTATTTCGAGGCCTACGAGATCGCGGCGGTCGAAGAGGCGACCGTCGACGGCCGAGTGACCTACCACGTCACGTTCGATCCGCCGGCCAACGAGACTATCGAGCGGTCGATCAGCGTCCTGATCGAGGACACCGAGTACGTCGTTCCGCTGGCGACCAGCGAGCGCGAAGCCGCCGACCGCAGCGCCGACCGCATCGAGGTCTGGTACGATCAGGAGACGCTGTTCCCGGTCAAACAGGCTATCGAGGGCGACGGCGTGACGCTCGAGCGGACCTACCGAAACGTCTCGGTCGACGGTGAGATCGACGACGAGCGCTTCGCGTTCGACCCAGCGACGGACGGGAACGGAACCGACGTCGAGAGCGTTACACTGCCGTCGATCGACTCGTACGAGAGCGTCGAGGCAGCCGATGAGAGCGTGCCGTTCGCGGTCGCCGAACCGCCGGCCGACGCGGTGCCCGAGTCGGTCGAACGCGACTCGATCACGAGGTACGAGTTCCCCGACGAAAACCGAACGCAGGTGTCGATCCGGTATCGGACGCCGACCGACGAGACGGTCTCGGTCACGACGAGCGACGGGCCGCGGCGGTTCGCGACCGGCGGCGACGCGGTCGCGGTCGGAAACACGACGGGGACCATCGCCGAGACCGACGAGGGGACGGAACTGCAGTGGTCGTGTGGGGACCGCTACTATTCGGTGTTCGCCGGGCACGCCCTCGACGACGGGACCGCACTGCGAATCGGCGAATCGCTCTCGACAGGCTGTTAATGCCGTCCGGAACCCGACACAATAATACATACCGGTGAGAGACACTCGAAAGATGACACGACTGGGTCCGGCGCTGGGGCTCGCCGTCCTCGTCGTTCTGGCGGCGGGCTGTGTCACGCTTCCGGGCGGCGAGCGCGGTTCGACGCCGACCGCGGCGGAACTCGAAGCGCAGATCGACGACGTCGACCCGCCGAGCGCTGCCACTGCGACGCTGGTGTCCGAGCGCGGTGATACCGTCGCGTACACCGAGGAGATGTGGCTGCGAGACGACGGTGCCACCAGGACGGAAACGACCGACGGTCGGTTCCGCAACGTCAACGACGGCGAGTGGGCCTGGTTCTACGACGTCGGTGCCGACCGAGTGACGGTGATCGACGCGAACCGAACGCCGGACAGTCACTTCGCGTATCTCTACGACACGCAACGGACGTACTTCGACGAACTGGACGTCACCGCCATCGAGGAGGCGACGATCGACGGCCGTGAGACCTACCACGTCACGTTCGAGCCCCCTCGAGACGAGACCGTCGATACCGACATCACCGTCCTCGTCGGTGACACGGAGTTCGTGATTCCGCTCGAGACGAGCGAGACCGACGAATCCGCTGCTCCCGTCGCGGACCGGGTCGACGTCTGGATGGATCAGGAGACGCTGTTCCCGGTCAAACAGGAACTCGAGGGCGAGGGGATCGACCGAACGTGGACCTACACGGACCTCTCGTTCGGTGACGATATCGACGACGACCGCTTCGCGTTCGAACCTCCCGAAGACGCCGTCGTCGTCCAGAACGTGCATCCGTACGGCCGCTCGGTCGATTCGATCGCCGCCGCCGAGTCCGAGACGAACCTCACGGTCACCGAGCCGGCCCACCTCCCCGCGGACCTCGAGCGCGACGAGATCGAGGTCACGCCGTCCCTCTCCGGGAACGCGACGACGGCCACGCTCCGGTACGCGGACGACGACCGGCGAACGATCCTCGTGAGTACGACCACGACGACGCGGCTGCCCGACGGAACCGGTGAGCCGATGACCGTCGGCGACCGGTCGATGACGAAAGTCGAGAGTCGGTTCGGGACCCAACTCGCGTGGACCTGCGGTGAGCAGACGACCACCGTCTTCGCGACGTCAGAATTCGATCTCGAGACGGCGGTCGCGGTCGCGGAATCGATCGAGTGCGGATCGGACTCGCGGTGAGCCGGTCGTACCCGTGCTCGAACTGTAACGGTCGTGCCCATCTCCGAGACTGCGACGCTGCGAAAAGATGACCCGTGAGACGATCGCTGTCGGCTCTACGTGTGTCGGTCGAGCAGGTCGTAGCTGCGTTCCCACTCGGCGTCCTCGTCGAAGTAGCGCTCGGCCAGCGGCTGGTCCGGGAGCTCGCCGACGGCGGATTTCTCTTCCTGGTAGGACGGCCGGTCCTCGTCGACGTAGTAGCGGCCGGTCAGAACGGTCCCCTCGTTGAGGACGTCCTCGGTCTCGTACATCATCTCGGCGGCCTCGCGCCGGTCGGTGACGTCGAAGTCGTAGTCGTCGGACTCCTGGACGTCGATGTACGGGACGTACTGACGCGCGTCCTTGTTCCAGGTCGGACACTGGGTCAGGAAGTCGACGTGGGCGAAGCCGTCGTGTTCGATGGCCTCGGCGATGATCTCCTTCGCCTGATTCGGGTTGACCGCGGCGGTGCGGGCGATGTAGCTCGCGCCGGCGGTCAGCGACTGCGAGAGCGGCCGGATGGGCGTCTTCGCGCTGCCCGACGGCTGGGTCTTGGACTTGTGACCCTTCGGGCTCGTGGGCGAGGTCTGGCCCTTCGTCAGGCCGAAGATCTCGTTGTTGAACACGATGTAGGTCATGTCGTGGTTCTCCCGGGCCGTGTGGATGAAGTGGTTCCCGCCGATTCCGTAGCCGTCGCCGTCACCGCCCGCGGCGATGACCTCGAGGTCGGTATTGGCGAGTTTGGCGGCGCGGGCTACGGGCAGCGAACGGCCGTGGATCGTGTGGAACCCGTAGGTATCGAGATAGCTGTTCAGCTTACCGGAACAGCCGATCCCGGTGACGGTCAGCACTTCTTCGGGGGTCTTGCCGACTTCCGGCAGGGCCTGTTTCAGTGACTTCAGGACCCCGAAGTCACCACAGCCCGGACACCAGGTCGGCTGCGGTTCGACGCTGGGGGTGAACTCGTCCCGGTCGATCTCCCGTTCCTCTCCGATTGCGTTGAATGCACTCATTGGTCAGTCACCTGCTGCGGGTTCGATTCGCACCTGTGCGGTGGGTTCGCGGTCATCGTCGGCGAGGTTGACTTCGTAGCCCTCGACGACCTCGGCGGGTTCGAAGGGGTTGCCGTTGTACTTCAGCAGACTGGTCATCTTCTCGCCGAACCGGCCCAGTTCCTTCTGGATCAGTCCGCGGAACTGTGCGGTGGCGTTCATCTCGACGACCATCGCCTCGTCGACGCTCTCCAGGAACTCGGTCACTTCGGTCTCGGGGAACGGCATCATGTCGGAGACGCTCATTCCCTTTACGGAGTGGCCGCTCTCGTTGAGCCGTTCGACGGCCTCGTGGACAGCACCGTGACTCGAGCCCCACGTGATGATCCCGTACTCGGCGTCGTCGTCGCCGAAGTAGGTCTGATTCGACTCGTGTTCCTCGTTGAGTTCCTCGCGGATGGAGTCGAGTTTCTCGATGCGCCGCGTCATCTGGGCGACGCGGTTGTCGGGGTCTTCGCTGATGTGACCGACGGGCGAGTGCTCGTTACCGGTCGCGAGGTAGCGGCCGCCCTTTTGGCCGGGCAGCGACCGCGGAGCGACGTTGTTCTCGGCGTCCTCGTAGTTGAACCGTTTGAACTTGCCGCTCGCGTCGTGGGCCGCTTCGGCGAGCTCGTCTTCGGTCAGCGTCGAGCCCAGATCCGGTTTCGGCTCGCGGTCGAAGAACTCGACGTCGACGTTCTTGTTCTCGCCGGAGAGCTTCTGATCGTAGATGACGATCGCCGGAAGCTGGTAGTCCCAGGCGATCTCGAAGGCCAGTCGGGTCTGCTCGTAGGCCTCCTCGATACTACTGGGGGCGAAGACGACTCGAGAGGAGTCGCCCTGGCTCGTGTAGAGGACGAACTCGAGGTCGCCCTGTTCGGGTTTCGTCGGCATCCCGGTCGAGGGGCCGGCCCGCATCGATTCGACGAGGACGAGCGGCGTCTCGGTCATCTCCGCCAGCCCGAGCGGTTCGGACATCAGCGCGAAGCCACCGCCGGAGGAGCCGGACATGGCCTTCGCACCCGCGTGGCTCGCACCGAGTGCGAGCGCCGCGGCGGCAATTTCGTCTTCGACCTGTTCGGAGACACCGCCCATGTCGGGGAAGTTCTGCGCGAGAATGGTGAACACGTCCGTCCACGGCGTCATCGGGTAGCCGGCGATGAATCGGCAGCCGGCGTCGATCGCGCCGTAGGCGATCGCGTTCGAGCCCGACAGCAGCGCCTGCTCGGTCTCGTGAGAGCCCTCGGGCGCTCGCAGGTCGTGCTCGAACTCGTACTCCTCCCGGGTCGTCTCGTAGGCCTCGTGAAGGATCTCGAGGTTCGCCTCGAGGACGTCGCCGCCCATGGCGTCGGACATCAGGTCCTCGATGTGCTCGAGGTCCATGTCTAGCAGCGCCGCCGTCACGCCGACACCGGCGGTGTTGCGCATGACCTCGCGGCCGTGTTCCCGCGCGAGTCCGCGCAGATCCATCGGGAAGACGTGCCAATCGTTCTCCTCGGCGCGGGCCTCGAGATCGATCGCTTCGACGTCTTCCTCGCTGATGAGGCCCTCGTCGTAGACGATGATCCCGCCCTCGCGGAGGTCGTCTAAGTTCTCCGAGAGGGGTTTGATTTCTTCGTTCCCGTAGTAGGCCTCTTCCTGCGGGTTGCGGGCGAAGGAGTCGCCCAGCGAGAGCAGGAAGTTGTAGCCGTCACCGCGTGACTGTACCTCTCGGTCTGCAGCCCGGATTTCGACGTAGGTGTGGCCACCGCGGATCCGCGACGGATAGTGGCGGTGTGTAAACACGTCGAGTCCCGAGCGCATCAGCGCCTTGGCAAAGTTCTGGCTCGTCGAGTCGATCCCGTCGCCGGAACCGCCCGCGATTCGCCAGATAAGTTCGTCGCTGCTCATAGGTGGATCAGTGGCCAGTGGCCAACCGTACGCAGAATTTGCTCCACGTGACCTAAAGACTTTGCTATAGATTACCAAGGAACTTTCGTGAAGAATGGACATCCTTTGAAGAATATGTATGAACGATCATTAGAATAGTCGGGAAACTCGTTCATAATTGTCCACATTTGCCCAGTCGACCGACATCACCGATGGCGAGCCACTCGCGGTAATCGTCCCGAAGTGTTCGTTGGGACGCCGTGCTTTCCCGCCGCCGACCGGCGGTTTCGACGAGCGATACCTTTTACACTCGTTCCATGGTACTCCGTCGCATGAGTTACATCGTCCGAATGCCGAAGCTCGGGCTCGAGATGGAACGCGGGACGCTCCTCGAGTGGACCGTCGACGAGGGGGCGTCGGTCTCCGAGGGCGACCTGCTCGCCGAGGTCGAGTCGGAGAAGAGCGTCGCCGACGTCGAGGCCCGCGAGGACGGGGTTCTCCGGCGGACGTATCTCGAGGTCGACGAGTCGGTGCCGCCCGGGACGCCGATCGGAATCGTCGCGCCGGCCGAGAGCGATATCGGTGAGCTCGAGGCGGAGGCGACGGCCGATCTCGAGGCCAACGTGGCAGTGGAAGACGAGATCGAACTCGGCGGAGACGAGCGGACGGTCGGCTCGGCGTCTGGCGGGAGTGGAAGCAGTGCGAGAGGGGGGACGGAGGCGAGCGATAGCAAGGCTTCCCCTCGGGCGCGAGAGCGAGCAGCGGAGCTGGACGTGGATCTCTCGACGGTCGAGGGGAC
This sequence comes from Natrinema amylolyticum, assembly GCF_020515625.1. NCBI lineage: Archaea > Methanobacteriati > Methanobacteriota > Halobacteria > Halobacteriales > Natrialbaceae > Natrinema > Natrinema amylolyticum. The sequence goes on from NZ_JAIWPJ010000002.1 coordinate 688,032, forward strand.
CGGCTATCAGGGGGCGATCACCGAAGACGACGTCGAACGAGCGGCCGCCGAGGCTCCGACCGAGAGCAGCGATCCCGACGCGTCGCCGCGGGCGCGCAAACGCGCCGAGGAACTCAGTGTCGACCTCGCGACCGTCGAGGGAACCGGCTATCAGGGGGCGATCACCGAAGCGGACGTCGAAGCGGCCGCGGCGGAGACCGGCGGCGCGAGCCGGACCCTCGCGGACGAGCGCCCATTCGACGGAATGCGCCGGACGATCGCCGCCCGCTTGAGCGAGAGCTACCGCGAGGCCGTTCACGTGACCGTTCACCGCGAGGCCGACGCCGAGGCGCTGCTCGCCGCCGCCGACGCCGCGGACGAAGCCCTCGAGGCCGACGTCTCGGTTCAGGACATCCTCCTCCGGGCCGTCTCGGCGACTCTCGAGGCACATCCCTCGTTCAACGCCACGTTCGAGGACGGCGTTCACAACCGCTGGGAGGAACACAACGTCGGCATCGCCGTCGACGTCGAACAGGGGCTCATCGCCCCGGTGTTGCCGGACGTGGGGGGAAAGTCCCTCGCGGAGATCGCTGACGGGCGACGGGAACTCGTCGACCGCGCGACGAGCGGCGACTACACGATGGACGACCTGCAGGGCGGGACGTTCACCGTGACGAATCTCGGTGTCCTCGGCGTAGAGTCGTTCGATCCGATCATCAACCCGCCGCAGGTCGCCATTCTCGGCGTCGACGCCGTCGCGGAGCGGCCGGCCCGCGGCGCGGACGACGGACTCGAGTGGCGGCGACATCTCCCGTTCGACCTCACGTTCGACCATCGGGTCGTCGACGGTGCGGACGCCGCCCGGTTCCTCGAGACGCTCGTCGAACGCGTCGAAGACCCGCGGCCGCTCCTCCCCGAGACCGTCGCCGCCGCGGCCGACCGAGCAGACGAGAGCGAGGCCGGTAGCGGGGACGAGACGGAGATGCCGGGTCGCACCGTCACCGCCACGAACCCGGCGGGAATGCGGGGCCGCATCGAAGCCGGGTCCTTCGAGTGGACGTACGACGAACCGGAATCGAGCGGCGGCACGGAGACCGGTCCGACCCCGGTCGACGTCTTCCTCGGCGGGCTCGCATCGTGTCTCTCGCTGAGCACCAGATATCAGGCGAACAAACGCGACGCGTCGGTCGACGAGATCCGAGTCGATGCGGACGCGATGCCGGCGGCGGGGTCGGTCGAGCGGATCGAGGCGACGATCCGGATCGACGCCGACGCGGACGACGAGACCATCGCGCGGATCGTCGACCTCGGCGAACGGGGCTGTCACGTCTCGGAACTGCTCCGCGAGGACCTCCCGCTGGACCTCTCCTGGGATCGCATCTGAGAGGGCCGGTGTCGCGAGCCCGGCGACGGTGCTTCACATCGCCGGTCGCGAATCGTTACGTCCCGTCCGATCCCGCTTTCGCCTGCCCGATTCTGATTTCGTCCTCACTCGTCCTCGATGAGAGAGTCGGTCATGTCGAAGCAGCCGGCGGCCGCGCCCGTCTCGAGCACGGCGTCGATGTCGACGAGTCGCGGCCCGTCCGAAACGGGCGTCAGTTCGACGGTCGCGTCCGTGAGTTCGAGCTCTCGTTCGCCGTCAGCGCCGATGACCCCGTCCGGCACGTCGAACGTGACGGCGTCGTTCGGGCCGAGCCGTTCGGCCGACGCGACGCCGATCGTCGCGGTGACTCCCGGTGCGACGATCGATCGGACGGACCGCGACGCGTCCTCGGGGTCGGCGAGTCGGAGCGCGACGCCGCCCCGTTCGTCGGGTGCGAGCGACTCGAGGCCGCCCGCGACGGCCGGCAGTCCGATGTCGCCGGGACGGGCCCGCGAGACGACCCCGCCCCGAAGGTCGCTCGGATCGAGCAGCGCGCGAGTCCCGACGAACGACTTCGCGGAGACTTCCACGGCCGCGAGTCCGGTCAGCCGTCGCTCGCCGGTCGGCGTCTCGGCTCGAGCCTCGACCATTCCGTGTCGCGTCGTCACCGCCTCGGCCGGGACCGCGTCGGTCGCGACGAGCGCCGCCGCTGCGCCCGCGACTGTGCCGTCGACGGCCGACGGGACGACGGTGTTCGTTCCCGTCGAAACCGCGACGAGCGGGACGTCGCCGAGTTCGAGCGCGGCGTCGCGGGTCGTCCCGTCGCCGCCGAGGACGACCGCGACGTCGACCGCATCGCGGAACGCCGCCGCCGCTCGACGAGTATCGGTCGCGGTCTCTTCGACCGGCATCTCGAGCGTCGATGCGTCGATTTCCTCGGGGGCCTCCGCGACCGCGTGATCGGCGATCCCGGTCCGGTCCGGCATGACCAGGACCTCGAGCCGATCGCCCGCGACGGTCAGGCCGTCGAGAACGCACTCGGCGACCCGGCGCTTCGCGTAGTCGTCCACGACGCTCGCGCCGCCGGTGAGGCGGCGGATGTCGCGGCCCGCGGCGGGGTTGACGAGCAGACCGATGGTCGTCACGTGCGGGCCCCGCTACGCGATCCGCTGGATCGCGGCCCTGACGTCGTCGTCGCCGGGCAGGACCTCTTCCTCGAGGTGCGGGCTGAACGGGATGTGAGTGTCCGGCGTCCCGACCCGCTGGATCGGCGCGTCAAGGCTGAAGAACGCGTCCTCCTGGACGCGTGCGACGATCTCGGCGTGAGTACCGTACGAGAGCGGGCTCTCGTCCGCGACGACAAGCCGACCGGTCTTTTCGACGCTCTCGACGATCGTATCGACGTCCAGCGGGTACAGCGAGCGCGGATCGATGACCTCGACGCTGACCTCGCCCTCGAGGGTCTCGGCCGCGCCGAGGGACTCGCCGACGAGTCGCTGCGTGGCGACGACGGTGACGTCCTCGCCCTCGCGTTCGACGGCCGCCTCCCCGAGCGGGACGGTAAACTCCTCGTCGGTCGGCACCTCGCCCGACTGCTCGTAGATCATCTTGTTCTCGAAGACGAACACGGGGTCGTTCGATCGGATAGCGGCCTTCGTCAGCCCCTTCGCGCTCGCGGGAGTCCCCGGAACGACGGCCTTCAGTCCCGGGAAGTGCGCGATCCAGGAGTGGACCGTCCCCGAGTGCTGGCTGGCGGCCCCCATGCCGCCGCCCTCAGTCGTCCGGACGGTGACCGGCATGTCGGCCTTCCCGCCGAACATGTAGCGCATCTTCGCCATCTGGTTCATGATCTGTTCCATCGAGACGCCCGCGAAGTCCGAGAACATGAGTTCGACGACCGGCCGCGTCCCAGTCGCCGCCGCGCCGGTCGCGGCCCCCATGAAGCCGGCCTCGCTGATCGGCGTGTCCCGGATCCGTTCCTCGCCGAACTCCTCGAGCAGGCCGCTGGTCACCTCGAGGACGCCGCCGAAGAGCCCGACGTCCTCGCCCATGACGTAGACGTCCTCGTCGCGCTCGAGTTCCTCGCGGAGGGCCTGCCGGATCGCCTCCCGAACGGTCATCGTCTCGGTCTCGAGTCCCAGTTCCGCTTCCGTCTGTGCGGTCATCGGCGGTCACCTCCGTTCGCACCGCCGTCGGGACGCGCGGTCGCGGCGAACCGATCGAGTTCCGGCGGCCGATCGGCGAACATGTCCTCGTAGGCCGCGCTCGGCTCCGGTGGATCCGCCGCCTTCGCGTACTCGACCGCGTCATCGATCGTCGACTCGACCGCCGAACGCAGGTCCGCGAACTCGTCGTCGGTCAGTTCGCCGCGTTCGATCAGTCGGTCTCTGAACGATTCGATCGCGTCCCGGTCCTTCCAGCGTTCGATCTCGGACTCGTCGCGGTAGGGCTCCTCGTCGCCCTCGTAGTGGCCGCGGTAGCGGTAGGTCTGGGCCTCTACCAGTGTGGGTCCGTCGCCGGCGCGGGCCCGCTCTCGGGCCTCGGCGACCGCTTCCGCGACGGCGGTGACGTCCATCCCGTCGACCGTCACCCCCGGAATGTCGTACGCCTGGGCCGTATCGCTCAGGTTGTCGACGTTGTGCTGTTTCTCGACGGGGGTGCCTTCCCCGTAGCGGTTGTTCTCGACGACGAAGATCGCCGGCAGGTCCCACGTCGCGGCGAGATTGATCGCCTCGTGGATCTGGCCCTGTGCGACGGCCCCGTCGCCCAGGAAGCCGACCGCGACCTGATCGCGGTCCCGATAGTCGATCGTCAGCGCCGCGCCGGTCGCGAGCGGCGGTCCGGCACCAACGATCCCGTTCGCGCCGAGCATTCCCTCGTCGACGTCGGCGATATGCATCGAACCGCCCTTGCCGTTACAGTAGCCCTCGGCCTTGCCGTAGAGTTCGGCCATCATGTACTTCGGATCGAGCCCCTTCGCGATGCAGTGACCGTGACCGCGGTGCGTGCTCGCGATGTAATCGTCGGGCTCGAGCGACGCACAGGTGCCGACGCCGACCGCCTCCTCTCCGATATAGAGGTGGACGAACCCCGGTATCTCTCCGTCCGCGAACCGTTCCCCTGCTTCCTCGTCGAACGCCCGGATGGTCACCATCCGGCGCAACGCCTCCCGTCGGCCGTCCGCGCTGTCGAGGTCAAAGTCTGCCATGTGACCTGTCCTGTGGTACGATATCATGTGCCATATATCTAGCATCCATAATCTGATTATATCACCGGCTAAACCCTCCAGATACCGAGAATGAAACCGATTCGTGGGAGCGTCGGTCGGTGACCGACGACAGTCGATCGCTACGGGACGACCGTCGCTCCCGGCCGCCTATCGCCTCCGTTCCGTCCGTCGGCTACCGCTCGAGTCCGTCGGGGACGACCGGCTCGAGGCCGGTCTCCGCGACGAACTCGGCGAGGAAGCCGGCGCGGTCGGGAATCTCGTCGGGGTGATGGGAGTCGGTGCCGACGGTGACGGCCACGTCGTGTTCGCGCAGGACAGTGAGAAACGGGGCCGAGGGATGGACGACTTCAGCATCGGTCAATGCTCGTCCGGCGTTGATCTCGGGGACCGTCCGCGAATCGGTGAACGCCCGCGCCACTCGCCGGTAGTGCTCCGCCGTCGCTCGGCCTCGCAGCGGCGGCGTCCGCTCGAGCAGGTCCACGTGGGCCGCGATATCGAACAGTTCCGACTCGACGAGCGCGACGAGTCGATCGAAGTAGCCGTCGACGACCGCGTCGCGCTCGGCGTCGGTCATCTCCGCGAAGTGGGACGCGACCTGGACGTTGTTCCCGTCGACGTCGTGGACGCTCCCGATCGCGTAGTCGAAGTCCGCCTCGGCGAGGAACGCGCCGATGGCCGCCTCGTCGCGCGGATCGTAGTCCATCTCGACGGCGTCGTAGATCTCGAGGTCGAAGTCCTCCCGCAGCCGTTCGATCCCCCGCCGCCGGCGCTCGTAGGTGAGATCGAGGTTGAACCCGTAGACGCTGCGCATCGACGCCGGCCGCTCGCGCGAGGCCACGTTACAGTGGTCGCTGAAGCCGACGCCCTCCAGACCGGCCGCCTCGGCCGCGCGGACCATCCCCCTGAGGAAATCGCCGTCCGAGTAGTTCGAGTGGACGTGAAAATCCCGCATACGTCGTCGACCACGGACGGTAGGTTAGTAGTTGTGCTCGCGGAACACGTTTCGAACGAGCGGTGAGCCACCGTTTCCCGTCGCACAGCGGACATATTCGCTGCTCGATGGAAGTAACACTGGGGTAATCACCTAACACCGGTATCCGCGAGCGCTTAAGTCCGACACGTCCCCATTCACGTGTACGGATACATCTAAATGTCACAGCAGAAATCAGAGTACGTAGACGACGCCGAGATCGACGCGACGCTCGACGAACTCCCGACCGACGAGGCCGTCGAGGCGGCCGTCGAAAACCTCGAGGCCAACGGCTTCGAGGTCGTCGTCGCCGACTCGGCCGAGGAGGCCCTCGAAACGATCCAGTCGCAGATCCCCGCCGGTGCGTCGGTGATGAACGGCCACTCCACGACGCTCGAGGAGATCGGCTTCGCCGACTACCTGTCCGAGGGCGACCACGAGTGGGAGAGTCTGGCCGACGAAATCTGGAGCATCGACGACGACGCGAAGCGCCAAGCCGCTCGGCGAGAGTCACAGACCGCCGACTACTTCCTCGGCGGCATCAACGCGATCTCCCAGACCGGCGAACTCGTCGCCGCCGACCGCTCCGGCAGTCGGATCGGCGCGTACCCCTTCGCCGCGAGCAACGTCGTCATCGTCAGCGGCGTCAACAAGATCGTGCCGACGCTCGACGACGCGCTTGAGCGCCTCGAGTCGGTGGCCTACCCCCTCGAGAACGAACGTGCGCAGGAGGCCTACGGCGTCGATTCGGCCATCGCCAAGGAACTCATCTTCCGACAGGAACTCGAGGAGGGTCGCACGACCGTCGTGCTCGTCCGCGATCAGTTGGGGTACTAACGAGCCCGTCCGTCGGACAGCGTCTCTGCACTGCAGAGACGCTACCTGACACGGCAGTCTCTCTCGAACCCCACTGATCAGTACAGGCGGAGGCGTTACCGCTGGAGTCGAAACACAAGCGCTGGACCCGCGAGCGACCGAAGGGAGTGAGCGGCCTTTTTAGCGTAGATTTTTGCGCCGAGAGGTGAGTGAGCACAGCGAGTGGACCCGAGGCGAAAAAAGGTACTCGCGTACGTGTCGTGTGCTTTTCACCGTAGATATCCGACAAATTGGAGGGAGATAGCGTTGATCGCGGGTCGCGCTCGTCTGCTCTCGACTCAGTATACCGTCTCGTCCGCGAAACGGAATCGGGTGCGTGTTCCGGACCGGCGAGCTACTCGTTCCGCGGGCTGCTCGGGTGGTACTCAGTGTCGTACTCGCCTGGCTGATCGTCGACGCGGTCGGGATTGATTCGACCCGACAGGAGCATGAAGTCGACCAGCGTGAGCGCGAGCATCGCCTCGACCACGGGAACGCCGCGGGGCGGCAGGACCGGGTCGTGCCGGCCGATGACTTTCTCCTCCTTGATCTCGCCCGTCTCCCAGTCGGCGGTCTGCTGGGACTTGGGGATCGAGGTGGGCGCGTGCAGCGTGACCTCGCCGTAGATCGGTTCGCCGCTCGAGATGCCGCCCTGAATCCCGCCGTGGTCGTTCTCGACGGGCGTCGGATTGCCCTCGTTGTCGAACTCCCAGTCGTCGTTGCGCTCCTTGCCGGTCCACTCCGCCGCCTCGGTCCCGAGACCGAACTCGAAGGCCGTCGTCGCCGGCACCGACATCATCGCCTGCCCGAGTCGCGCGGACAGCGAGTCGAATCGGGGTGCGCCGAGGCCGACCGGAACGCCCTGCGCTTCGAAGTAGATGCTGCCCCCGATGGAGTCGCCTTCCTCCTGGTACTCCGCGATCCGTTCTTGCATTCGTTCGGCGGTTTCGGGATGCGCACAGCGGACGTCGTTCTCCTCGCTGTATTCCTTGATCTCATCGAAGCTCACGTCGGGCGCTTCGATGTCGCCGATCTGATTGACGTGGGCCTTGAGTTCGATCCCCTCCCGAGCGAGGATCTTCTTCGCGACCGCGCCGGCCGCGACCCAGTTGACCGTCTCGCGGGCCGACGAGCGGCCGCCGCCGCCCCAGTTTCGCGTGCCGAACTTCGCCGAGTAGGTGAAGTCGCCGTGGCTCGGTCGCGGCGCGGTGATGAATGGCTCGTACTTGCCCGATCGGGCGTCTTTGTTCTGGATGATCAATCCGATCGGCGTCCCGGTCGTGTAGCCGTCCTGAATCCCCGACTTGATCGAGACGGCGTCGGGTTCGCCGCGGCTGGTCGTGATCATCGACTGGCCCGGCTTTCGCCGGTCGAGATCCTCCTGAATGTCCGCTGCCGAGAGCTCGAGGCCGGCGGGACAGCCCGAAATAGTACAGCCCATCGCCTCCCCGTGGCTCTCGCCGAACGTGGTCACCTGAAAGAGGCGACCGAAGCGGTTGCCGTTCATTACCACGTCCTCTGGGGCGCGGCCACTTAGCGGTGCAGGATTCGCGCTAGCGACGGCGTCGAATCCGGAATCCGCTCGGCCCGTTCGTGTCTCCTCGATGCACGCGGTCCGTCATTACCAGTAACTTTCTTTCATACCGATGTTTTCTTCCCTATAGAAGCGTATTGATTCACTGATAGATACATGGGGCGTCGTCGGAAACGGTCTCGAGGAGGGTGGACGAGGAGAGGGCTTCTCGCGAAAGGGGCGCTGATTAGCGGGGGCGCTTTGCTTCTCGGTGGGACGGGCGCGTTCTCCCACATCGGTGCAGACCGGTCCGTATCCGTCGGAACAGCCGACGATAGCAACGGATTTCTCGGTCTCGATGTCACCGCGTCGGTACGGGCCGGAAGGGACGATCAGCGCCTCGTCGACGTCACGAACAACGCCACCGGAACCATCGCGGCAACGCTCTCCCTCTCGGACCCCGGTCAGGGGACGATCTCGAATCCCGACGTATCGCTCGACAGTGGGTCGACGCGGTCGATTCTCGTCTCCGTCGAAGGTGATAGCCCGACCGGCAGCGATGCGCTCTCGTTCGAGATCGACGCGTCGAACGAGAACGTGAGTATTTCGGCGACGCGTCGCGTCGCAGTTACCGCCCCACCGACTCTCGAGCGACAGATTCGCGATCACACGCAGCACGGAAACGCAGCGTTCGGGATCTCCTATCGAGTCAGCCGCCTGCCGGACTTCGACAGGGTCGAAATCGAGGTCGAGAACGTCGATGCCGGCCACATCGGTCGAGAGAGCTACGTCGAACAGAACGCGGAACGGACGGTATCGTATCCGCCCGGCGGCGGAAGCGACGGTGGAGCCGGCGGCGACACCTACGAATTCCGGTTTCGCGTCTACGATCGATCCGGCGAAGTCACCGAGCTGTACACGGAAGCGAGGACCACTGCTAACGGTGAGAGCCCACCCGGCGACGATCTCAGCGACGAAGACGATCCGAAGCTCGTCGGGTTTACCGTCGCTAACGACGAACAGCACACGAACAACCGGTTCACCGTCGAATACGAAGTCGACCGACTCGAGGCGTTCCGCGACGTCCAGGTCGCATTCGACAACACCGAGAACGACTGGTCCGATCGGACGAAGTCGAACGCTGCCGCCCCGACGGGGACGGTCGCCTATCCCGAAGCGGGGCAACGCCAGGGCGGTGTAAACGGCGATACCTACGACGTCACCGTCGAAGTGTACAATCAGAGCGGCATTCCCGTCGACAGTGGGACCGTCTCCATCGAAGCCGGGTCCAACGAGACGATCGAGTGGCCGTGACCGATCTATGCTCGCAGTCGCCGTTCGCTCGGTGACCCCGAGGACCGACAGCACTGCCTAGGGTCGGCGGTGACTCAGCCTCTCTCTACTCGGAAGGCGATCGGTAGCCGTTCTCAGACGACCGATTTCGGATTCGCGGCTCGAGATCAGTACGCGCGAGTCGATTCACGGACGCGAACGAGAAAGACAGAGGGGTGATCACGCGTCTCAGCGGCCGGTCGTTCCGGCGATCGTCGCCCAGAGCGAGACGACGGTCACGACGAAGGTCAACAGAATAGCGACGGTGTAGCCGCCGGTATAGGTGATGCTCGCAGTGCCGAGCAGCGGCATGACTAACGCGCTGGTCCCGATGGCGATATTGAACACGCCGACGATCGCGGTGTCCATCTCGGGATCGTAGATTCCCATGAGTAACGGCACGTACAACGTCGCACACCCGCCCAAACCGATACCGATCAGGAAGACCGCGACTGCGAGCACCGACACCTGCGGCGCGAACAGCAGGACGATACCGACGGCCGAACAGCAGAGCGACGCGAGGAACGCCCGCCTCGAGCCGACGACGTCGGTGGCGTAGCCGCTGCCGACCCGCGAGATGATGCTAACGCCGCCGATCAGCCCGAACGCGGTCGACGCGCTCGCTTCCGTCAAGCCGCGAGACGCGAACAGATCGATCGCGAACGCCGCGAGGAGCTGATACCAGGCGAACGCGAGTCCGATACCGATGAACAGTAGTTGGAACGTCCGGGTCCCGACCAACCCGCCGACCCACTCGAGGAGATCGCCGGGCGCCGCCGCCGACTGGTCCGCCCATCGCGGCCGTCGACACGTGACGCCGGCGAGGGCGAACGCGACCGCGGTCACCGCCATAACGACGAGAAAGCCGCGGCGGACGCCGAACTGCGAGAGGACGCGTTGCCAGAGGGGCGGCAGTACGAACAGTCCCAATCCGTTCCCGACGAAAATGAGCCCCGTCGCGGCACCGCGGCGCTCCTCGAACCAGCGCGGGACGATCGACGCGAGCAGGACGAACACCGTCCCGAGCGCGAGCCCGAGAACGGCGAACACGACGGTCAGCCCGAGTCGGGACTCCGCGATGTACAGCGCCGGGGCGATCACGCCGGTAGCCCCCGCACAGGCGAGTATCACGGCTCGAGCCGGCAGGCGCGCGGCGAACACCCCGACCGCACCGGATCCGATGAAGAAAGTGAACAGCATGACGGCGAAGACGGTCGAGAGCGTCACCTGCGGGATCCCGAAGGCCTCGCTGAACGGTCGCTGAAAGACGCCGTACGAGAACGGCGTTCCGAACGTAAACACCATCGCGATCGAACCGACGAGCGCGACGATCCAACTGCGGCGGCCGTCGGGCGTCTCTCGGTGAGCACTCGTCACGTAACCGCCTCACTCGTACGACGGCGAAAACATTCTGATTCGGGGGCGCCGCCACGTTCCTCGCCCGCCCACGGAGACGTCTACGCTCGAGCGTTTCAGGGCAGTTCGAACTCGATCGCCGCTCCCTGACGCGACCACCTTTTGTCTCGGCCGATTCGCTCACTTCGTTCGCGAACGGCCTCGCAAAATCTGGACCAAAAAACCGAAATCGAGCGTTTCAGGGCAGTTCGAATTCGATCGCCGCTCCCTGGCCGAAGCCGACGCACTCGGTCGCAATGCCGCGGTCGACGCCCTCGCGGTTCATCTCGTGGATCAGCGTCACCGGCAGGCGCGCACCGGAACAGCCGAGCGGATGCCCGATCGCGATCGCGCCGCCGTTGACGTTGAGCTGGTCGTCCGGAATGCCGAGTTCGCGCTGGGAGTACAGCGTCTGGCTGGCGAAGGCCTCGTTGATCTCGACCAGCCCGTAGTCGTCAATTTCGCGACCCGCGCGCTCGAGCAGGCCCTCGGTCGCCGGCACCGGACCGACGCCCATGATCGTCGGGTCGACGCCGGCGACGTAGCTGGTCCCGACTTCCGCGAGCACCTCGAGGTCGTTCTCGTCCGCGAACTCCTTGCTAGTGAGCATGACGCCGGCAGCGCCGTCGGCGATCTGGGAGGCGTTGCCGGGCGTGACGGTGCCGTCCTCCTTGAAGACCGTCGGGAGTTCGGCGAGTTTCTCGGGGGTCGTCCCCGGACGGAGGCCCTCGTCCTCGTCGTGGACGCCGTCCTCGGTCTCGATCGGAACGATCTCGTCGTCGAACTTCCCTTCCTCGGTCGCTTCGACCGCGCGCTGCTGGCTGCGCGCGCCGTACTCGTCCTGCTCTTCGCGGCTGATGTCGTACTCCTCGGCGACCTTCTCGGCGGTCATCCCCATCTGGAGGTTCCGCATGCCGTACTCCTCGTCGAGTTTCGGATACATCTCGCCGCTGTCGGCCGCGCCCATCTTGACGCGGCTCATGCTCTCGACGCCGCCGGCGATGACCGCGTCGTGGCGGCCCGCGGCGATCGAGTCCGCGGCGCTGATGATCGCCTGCGCTGAGGAGGCACACTGGCGGTCGATGGTCGTCGCGGGAACCGACTCGCCCAGTTCCGAAAAGAGTGCGATCTGTCGCGCGATGTTGGTTCGCTGCTCGGAGCGCTGCTGCGCACAGCCCCACATCAGATCGTCGACGGAATCGCCCTCTACGCCCGTCTCGGCGAGCATCTCGTCGACCAGCGGGATCGAGAGGTCCTCGCTGCGAACGTCCGCGAGCGCACCGTCTTCTCTTCCCTGTGCAGTTCTTACAGCGCTAACGATTACCGGCGTGTTAGCTGACATTGTATGACATAATTTTTCGTGGATATAAATAGCTACCCCTGCCGGAAAGCCACCGATGAGGACGACGAAGAATCGGAAAGATAGCCGACGGCGGTACTATTCCCGTCGCTCGAGCGAGACGCCGAGTTCCTCGAGCATGCCGAAGAAGCCGGGGAACGAGACGTCGACGTGATCGGCCCCCTCGATGGTGGTCTCGCCGTCGGCGACGAGGCCGGCAAGTGCGAGCGCCATGATGATTCGATGGTCCGCTCGGCCGCGAACGGTCGCGCCCTCGAGCGTCGACTCGCCGCCGTGGATCGTCAGCGAGTCCCGCTCTTCGGTGCTCTCGACGCCCATCTTGCCCAGCTCCTCGGCCATCGCGCTCACCCGGTCGGTCTCCTTGTACCGGACGTGCTCAGCGTTCGTAATGCGGGTGTCGCCGTCCGCGACCGCACCGAGCGTCGCGATCGTCGGCAGCAGGTCCGGCGTGTCTTCGACATCGACCTCGATTCCGGAGAGCGGGGCCCGCGAGACGTCGATCGTCCCCGCGTCCCGGTCCCAGTCGATGTCGGCACCCATCCGCTCGACGATCTCGACGATGGCGCTGTCGCCCTGTGCGCTGGGCTGGGCACCGTCGATGCGGACGCCCGCGCCCGTATCGCCGGCGATCGCACCCGCGGCGAGCGGGTACGAGATCGACGAGAAGTCCCCGGGCACGGCGTACTCGCCGCCCGCTGGCTCGTAGGACTGTCCGCCGTCGACTTCGAAGCCGGCGTCCGTGTGGCGAGCCTCGACGCCGAAATCCTCGAGCACCTCGAGCGTGATGTCGACGTACGGCGCGGACTTGAGCTCCGTCTCGAGGTCGATCGCGATCCCCTCGTCGGTGACCGCGCCGGCCAGCAGGAGAGCGGTGATGTACTGCGAGGAGACGTCGCCCGGAATCGAGACTTCGCCGCCCGACAGCGGGCCGCTGACGACCAGCGGCGCCTGACCGTTTCCGCGGGTGCTGTCCGCCTCGGCCCCGAGATCGGAGAGGGCCTCGAGCAGCGGTCCCTGGGGTCGGGACCGCAGGGACTCGTCGCCGGTCAGCACCGTGGTGCCGTCCGCAAGCGCCGCCGCGGCGGTGACGAGTCGCATCGTCGTCCCGCTGTTCGTGCAGTCGATAACGTCCGCCGGCACGTCGGGACGGCCGTCGAAGCCGTCGATCTCGAGGGTCCCGTCGTCCCGCCGATCGACGTCGCCGCCGAACAGCTCGACCGCGCGAGCGGTCGCCTGCGTGTCCGCGCTCCAGAGCGCGTCGCGGACGGTCGCCTCGCCGGCGTACCCCGCCGCGAGGATCGCCCGGTGGGTGTAACTCTTCGAGGGCGGTGCCCGCGCCGTCCCCTCGACGCTCGAGGGCGTGATCGTGACGTTCATGCTCGCCCTGTGGGGTGGGTCCGTCTTACCGATACCGATCCCTGCAGGTACCGTGGGAACGGACCGGCGTGATCGACCGGAACCGGAGCGTCCCGTGACGGTGACGAGGAGGACACCCTCCAGTCGACTCGCACAGCGTCAGCGGCGTCCCCGATACCGCTCGGACGTCCCCAGCGCGCGCCGCCGCTATCGGCACCCGATCGACGCCGCGATCTCCTCGAGCGGGGCGTCCTGAAGCAGGGCCGAGGCCTCGTAGCTCAGATCGTCACAGGTCCAGAAGACGCTCCGTTTCTTTCCGTCGCTCCGATAGGCCGTCCAGCCGTCGATCTCGATCTCCTCGAGGGCGTCGGGATCAAACCGCTGGAACTCCCGCACGGCCACGTAGAGTTCGCGTGCGACGACGTCCGGGTCGTCGTACCAGAGCGTCGCGGTGGTTCCGCCGACCGATTTCTCCCGCTCGACGACGGTGACGCGGTCGAGTTCGTACGCGTCCGGCACGTCGGGATCCGGCAGCTCGTAGGGGAGGGCCGCTTCGGCGGCAGTTCGGGAATCGAAGACGCCCTCCGGGGGGCGACCGTCCGTGACGACGGTCGCGTCCGGCGGCAGCTCGTACGTGAACGCGTCCCGCGAGAGACCCCGATCGATCGAGAGATCCCTGTACGTGACCGTCAGTTCGTGCCGGACCTCGCCGCTCTCCGTGTGGACAGTTCGTTCCTTGATCGGATACCGGTACTCATCGTCGATCCACACCGTTCGAGTGACCTCCAGTTCCTCGAGGTCCTGAATGACGTCCACCGGCATGACGTAGGTCGTATCACCGACTACCAGTTCGACCTTCGGCCCGGCGTCGTCGACCGGCGGCCGCGTCTCGATGACGTGGGCCTCGCGACCGTCGACGGTTTCGGTCCCCTCGTACCCCAGCCGAGACTCCGACAGCAGGTTCTCGAGGACGAGCCGCGTCCGATCGGTGTCGGCCTTGTTCGGGTGGTAGTTCTTCTCGACCCGTTCGGTCGACGGATCGTACTCCCACGTCGCCGTCCGGTTCGTCACGGTGACCGAGCCGGCCGGGACGTCCGGATCGGTCGACTCGACGACCTCGATGCGCTGCTTGGCCGGCGGCTCTCGAGCGATCGCTTCGGTCCGCTCGGCCCTGTCCTCGGTGGTTTCGACTCGGATGAGCCGCCGCGCTTCGAGGTCGGTCATGCCTCCCCGCCGCTCGATTGCGTCCCGAATGAGCGCCTCGCTCGAGGGAGTGTCGTCGGTATCGGACGTATAGCTCGTACAGCCGCCGAGTGCGACTGCGGCCCCCGTTGCCAGGATCCGGCGGCGATTCATACGCGGGGAATTGCCACCTTTATTGATAAGTTTGTGGGTTCGAATCGATCCGAGACGACCGGGATCCCCGGGATTATGTAGGCCGCCGTCACACGTCCGTCTATGAACGTCGACGTCGATCTCTCGGCGCTCCGCGAGTATCTGGCGGCCGAAGACCTGGACGGCTACCTGATCGATGACGATGCCTCGGACTCGGACCAGCGGTACGTCTCGGGCTTTACCGCGCCGGATCCCTACCAGACGCTCGTCACGGCCGACGGCGTCCACCTGCTTGTCTCCGGGCTCGAGTACGGCCGAGCGAACGCGGAGGCGAACGCCGACTCGGTCACCCGCCGGGCCGCGTACGACTACCAGCGACTGGTGGCGGACCACGGCCAGTACGAGGGGAAGATTCGCACCCTCGCAGCGTTTCTCGAAGATCACGACGTCGCCTCCCTCGCGGTCCCTCGAAACTTCCCGACGGGGACCGCGGACGGACTCCGCGAGCGCGGCCTCGCGGTGACGGTCGAACGCGAGGGCATCGTGACGGACATCCGCGCGACGAAAACCGAGTGGGAGGTCGACCAGATTCGGGCCAGCCAGCGGGCCAACGAGGCCGCGATGGCGAGGGCGGAGGAGCTGATCGCGACCGCGGACGTCGAGGACGGGATCCTGGTCCACGACGGCGAACCGCTCACCAGTGAACGCGTCACCGAAGAGATCGAGGTCACCCTGCTGCGCCACGGCTGTGCGTTAGACGAGACCATCGTCGCCTGCGGGGCCGACGCCGCGGACCCTCACGATCGGGGCAGCGGCCCGCTCGAGCCCGACGAACTGATCGTGATCGACATCTTCCCGCGGGACAAGGAGACGGGCTACTTCGCCGATATGACGCGGACGTTCGCCCGCGGCGATCCCGGCGAGGAAGCCCGACGGCGGTACGAGGTCACGCACGACGCCTACGAGGCCGCCCTCGAGACGGTCGCGGCCGGCGCGACGGGTGCCGACGTTCACGACGCGGCCTGCGACGTGATCGAGGACGCGGGCTACGAGACGCTGCGAAGCGATCCCAACGCCGAGACGGGATTCATCCACAGTACCGGCCACGGCGTCGGCCTCGACATCCACGAACAGCCCAGCGTCTCGCCCTCGGGCGGCGAACTCGAGCCCGGACACGTGATCTCGATCGAACCCGGCATCTACGATCCCGCGGTCGGCGGCGTCCGCATCGAGGACCTCGTGGTCGTCACCGAGGACGGCTACGAGAACCTGACGGAGTACCGGATCGGGCTCGAGCCGACGGCTGGCAACGGAGCGTAGACGGTAATCGCGGGGAGAACGGGCGAGGACTGTCTCTCTCAGTACTTACTCCGATCCGGTCCTCGGCGTGCGGTGGCGCGCGCTGTCGAGTGCCCGAGCGGCAGCGAGGGCAGGCGACGACCTCGTGCGAGGGATGAGTGAGGGAGCAACGCGACTGAGCGAATCGGCTGGGGAGGGTGTGGTTCTCACCGTTGCCACGGTAGCAGGACACTGCACTTCGATTACTGGCAGTTGAATATAGTGTGTGCCGGTGATCCCTAACATGACCTGGGAGCAAAGTGTCCTGCTACCGTGGCACCAAGGAGCAGCCACGCCCTCCCCAGCCGATTCGTTCGCTCCTCTCGTCGCTCACTCATCCACAGGAAGACGCTTCGCGTCTTCCACGCCTTCGTTCACTCCGTTCACGAAGCCCTCGCGCAGTTTCGGCCCGCGTCTCACCGCTCGTTCGACGCGGTCCAGCGCGCGCCACCGCAGGCCGGACGATCAGTCTGCACCTCGAGTGAGCGAATCGCACTGTGAGTACTGATCCTGCAGTACGATTCCCGAACTCAGCGATAGCCGTCGGCGTCCGCGTCGCGAGCCTCGTCGATCCGCTCGAACTGGTCGTCGGAGAGCTCGAGGTCGACCGCGCCGACGTTCTCTTCGAGCTGGTCGGGCGTCCGCGCGCCGACGATCGGCACGCAGGTAAACCGGTCCTGTTCCATCAGCCAGCGCAGGGAGACCTGCGCGGGCGTGGCGTCGACCTCGCCCGCGACGGACTCGACGGTCTCGAGGACGTCCCAGGCCTGCTCGGTCGCGTAGTAGTCGCCGAACATCTCGTCGAGGCTACCTCGAGAGCCGTCGGGCGCCTCGACGGAGCCGTCCTCGGCGCGGTCGTACTTGCCGGTCAGGAAGCCGCCCGCGAGCGGCGAGTACGGACAGACGGCGACGTCCTGGTCCGCACAGACCTCGAGGTAGTCGCTCACGTCGTCCGTGTCGGCGGCGTTGAACATCGGCTGCGTGACGTCGAAGCGCTCGAGGCCCTCGACGTCGCTGGTCCACAGCGCCTTGGTGAGCTTCCAGGCGGCCATGCTCGAGGCCCCCAGGTAGTGGACCTTGCCCTCGCGGACGAGTTCGGTCAGCGTCTGCATGGTCTCCCGGATCGGTGTGTTCTCGTCCCAGCGGTGGATGTAGTAGAGGTCGAGGTAGTCGGTTCCGAGCCGCTCTAAGGTCCCCTCGATCTGGGCGCGGATGTGCTTGCGCCCGAGACCGGAGTCGTTCGGTCCGGGCTCGCCCCGGCCGTTGAACGGGAAGTAGACCTTCGAGGCGAGGACGAGGTCCTCGCGGTGGTGGCCCCGATCCTCGAGCCACTCGCCGATCCAGCGCTCGCTCTTGCCGTTCGGATCGCCGTAGACGTTCGCGGTGTCGATGAAGTTGATGCCGTGCTCCCAGCAGGCGTCGAGCAGTTCGTGCGCTTCCTCGCGGTCGGTCTCGACGGTGCCGTCGCTTTCCTTTCCGAAGCGCCACGTGCCGAAGCAGAGTTTCGAGACTGTCGTGCCCGTATCACCGAGCGTCGTGTACTCCATGAGTGGCGGTTTAGCTGCGACCATCAAAACGCGTTTGGAAGCGGCGAGGTGGCGATCGGTATCGTCAGATCGCCGCGGGTGGCTCGAGCACGCAGCGTTAGACAGGCGACTCCCCTCGAGTATCCGCCGGCGGTCAGTCGAAGGAGGGGAGCACCTCGTCCTGGTAGAACTCGATGGCTTTCTCCTGTTCCTCGCCGATCTGGTGGAAGTAGACGTGATCGTAGCCGGCGTCGACCGCCTGTTGGATGCTGTCGATGTGGGCCTGCGCGTCGGGCTCGGTCGTGGTTCCGGCCTCGGCGATGTCCTCTTTCTCGACCATCTGGGCGGCCTGCTCGAAGTGGGCGGGCGTCGGTAGCTCCTGCCCGAGTTCGCCCGGGATCGAGCCGTTGGGCCACTGCTCGTAGATCGTCTCGATCGCCGCCTCCTCGCTGTCTGCGTAGCAGCCGTGCAGTTGGGTGTACGTCGGCCCGTCGCCGCCGGCGTCCTCGTAGGCCTCGACCGGCTCCTCCTTCGGACCGGAACACCAGAGGCCGTCTGCGGTCTCGGCGGTCCACTGCGCCGTCTGCGGGCCGAAGGCGCTCGCGATGGTCGTCGGCTGCTCGTCCGGCACCGTGTAGAGCCGCGCGTTCTCGACCGTGTAGTGCTCGCCGTGATGGCTCGTCGTCTCGCCGGTCCAGAGGGAGCGCATCACGTCCATGGCCTCGTTCAGCATCTCGAGGCGCACGTCGTGTTCGGGCCAGCGCTCGCCGGTGACGTGCTCGTTTAAGTTCTCGCCGGTGCCGACGCCGAAGGTGAACCGGTCGCCGAGCATCTCGTCGACGGTGGCGACGGCGTGGGCGACGTTGACCGGATGGATCCGGATCGTCGGACAGGTGACGCCGACGCCGACCTCGATCTCGTCGGTCGCCGTCGCGATCCCGCCAAGCGTCGACCAGACGAACGGCGACTCCCCCTGGGCGGAGACCCACGGGTGGAAGTGATCCGAGATCGAGAGGAAGTCGAAACCGGCGTCCTCCGCGCTGCGAGCGATATCGACGAGTTCGTTCGGGCCGTGTTCCTCGCTCGAGAGAGTGTAGCCGAGCTGTGGCATTCCCGACCCGCTATCACGGACCGACGGGTAACGGTTGCACCTGCGAGGGCAAGAGCGCGGTTCGGAACGAACGAAGTGAGTGAGAACCGCGATGCGAACGGTAACACCGTGAGCGCGAAGTGAGGAGCGCCTGCGGGAACCGAACCCCTTACCCACGCCGCGCCGGAACCGACCCGTATGGAAGCCGTAGTCGAAGCGACGGACCTCGAGAAGGCCTACGGCGAGACCGTCGCCCTGTCCGAGGCCTCGTTGTCGGTCGAGGGCGGCGAGGTCTTCGCGCTGATCGGTCCGAACGGGGCCGGCAAGACGACGCTCGTCCGGGCGCTGACGGGGACGACCGCGCCCGACGGCGGGACGGCGCGGATCCTCGGCGCGTCGCCGACGGCCGTCGATCGCGACCGGCTCGGCGTGTTGCCACAGGCGTTCTCGCCGCCCGACAGACTCAGCGCGAGGGAACTGCTCGCCTACTACGCCGGACTCTACGACGACCCGCGCGATCCCGACGACGTGCTTGCCGACGTCGGCCTCGTCGATACCGGCGACACCTGGTACGAGGACCTCTCGGGCGGCCAGCAGCGCCGCGTCTGCGTCGGCTCCGCGCTGGTCAACGACCCCGACCTGCTCTTTTTGGACGAGCCAACGACCGGCATCGATCCCGCCGGCCGGCGCACCGTCTGGCGGCTGATCGAGGACCTCGCCGCGGGCGGGACGACGGTCGTCCTGACCACTCACGACATGGCCGAGGCCGAGCGACTGGCCGACCGCGTTGGCCTGCTCGCCGACGGCTCGCTCGTCGCACAGGGGCCGCCCGAACGCCTGATCCGCGACCACGGCGGCTCGAGTCGGCTCACCGTCGAAACGGCGGCCGACCCGGACGCCTTCGACGACCTCGAGTACCCGGTCGAACGCCCCGAGCGCGGCCGGAATCGAAGCCCCGATAGCGCGGTCGTCGTCCGCGACATCGATCCCGCCGCGATCGGGGCCGTCGTCGACTATCTCGAGTCCCGCGACATCGAGTACACCGAGCTCTCGTGGGCCGAACCCGACCTCGAGGACGTCTACCTTTCCCTGGCGGACGCGACCGAGCGGGAGCGGACGGATCGACTCGAGAGCGACGGCGACGACGGCGGGGCCGGTTCGGATCTCGCGCAGGCGGGTGAGACCGCATGAGCCGGATGGGACGCGTCGGAGCCGAGACGAGCGCCGGGTGGCGCTCGTTTATCCGGCGGCGGACGGCGGTCTTTTTCACCTTCTTCTTCCCGGTGATCCTGATCGTCATCTTCGGCGCGCTGATCCGCACTGATCCGACCGGCGAGGGCCTGTTCACGGAGCCGGCGGCCTACTACGTGCCGGGCTATCTCGCCGTGGTCGTCCTGTTCACCCCGCTGTCGCGAATGGGAAGCGAGGTCGCGCGCCACCGCGAGGGGAGCCGCTTCGAGAAGCTCGCGACGACGCCGCTGACTCGCGGCGAGTGGTTGCTCGCCCAGACCGTCGTCAACGCCGCGATCATCGGGCTGGCGAGCCTGCTCATCCTCGGACTGGTTATCCTGCTGACCGGCGCGGAGATCGCGTTCTCGCCGCTGCTGGTGCCCTACATCCTCGTCGGCGTCGTCTGCTTCTGCGGCGTCGGCGCGATGCTGGGCAGCTACACGGACTCGCAGGACGGCGCGGTCGCCGCCAGCAACGCGATCGGCCTTCCCCTCCTGTTCCTCTCGGAGACGTTCATCTCGCTGTCGCAACTGCCCGGCTGGTTCGAACCGCTCGTGAACCTCTCGCCGCTGACGTACTTCGCTCGCGGCGTGCGGGCCGCGACCTATTCGGGCGCGGAAACGCCCGCTGTCGCCGGCGTCGATCCCGCGCTCGCGAACCTCGCGATTCTCACCGTTCTCGCCGTCCTCGCGTTCGCGCTGGGCGCGCGGTCGATCCCGCGGACGGACTGATCGCGGCGCGCTGACCCGAACCCGCGGGGAACCGATCCGAATCCGCGGCCCGTCGCTCGACGCGAGAACGAACCGATTTACGCGCGGCACTCGAATCGACGGCAATCAGTATGCGCCCAGGCCACCCCACGGAGCAGGCCGTCGGTATGGAGTACTACGTCAGCGACGCGGACGGCGTCGGCGGCCGTCTCCGCGAGGACGACGCCGATTTCCGGGTGCGCGAACTCGAGCGCTTCGACACCGAACCCGTCGACGCGCCGACGGACGCCTACCCGCACCTCGTCTTTCGGGCGACGCTGCAGGGGTGGGACACCAACGACTTCGCCTCGCGGCTCTCGGACGCGCTGGGGATCTCCCGCGAGCGGGTCAACTGGGCCGGCACGAAGGACAAGTACGCCGTGACGACCCAGCTGTTCTCGGTCTACGGGGCCGACCCCGCGGACCTGCCGGAGATCGATGGCGTCGAGATCGAGGTGCTCGGGCGGGCCGGGCGGAACCTCGAGTTCGGCGACCTCGCGGGCAACGCGTTCGAACTCGTGGTCACCGATCCCGAGCGGCCGGAAAACGCCGCGGCGATCACGGACGCGTTGTGCGAGTTCGGCGGCCTCGACGAGCGACATCGGAGCGGCGGCAGCGCGGACGGCTCGAGCGAGGACGCGACCTCGATCGGCGTCCCCAACTTCTTCGGCCAGCAGCGCTTCGGCAGCCGTCGGCCGGTGACCCACAAGGTGGGCCTCGCGATCGCCCGCGACGACTGGGAGGGCGCGGTGATGGCCTACCTCGGGAACCCGACCGAGGCTGAACCCGAGTCGACGCAGGAGGCCCGGACCTTCGTCGAGGAGACCCGCGACTGGCAGGAAGCCCTCGAGCGCGTTCCGCACCGCCTGCGCTACGAGCGCTCGATGATCCACGCGCTCGCCGAGTACGACGGCGAGCCCGGTCCCGAAGAGTTCCGGGAGGCTCTGGAGCGGGTCCCGTCGAACCTCCAGCGGCTGTTCGTCCACGCCGCCCAGTCCTACGCGTTCAACCTGATGCTCTCCGAGCGGCTCGAGCGCGGGCTCCCCTTCGATCGCCCCGTCGAGGGCGACGTCGTCTGTTTCTCCGATACCGACGCTCCGGACGGGCTCGCACTGCCCGACACCGACCGGCTCCAGCGCGTCGATGAGCGCCGGGTCGACTCGGTGACCCGCCACTGCGAGCGCGGCCGGGCGTTCGTCACCGCGCCGTTGGTCGGCACCGAGACCGAACTCGCCGACGGCGAGCAGGGCGAGATCGAGCGCGCCGTTCTCGACGACCTCGGCCTCGAGCCCGCGGACTTCGACCTCCCCGGCGAGTTCGATTCGACCGGGACGCGGCGGGCCGTGCTCCTCCGGACCGACCTGCGCCTCGAGACGGAGCCGCTGACCCTCGAGTTCGCGCTGCCGAAGGGGTCGTATGCGACCGTCGTCTCGCGGGAGTATCTGAAGGTGAATTCGGTCGATCTCGGCTGATTCCCTTGGCTCGAGGCCGACCGTCGCCGCTCGAGTCGCTCGGCGAACTCCGCGCCGAAGCCTTTAGCATGCCGTCGCGACTGGTACCGAACGAATGGACTTCGTCACTCGTCGGCCAGCGACCCGGGCAAATCTCCACGTATGATCGGAACGAACGAGACCCGCGAGATCGTCGACTGGCGGAAGACGACCGAAGACGGGCAGACGGTGTACGAGATCGAGTACAGCGAACCCGTTCCGGAGCCGACGGGGCGATCGAAGGCGCTGTTCGGGGCGGGCAGCGGCGGAACGGTACCGGCCGGCGAGCAGTTCTTCGAAATGCCGGACGGCGAACGGATTCCCGCCACTGAGGCGGTGTTCGACGCCGAGGGAACGACGCTCCGGGTCCGACACGAGCCGTCGGTGGTGGCTCGTCTCCGGCGCTACCTACCGTGGTGACGGCGATGGTGACCCGTCTCCGACGCTACCTGCCGTGGTGACGGCGATGGTGACCCGTCTCCGACGCTACCTGCCGTGGTGACGGCGATGGTGACCCGTCTCCGACGCTACCTGCCGTGGTGACGGCGACAACCGTTTCGACTCTCGGTCGAACTGGCGATCGTTCCTCTCGACAAAATAGTTAACTATCTGCCACGAAAGGGTTCCGTATGTTCGAGCCGTTCTCGCTGTTCATGTCGGCGGTGTACGTCGTTCAGGGAGTGCTGGGTCTGGCCGAACAGCGCATCTATACCGACGAACAGCGATCGCGCGAACCGCTGCTCTCGCGGCTCCATCTCGCCAGTTCGATCCTGGTCACCACCGCCGGCGTCGCGAGCGCGTCGTGGGTCCACTGGAACGGCGTTCCGACGACGTGGTATCCGACCATTCTCGCCTGCGGATTGCTCGTCTCGATTCTCGTGCAAGGGCGGATGTACCGCGCGGCGGGCGTCTCGCACAGTCCGGTGATCGACCGGGTGTCGGCACGCCTGCACTGACCTCGCGCTCTCACTCGAGATAGTCCCGAAGCACCGCGCCGAAACCGGCAGCACCGATACAGACAGCCAGAATCCCGCCGACGCCGGTCAGCGCGAGCGCGCCGCTCATGGCCGCAGCGACCAACAGCCGCTTGAACCACTCGTCGTTGCGCCCGACGAGTCGATCGGCGATCGCGAGGTAGGCGATCGCGCCGCCGATCGCCCACACCAGATACGCGAGCACGAAGAGCGGGAACGCGATCAGGATCCCGATGATAGTGACGACCAGGAGGAGTATCAGGAGGCCGATCGCCAGCAGTGAGACGATGCCGTACGCGAACGTCCCCACGGGTTCCTCGAGGACGTCCGCCATCATTCGCTCCGTATAGTCGGGCGCGACGGCGACCAGGATCACGCCGACGACTAGCGTAGTCAGGAAGGCACCGATCGCACCCCCGAGGAGGCCGTCGGTCGTCCCGATATCGATATTGACGCCGGGATCCGCCTGCGCGATCGCTGCGACTGCGAGGCTCATATCCCCGAATTCGATCATATTTCTTGAACGTCACAGTGGAATATAAACGGAGCGGTGCCGGCCCCCGGTCGCTGACAGCCTTTTGCTCGCTCGAGCCCTATGGCACCTATGCACAGCAAACGACTGCAACGAGAGATCGACGAGCTCGTGGCTCAGGGCTGGACGATTGAGGAGGAGACCCCGGACCGCGTCGTGATGGTCGACCGGGAGTTCGGCTCGGTCGTCTCGCACGTCCTGGTCGCGGTCCTGACGTTCTGGTTCTCGATGGGACTGGGAAACATCGCGTGGGGCGCGTACAACTACGTCTCGAAGTCGCGTCGGCGCGTCCTCTGGGACGACGCCGTCGGCTGCCCGGCCTGCGGCGCGGATGTTCCGCCGGCCGCCGACTACTGCCCGTCCTGCGGCGAAGCCCTCGAGGCGATCGCCGAACCGAACGAGGCCGTCGCCTGTCCCGAGTGCGGCGCGGTCGCCGCCGACGGCGCGCGATACTGTCCGGCGTGCGGGACGTCTCTCTCGGACGCGGTCGATCGGTCATCGTCCGGGAACCGAACTGATACGTAGCTCGCCCGCTACCGAACGAGTACGGCAATGGAACTGGACTCGGAGCCCCACATTCTCCTGACGAACGACGACGGGATCGACGCGCCCGGTATCCGGGCGCTGTACGACGCGCTCTCGGCGGTCGGGACGGTCACCGTCGTCGCGCCCGACCGGAACCGGAGCGCGGTCGGCAGATCGCTCTCCTACGGCCGGACGAGTTCGTCGCGCGACGGCGATGACGACTTCTCGCTGAACCTAGAGACGGACTCGTTCACCTCGCCGGTCCCCCACACCGACCACGAACTCGGCTACGCCGTCGACGGCACCCCCTGTGACTGCGCCATCGTCGGCGCGAAAGGCCTCGAGCCCGAACCGGATCTCGTCGTCTCCGGCTGTAACTCCGGCGCGAACCTCGGCGCCTACGTCTTCTCCCGATCGGGGACCGTCAGCGCCGCCATGGAGGCCGCCTTCCTCGGGACCCCGTCGATCGCGATCTCGATGGACACGCTGGGCTACGACGACGACCTCGAGCCCGCCGACTTCGAGCGAGCGGGCGAGCTCGCCGCCGATCTCGTGACCGGCCTCCCCGGCACCGGCCTGTTCGATCGCGTAGACTACCTGAACGTCAACGTGCCGCGTCCCGACCGCGATCCCAACGGGGTCGCGATCACGCGCCCGACCGAGGTCTACGAGATGGACGCGGCGTTCGAGGACGGCGCGTTTCAGCTGACCAACCGCCTCTGGCAACAGATGGCGAACCGGGACATCCCCGACGCCGAGGACACCGACCGCCACGCCGTCCTCGAGGAGGAGGTGTCGATCTCCCCGCTTCGGGTCCCCTACGACGTCGTCGACACGGAGCCGGTGCGGAACGTCTTCGATCGAATCCTGTAACGGCCGACTGTCGCGGCAACTGGTATTTCAGAGCCAGCACAGTTTAGGAAGTCGGCTCACAAGGGGGAGCCAATCGATCGATGGCGGACGGAAATCATTCGCCCGTCTCGACCGCCCGTCACCCGTCCCGGAAACAACTCTTTTCGAAGCGTTCGACCGACGAACGACCACCGAACACCGGGTCCGGTCGGAAACACGCCTGTTTTACATCTGTCTCTCGAATCTCCGATATGGAGTGTCGCAACTGCGCATCGCCGCTCGAGAAACCCGGGGACTTCTGTCTGGTCTGTCGGGAGGCCAACACCGAGGCGATCGTCCTCGAGGCGGCGCGCGACAGGGCGACCATCACGCTGCTCGCCGGCGAGCCCGACGAGCCGACGGCGAGAGACGCCGAGATCGACGTCGACGAGCAGGTACTGGGCGAGACGACGATCACGACGACGCCCGAAGACGGCGAGAACGAACCGATCGAACTCCGGAACTTCGCCGGACTGATCGGCGACGAGATCCGCCGGAAGCGTCCCGAAGAGGTCTACGCCGGCGGTACGCGTGCGGTGATTCGCGCCGTCCGGGAGGACATCCACCACCCCTTCTACCGCGTCGACGACGACGATCCCGTTCGGGCGGTCCTCGAGCGCCGCGGGAATCGCGCGCTCGACGTCGTCGAGACGCCGCCGGCCGAGAAGATCAGCGGCAGTCACTCGACGCTCATCGGCGGCCGAACGGGGATGCGAGCCATCCACGCCGTCGCGGACCACCCCCACGTCAAGAAGGTGATCCCCGGTCCCATCGACGCCGGCGGGAAGGGATCGCAGTCGGGCATGCGCGCGAAGGTGACCCGCGCCGACGACGGCGGCAACGTTCGCATGCTCCTGCGGGACGGCTCGAGCGTTCAGGAAAACCGCGTCGTGACGACCGCTCGCGACCGGGAGATGGGCGAGCGAATCCGAGACGATCTCAACGACGTGCTCGCCGACGCGGAGTTCCAGTAGCCGCTTCCCATGTGAGCCAGCGCTTCGGACTGTCGACCAGCGATGTCAGTTCCGCGACGGAGAGCGTCCCGCAGCAAATATTGTGAGAAGTCGATGGAAGTGTCAGTTCCTGCTGGTTGTCCGAGCCTTAACGGCCCGGCCGTAATTAGATATAATTAGCCATGCTCGAGCGACCGGACGCCGTCCTGACCCTGATCCCGCTGTTGGCGGTGAGCGGCCTCGCCGTTCGCACGCTGCTCGCGGCCCCGGGCGTCGGCACGGGACTGCTCACTGCGCCGCTCGCGATCGCCGGCTACCTCGCCGCACTCGCGCTCGTCTTCCTGGAACTGCTCGCGTGGCCGGTCGCCGAGCGCATCGGCGGCTCCTGACTGGAGACCGTCGACGGGTCGGCCGGCCAGCCGAGCCGTCGGGACTGCGGGAACCGTCGCGACTCAACAGGTTTAAGAATCCGCTGGCGATAGAGTGGACCACTATGGCCAAGAAAGGACAGGTCGGTAGCGCTGGCCGCTTCGGTGCCCGCTACGGCCGCGTCGCCCGACGTCGCGTCAGCGAGATCGAAGACGACATGGAAAACGCCGAGGTCGACGGCGACGACGTCACCCGCGTCGGTACCGGCATCTGGAAGAACGAGGAGACCGGCGAGGTCTTCACCGGCGGCGCGTACCGCCCCGAGACCCCCGCCGGCCGCACGGTCACGCGCTCCATCCGCGCCGCCCTCGCAGAGGACGACGACGAATAACGCGTTCCGATACCAGTATGAGTTACAAATGTTCCCGCTGTAAACGCGACGTCCAGCTCGACGAGTACGGTGGCGTCCGCTGTCCCTACTGCGGCCACCGCGTGCTCCTGAAAGAACGCAGCCGCGACGTCAAGGAAGTCGACGTCCAGTAACCGCCGTGTCTTCTCACGACGCGACCCTCGAGTTCGACTACGAGACGCCGTCGCGTGCCGAACTCGTCGCCGAGAGCGTTGCCCGCGAGATCGGCGAGATCGACGACGACCGATCGCGGACCACCCTCGATCGAGACGGCTCGCGCGTTCGCATCGACATCGACGCCGCGGACGCGGTCGCGCTCCGAGCGGCGCTGAACACCTGGTTCTCGCTGATCGACGTCGCCGAACGGACCGCCGACGCCGGCGAGGCTATTCTCGCCCCGGCGTAACTCGAGTCGAGCGAGTCGGACTGGCCCTGTACCGGCAGGCAACGCAGTCTTCGTCGTCGTTGCCGAACCCGCCGTATGGCCGACCGGAACGGAACGTGGCTCGGGCTGCGGCGGGACGCCAAGCCGCTGGTGATCGCCGGCCTCGCGCTCGGACTCGGCTTGGGCGGCTTCTTCGACGGCATCGTCTTCCACCAGATCCTCCAGATCCACCACATGCTGTCGTCCTATCCGGACTCGAGCGTCGCGACCGATCTCGAACTCAACGTGATGGCCGACGGCCTCTTTCATCTCGCGACGTACGTGTTCACTATTATCGGCGTCGTGTTGCTCT
The DNA here is from genome assembly GCF_020515625.1 of Natrinema amylolyticum. Classification (NCBI taxonomy): domain Archaea; kingdom Methanobacteriati; phylum Methanobacteriota; class Halobacteria; order Halobacteriales; family Natrialbaceae; genus Natrinema; species Natrinema amylolyticum. The sequence continues at coordinate 715,532 of NZ_JAIWPJ010000002.1, forward strand.
CGCGAGCGTGGCGCTTTCACTCGGTGCCGAACTCCGGGCGAACGCTGCTGGGCGCGGTGATCATGGGTTGGGGCGTCTTCAACCTCGTCGAGGGGCTCATTAATCACCAACTGCTCGGGATCCACCACGTCTGGCCCGCCGGTCCCGGCCCGCTCCTGCTCTGGGACGCCCTCTTCCTGCTCTGGGGGGCGCTCTTCCTCATCGGCGGATATCTCGTGATTCGAACCGACAGCGCCGCGACGCCGACGGCCAGTGACGACGCGGTCGCGACGGACGGACGCGGATAGGGATCCGGGCCGGCGGGACGGAAGACAAAGCTTGGCTTTATCAGTCCGGAGGGCGACGGTCGAGATATGCAAGGAAACCTGCCGCCGGAAGCACAAGAGAAAATCGAGCAGCTCCAGGACCTGCAGGAGACGGCACAGGAAGTCGCCGTCCAGAAGCAGGAAGCCGAATCGAGTCTCACCGAGGCGCAGAACGCCCTCGACGAGCTCGAGAACATCGACGAGGGAACGACGATGTACCGAAACGTCGGCGAACTCCTCGTCGAGACCGACTACGACCAGGCCGAGGAAGACCTCGAAGAGAAGGTCGACTCTCTCGAGATTCGACTCGAGACCCTCGAGAAGCAGGAAGAGCGCGTCCAGGACCAGTTCGAGAGCCTCCAGGAGGAGCTCGAGGACCTGCTCGGCGGCGGCATGGGCGGCGGTCCGGCCGGCCCCGGCGGCCCGGGCGCTGGCGGCGCGTAAATGCCGACTGACGAGCCGACGGACGAGACCGTCGTCCAGACGGCCTCGGACGCCGCGGAAGGCGTCATCTTTTCACAGTACAAACAGTCCGACGTGCGCGATTACGACGTGACCGTCATCTTCGAGGACGGCGTCCTCGAGGTCGACGTCTACCTCAACGCGCCCGAGGGCGAGGACGAACCCGACCCCGAGCAGGTCGCCGACGACGCCGCGCTCGCGGCGCGACACGCGGTCGACGAGCTGTTCGAAGGGTAGCGACCGACTACTTCCTGTCGGGCTCCGAACCTGACCGAGTCTGAGATCCATCTCCGAGCGACGCGGACGCTACCGATCTAGATAGCCGCTACCGACCGAGATATCCGCTGCCGACGTATGCGAGGGCGACGGCACCGACGAACAGCGCCACGCTCGCGACGGGTTCCGAGAGCGGTCCGATCGAGTCACCGGTGTAGCCCACCGCGACGAGCGCCGCGGCGACGGCGGTCGGGAACGGGCGTGCTGCCAGTTGCTGCCCGAAGGCGCGAAACCGCCAGTAGAGCATCTCGAGTTCCGATCTCACGGTCGCTCCGAGCGGTCGGTTCCCGTCCGGGTTGTCGGCCGGTTCGAACGCCGCGAGATCCGCCTCCTCGACCGTCGCGATCTCCCCGGTGTTGACCCGCCGACCGTCGGCGTCCCCGACCCGGAGCAGGGTGACGGTGTCGTCGCCCGTTCCGACGACGCGGTAGATCCCCGCCGGGTAGCCGCCGTCGGTCGGTCGAACGTGATCGCGCACGGTGAGCGAAACCATTGCTGACGTGAAGTCACCGGTCCGACATAATAGTGGAGGCTCGAGTCGCCGAGCGCGAAGCGAGAGAGGGAATCGCGGCACGCGATACCGCGGCCGCTCGGTTCGGCGGACAGCATCGATAGCCCCGTCTCGACGACGTCTGCGAACGGCCGCTATCGCCGCGGGAGACTACCGAGCGCCCGCTACGCCCGATACTCACCGGGCGCGAGTAACTCGATCGGATGCGGCACGTCCCGCTCGAGCAGCGCCTCGAGCTGGTCGCCACACGAGGTGCCCGACGCGACGACGGTCTCTGCATCCTCGACCTGCGTCGCCAGCCGCTCGCCGACGTCCATACTGAGCTCGTAGTATTCCCGCTTGTAGCCGAAGGAGCCGGCCATCCCGCAGCACTCGGCGCTCGAGGTCTCGGGCGCGTAGCCAGCGCGCTCGAGGACGGCCACGGTCGGTGCCTCGAGGTCGAGCGTGCGCTGCTGGCAGTGGGAGTGGTAGGCGACCGGCTCCGCACCGTCTCCGGTCGACAGGACCGAGGGGTCGGCCCCGTTCTCGAGCAGGCCGTAGACGTACTCGCAGATCTCGTAGCTGCCGTCCCGGAGCCGCTCGAAGGACGACTCGGGCAGCAGGCGCTCGTACTCGCGGTGCATCGCCGCCAGATCGGAGGGTTCGATGACGACCACGTCCCGGCCGGCGTCGAGGTCCTCCGCCAGCGCGGCGTAGAGCCGGCTGGCCTGTCGGTCCGCCGTCGCGATCATTCCCTGGGAGAGCGCCGCGCGCCCGCTCTCCGGCAGGTCGGGAACCCGTACCGGGACGCCGAGCGCCTCGAGGGTCCGGACGGCAGCCTTCCCGCGGTCGACATCGACGTAGTTCGTGTAGACGTCGGGGTAGAGGACGACCTCGCGGTCGACGTCGGCCCCGACATCCCGTGAGTCGGCCCGCATCGCGTGCTTTTTCGAAGCGGCGAAGCCGCCTCGCCCCTCGAACCAGTCGACGAGCGATTCCCGCCGGAACGTCGGCAGGTCGCGCCGCCGGTCGATGCCGATGGTGTGCTCGAGGAGCCCGCGGACGGGACCGGCGTCGGCGAGCCAGTTCGAGACCGGCGCGGTCGCGCTGGCGGCTTTCGCGACGGTGCCGATGTTCCCGAAAAAGCGCTTGCCGGGGTCGAGGCCACTGCCCTCCTCGTCGGGGGTGAGTCCGTCGACGAGGAAGTCGTAGGATTCGGGCTCGCCGCTCCGGTTGACGCGGTCTCGGACGACGGTGTTGATCCACGGGATATCGATTTTCACCGGACAGGCGTCGACGCAGTTCGTACAGCCGGTACAGAGGTCGTTGAACTCAGCGGCCGATTCCTGGCCGTGAACGCCGGCCTCCCAGCCGGTCGCGATGCCGCCCGAGTAGGTTTCGCCGCCGAAGCCGTGGCCGCCGACGGACTGGAAGTTCGCACAGGAGTTCGAGCAGGCCCCACAGCGGATGCAGTACAGCGTCTCCCGAAGCTGGTCGTCCTCGCGCATGTCCGTGCGGCCGTTATCGAGCAGGACGAGGTGGAAGTCCCGGTTCGGGTCTCCGGTGTCGTCCGCCGTCTCCGCGATATCGTCCGCCGCGTCGTTACCGGTCGTGATCGGCTCGTCGGGCGAGTCGAAATCCAGCGTCGGCGAGTCGGTCGGCGGCGAGAGCATCGTCACGTACTGAGAGATCGGCTGGCCCGTCGCGCTCTTGGCGATGATATCGACGAACGGCTCGAGGTCAGACAGCGTCGGAATCAGTTTCTCGACGCCCGCGACCGCGACGTGCGTGTCGGGCGTGACCGCGCACTTGCGGGCGTTGCCCTCGTTCGTGACCAGCGCGATCGTCCCGCTGTCAGCGACGACGAAGTTCGCGCCGGTGATCCCCACGTCGGCGTCCGTGATGAGCTCGCCGAGGTGATCCCGGGCGAACCGAGTCAGCTCCTCGGCCGTCTCGAAGGGGTCGTCGGGGTCGAACCGCTCGTTGAACAGCTCGGCGATCTCCTCGCGAGAGATGTGCATCGCCGGACCGACGATGTGGGAGGGCGTGTCGTCGGCCACCTGCAGCACCCACTCGCCGAGGTCGGTCTCGGTGACGTCGATCCCGTCGGCCTCGAGCGCGTCGTTCAGGTCGATCTCCTCGGTCGTCATCGACTTCGATTTGACGACCGACGGCTCCGCAGCGGCTGCGCCGTCGTCGGCTCCGTCCGCGGCCTCGCTCCGGACCACGTCGGACACGTAGGCGTTCGCGTCCGCGGCGTCGTCGGCGACGTAGACGGTGCCCCCGTTCGCCTCGACTGCCTCGCGGACCGTCTCGATCAACTCGGGGAGCCGATCGATGGCGTCCTCCTTGATCGCCCGCGCGTCGGTCCGGAGGGCCTCGAGGTCGTCGGTTCCGCCGTAGGTCTCCTTTCGACGGGCGTTCGAGGCGCTCGCGTGGGCGTGGATCGCCGGCCCCTCGGTCTCGAGCAGGTGTCGAATCCGGTCGGCCTGCTCCGATCGCGTGCGTTGGGCCATCCTATCGGTCCTCCAGGACGATCACGTGGACGTCGCCGGGCCCGTGCACGCCGTGGACGAGGTCGCCCATGTCCGCGGTCGCGCTCCGACCGGTCGCGAAGACGACGCTGTCCCGGCCCGCGTCGAACCCCGCTTCGAGTCGGTCGAAGCCGGCGCTGATGTCCGGCACGACGTCGCTCTCCGCGACGACCGCGACGTGTCGCTCCGGGTAGAGACTGATCGGCTCCGCCCCGTCGGCCGTCGATTCGACGGCGACGGTGCCGTACTCCGCGATCGCGAAGCCCACCGGAGTGACGCCGGTCCGAGCGGCCGCCACCTCGGCGGTCGTCGGGTGGGTCGTCACCGAATCCGGAAGCGAGACCCCCTCGAAGGGCAGCGGGGCACCGACCGCTGGCTCCTCGACGATCCGCTCGATCCGCTCGCTCGCATCGGCGGCCGCGACGCGTTCGAGTCCCACCTCGAGTCCCTCGAGCGCACGTTCGAACCGACCGACAGTATCGACAGTCATTGACTCCCATATCCGGGCGGACGATCAAGAGACTGATGGTCGATTCAGTGTCACTTCGCGCGGACGTCTGACCGATCGCCTCGCGATCGAATCACGACCGACCTGCTGACCGGGCTCAGCGTCGACGCGTCCGGTCACGCTTTCGGCGTTGTATTCGCACTCGAGGTGTCGGATTCCAATGTGTGAGGTACTTTGAGCCGTTCGGAAAACGTGCGGTGTGGTTTCAATGGCTGACACTGAACTCGGCACCCACGAGTGGTGGGAGTCGTACAAGGAGACGGTGAACAGCGATCCGGAAATGGACGTCAGGGGCCACGATAAGTTCTCCGAGAACTTCTACGTCGAGATCGGGGACGAGCGCGTCCTCCTCGAAATGGACGGCGGCGAGATCGAGAACCTCGTCCCGAATCCGACGATGAACCACCAGTGGTCGTTCGGCGTCGAGGGCGACCGCGAGACCTGGGAGGAGTTCGTTCGGGAGACCCCGCCCGCGTTCAACCACGAGATCATCGCGTCACACTATCGGACCGCGGTCCGCAACGAGGACGGCCACCTGCAGTTGACCGGCGACAACAAGCGGATCTTCCAGCATCTGCGCGCGTTCCAGCGAACGCTCGATCTGATGCGGGTCGCCCACAACGACGGAGGGAGCTGAGATGACCGAATCCTACCAGCCGGGCGACGTCGAACCGATCAGCGGGTCGTACGTCCACGTCGAAGTAGAAGGGGTCGACCACCGGATCTACTTCGAGGAGAACGGTCCCGAAGACGGGATCCCGCTGCTCTGCCAGCACACGGCCGGCAACAACTGTCAGGAGTGGCGCCACCTCCTGACCGACGAGGAGATCACCGAGGAATTCCGCGTCATCGCCCACGATCTGCCCTATCACGGGAAGTCGGTCCCCCCGACCTCGCAGGAGTGGTGGACCGAGGACTACACCATGACGGCCGAGAAGTTCACCGAGACGCTCGTGAACCTCGCCGACGCCCTCGAGCTCGAGGACCCGATCTACATGGGCTCGAGCATGGGCGGCAACATCGCGCTCGAGCTGGCCGACTGGTATCCCGAGCGATTTCGGGCGCTGATCGGCCTCGAGTGCGGCGCTCACAGCCCGGGCTTCTACATCGACTGGCTCGACCACCCCGAAGTGAACACGACGGAGGTCAACGCCTACTCCTGTTGGGGGCTGATGGCACCCCAGAGTCCAGAGCAGACGCGACGAGAGACGATGTATCTCTACGAACAGGGCGCGACGGGCGTGTTCAAGGGCGACCTCTACTACTACTCCGTCGATCACGACTACCGAGACAAACTCGATCAGGTCAACGCCGACGAGTGCCCCCTCTACATCGCCAACGGCGAGTACGACTACCTGACCACGCCCGAGGACGGCCGCCAGACCGCCGAGGGGATCGGCGAGGGGGCGACCGCCGTCGAGTTCGCCGAGATCGGCCACTTCCCGATGAGCGAACATCCAGAGCTGTTCAACGCCTACATCACGGAGGTGCTCGCCGACGTCACCGGCGATCGAGACGAGGAGCTTCCGGACGTCCTTGAGCCCGATGACGTCGGCATCGAACTCCACCAACAGGGGCCGGCCCGCGAGAAACCGGCCGAGTAATCGTCCGTCATCGGTCGACCGCCGCTCCGTCGGATCCGGTCACGACTCCGTGTCGCTTTCTTTTATCGGGTCGACCCGCCGACCGTCGGTCTTGCCGCCTCGAGGCCGTGTTGTCTCTCGGGCAATACACAAGAGCTATATCGTATGTGTCTAGTTCTCACCTGACACTCACTATGTCAGATACGACGTCCGGACCCCACCGATACGCCGAGCGAGAGGCGGACGACGGGACCCTCCGCATCTTCGATACGACGAACGATGCCGCTTGGATCGAGTCGGACACGTCGCTCTCGATCGCCTGGCAGACCTGACCGGAACGAATCCGCCGTCGTGAGCGGTCGGAAATCGACGCTGCCTCGCGACTCAATCGGAGAATCGACGGTCGGAGTCGATACACCCCGACCGTTTCCATCGATGGTCGATCCGAGGGGCTACTGCATCGCCTTGACCCAACCGGGAACCGACGCCATCCCCTCTTTGTCCTCCCAGCCGTTCTCACGGAAGTAGCTCTCGAGGTCAGTGAATGCGAAGCCGAACCGTTCCTCGAGGGCGTCGATGTCGGCGTCGTAGCCGACCTCGTTGAACCACTCGCACATGACGGTGAACTCCTCGCCGAAGGAGTCGTAGGCGTCCTCGATCGGGACGTGGACGGGGTCGACGTCCCGTCCGGTGACCTCGGAGAGGATCTCCGCGGTCTCGGCCAGCGTCTTGTCATCGCCCGCGAGTTCGACGCGCTCGCCGACGAACTCGTCGGGGTTGGCGAAGGCGACCGCGGCGGCGCGGCCGACGTCGTCCACGTCGATCATCTGGAGGGAGACGCCCTCCTCGAGGGGGAGCGCGATTTGGCCGTCCTCGACGACGTCCTCCGCGAAGGCCTCGAAGTTCTGGAAGAAGAACACGGGCTGGAGAACGGTCAGCGGCAGGTCGAGTTCCTGAGCGTGCTGATCGATCTCCCACGCGGAATCGAAGTGGGGAATCCCCGTGTCTCGCTCGTGGCTGCCGACGCCGCTGAGGACGAACTGGTCGACACCCTCTTCGGCGGCGACCTCGGCGATGTTCTTCCCCTGCTGGACCTGCGCGTCGTACCCCTGCGTCCAGAAGTTCGTGACGGCGAAGACGGCGTCGACCTCGGCGACGTGGGGCGTCAGCGACTCCGTCTCGTTCAGGTCGCCTTCGACCATCGTCACGCCGCGGTCGGCCAGTTCTCGCGCTCGATCGCCGGAGGTGTCGCGGGTCAGGCCGGAGACGTCGAAGTCGGCGTCGGCCTCGAGCAGGTGTTCGACGACCGCGCCGCCCTGATTGCCGGTCGCGCCGGTGACGAGGACGCTCGTCGTCATCTCAGCTCACCTCCGTCGCCGGCGCTTCGTCGGTCGCGTGCGATACGGCTGCAGTTCGAGCGGTGTCATCAGCCGGGTTCATCACGTACGGGGATTCGGTCCGAACGGTCATATAGCGTTTTGGACGCGAAGGATACCACCTAACACTGATGTCACCATCTCTCGCGGCAGAAACGACGGCTCCGAACTCCGCGGCCGCGAACTACCGAACGGACTGTGGGATTTTCCGGCTCGCGTCCGAACGACTCCTCATGCGCTACTTCGAGGACATAGCCATCGGCGACGAGGAGACCTTCGGCCGGTGGACAGTGACGAGAGACGAGATCGTCTCGTTCGCTCGGAAATGGGATCCACAGCGGTTTCACGTCGATCCCGAGGCCGCGAAGAAATCGGTCCACGGCGGCCTCATTGCCAGCGGCTTCCACACGGTCGCGGTCGCGATGCGCCTCTGGGTCGACGAGTATCTGGACGACGTGGCGAACATGGGTGCACGCTACCTCTCCGAGCTCGCTTGGCACGAACCCGTTCGTCCCGGCGACACCCTCGCCGTCAGCGGCGAAGTGCTGGACGAGACGATTCCGGAACACACGGACGGCCACGGCTACCTCGACTACGAACTCACGGCCCGTGTCGACGACCAAGCGGTGATGACGATGGTGACCGATCTCGTGGTGCAACGCCGCGGCGACTGATCGCTACTCGCGGCTCCGGATCTCACCACTCGAGCGTCGGTCTACCGGTCGACGCGGTCCGGAAAGAAACAAGAGGATAGAGCGACTTACTCCGAGACCGTCAGTTCGCCGTAATCGAACTCCTCGCCCATCTCGGAGAGGGTCTCGAGCTCGTCTTGTTCCTCGCGGAGGGTCTGCTCTAAGGTGTCGGCGGCGTCGTCCATGCCGAGCTGGTCGGCCATCGGGATCAGGTTCCCGTAGACGGCGATCTCGTAGTGTTCGGACTTCTGCCCGGCGGCGATGTTGAACCGGTCGATGGCCTCCTGACTGGGATCTTTGTCCATGAACTCCTCGTGGGCCTCGATCATCCCCTCGACGACCGGGTCTTCTTCACCTTCCGCGGAGGCGTCGACCTGCTCGAATACCTCCTCGAGACGGTCGATGTGATTCTGGGTCTCCTCGCGGTGTTCCGCGAATCCCGACGTGAGTTCCTCGTTCGAGGAGGTCTGCTCGAGTTCCTCGAGCGCGTCGACGAGGCGCTGTTCGGTGTGGTACGCGTGCTTGAGTCCGTCTACGAAGAGGTCTTCGGTTGAGTCTATAGTCATAAGCGCTCGTCCGAGTGGACAGCGCTGAGTTCAATAAGCGGGCGGCTTGCGTCTGAGGCGGCCGATAGTGGCCCGTTCAGGCGCTGTACGGCGACCGGAGAGGACTGCGAGACTAGTTGGATTCGCAGATCGCCAGGAAGTTCTCGAAGATCTCGTCGCCCTCCTCGGTGTGGGCGACCTCGGGGTGCCACTGAACGCCGTAGAGATCGCGGTCGGTGTCGCTCATCGCCTCGACGTCGCAGACGTCGCTTCTCGCGGTCAGTTCGAAGCCTTCCGGCAGTTCCGTGACCTCGTCGGCGTGGCTCGCCCAGACGCGGGTCTCGGGATGCAGCGAGCCGGTCAGCGGGTCGTCGTCGTCGACGATGTCGACGGTCACGTCCGCGTAGCCGCCGTACTCACCGCTTCCGACGCTGCCGCCGAGTTCCGCGGCGATCAGTTGCATTCCCAGGCAGATGCCCAGCACCGGGATGTCCGCCTCGAGATAGTCGGCGGAGTTTCCGATTCGATCCATGTCCGGACCGCCGGAGAGGACGACGCCGTCGGCGTCGACGGCTTCGGGCGGCGTGTCGTTGTCGATCAGCTCCGTGTCGACGCCGAGGTCGCGAAGCGCCCGGCGCTCTAAGTGGGTGAACTGTCCGTGATTGTCCACCACGACGATCTTCGTCATTGGGTGCTCGTAGCGGGTCACCCGGTAAAAGCGGTCCGAAAACCGATCCCGATTCCGGCGTCAGTGTCGGTCGACGCTGCCGGTCACTCATAACTGCTGCACAAATCGATGGGCGGGCTTTTGATTATCCACACTAATCCCGGCGTAGAGTATGGGTCGCACGAGTGTGGACGCAGGCGATATGCGGTGGGGGTGGACCTGCCCGCTGTGCGAGACGGACGTATCGGTCTCGAGAGATCCCGGTTCCGGGACCTTCCGATGGGAGTGTGACAACGGGGCGTGCGACGCGATCGGATTCGGCTTTAGCTCGCGGCGCAGGGCCCGACTCGCCCTCCGGGAGTATCGCGAACGGTATCGAAACATCTACCGCTAAGTGCGGCTCGAATCGGAAAAACAGCTATTCCAGAGACGGGGTTCCGGTACGTTTATGCGTTCGTCACCGGATGACAGACACATGCCAGTCGATCTCAGTGAATTCGACCATCCCTCGTGGCTCACTGCGGCAGGAACGGGCATCGGGTACGCACTGATTCTCGCAGTGCTAACGCTGGCCATGTTCATCGTGCCGTGGCTCGTCTTTTCCGCCCTGTAACGGACGGTATACTGTTGTAGCTCCGTCGAGTCCCTGGTCTCGAGTAGCGAGTCGTCGAGCAGATCCACCCTGGACGGCAACACTCATCACCGGCGGATCATCGACGGATCGAATCCACCGCCGAGACAGCTATCGACTGTCGATCTCTTCGTGAATCGACTCGCCGTCCCCCTCTTTTGACTCCCACTCCCATTCGTCCTCGACTCTGATGCGTCCATCATCGAGCAGTTCGACATCCCCGATAGAGTGTCCAGTAGCCGTCTCGTTGTTCTCGTTTATCTGAACGTACCGAATATCCCATTGCTCCCCATCGAAGGTCCCGACCAGGTGTCCATCGACGATCGCACCACCGGAGTAGTTCGCGTAGATTCGATTCCCGTCCTGTTCGAACTCGAATACGGTGTCTGCACCGACTTCTCCATCCTCGTCGTTTGCGACTCCGGCGAGTATCCGCCCGTCCAGGGAAATCTCCTTACCCATAAATTAGCGGCCGTGTCGAATAGAATAATGATTCCGATCGTCGGCACGCACACCCACTGCAGAGAGGTCTATGCCCGATCCCGTGGAATCAATACGAGCGGGGTCGAGTCCCTCGAGCGTTCGGTGGTACAAAGTCGCAGTCGCTCGAGCGAACGAAAAACGAAGAGAGAGAAATCGTCGTCGACCTCGAGTCAGCCGTTCAGGCGAAGGTTTTCGAGACCTCTTCGCCCTCGTCGGACTCGGCTTGGACCTTGTCCCAGGCGCTGCGGAAGTCCTCCATCCGGATCTCGGTGCGGTCGTCGCGGATGGCGAACATGCCGGCCTCGGTACAGACGGCCTTGATGTCGGCACCCGACGCCTCCTCGGCGTCGACCGCCAGTTCGGCGAAGTCGACGTCGTCGGCGACGTTCATCCCGCGGGTGTGGATCTCGAAGATGATCTCGCGACCCTCCGCGTTCGGCTTGGGCACCTCGATGAGGCGGTCGAACCGGCCGGGACGCAGGATGGCGCGGTCGAGCATGTCGAAGCGGTTGGTGGCGGCGATGATGCGGATCTCGCCGCGCTCCTCGAAGCCGTCCATCTCGGAGAGCAGCTGCATCATGGTCCGCTGGACCTCGGCGTCGCCCGAGGTCTTGGACTCGGTCCGCTTGGCGGCGATGGCGTCGATCTCGTCGATGAAGATGACGGCGGGCTCGTGCTCGCGGGCGACGTCGAAGAGGTCGCGGACGAGCTTTGCGCCCTCGCCGATGAACTTGTGGACCAGTTCCGAGCCGGCCATCTTGATGAAGGTGGCGTCGGTCTGGTTTGCGACGGCCTTAGCGAGCATCGTCTTCCCCGTGCCCGGCGGCCCGTAGAGGAGAACGCCGCTCGGCGGGTCGATGCCGACGTCGTCGAACATCTCTGGCTTCTCGAGGGGCATCTCGACGGTCTCGCGGACCTCCTGCATCTGCTCCTCGAGACCGCCGATGTCCTCGTAGCTGACGTCGGGGCTCTCGGTGACTTCCATCACGCGGGCGCGGACGTCGGTCTCGTTCGAGAGCGGCTTGACGATGGACAGCGAGTTGTTGACCGCGACCCGGGCGTCGGGCTCGATGTCCTCGCGCATCTCGTCGGTGACCTCGGTCAGGGCCTCCTGATTGTTCCCGTGTTGTTTGATGATGACGCCCTCGTCCGTGACTTCCTGGACGGTGGCGACGAACAGCGGGGACTGCTTGAGCTTCTTGTTCTCGTGCGTGAGCCGCTCGAGTTTCTGCTGGTACTTGTTGTTCTCGGCGTTGGCGTCGAGGAGCTTGTCGCGCATCTCCTCGTTTTGCGCCTCGAGGATCTCCAGCCGTTCCTCGAGTGACTGTATTTTCTCCTGTTGGGACGCCTCGTCCTCGTCGTATGGGAGGTCGACGTCGTCCACGGTGTCGCTCATCACCCGTTCTTTGGGTGCTGGTTCATAAGAGACTTCGGGTAGGTGCATTCGCGCTCGGTGTATAACTGTAGAGCATTAAATGGAATAGTAAATATTATCACCTCGTATTCGGAATGGGGAGGTAGGATGAGTACTTCAGAGCCGCTTCGACAGGAGACCAGCGAGCGCGGAACGTGGGACGATGTCCGGGACCTGCCCCCGAGCGCGAAACTCGTCGCGAAGGTCCTCGAGTACAACGAGACGATGACCCAACAACAGATCGCCGACGAGACGCTGCTGCCCTCCCGAACGGTCCGATACGCGCTGAACCGTCTCGACGAGGAGAACGTCATCGATTCGCGCTTTTCGTTCTCCGACGCCCGAAAGCGCCTCTACAGTCTCGACATTCAATCGTAACTGACGATCGGATCGCGACCGCTGCCGACTGGTTACTGACTCTCGCTTCGAGTCTTCTCCGTGTCGTCTCGAGATTTCGTCTCGATACTGCTGTCCGTTTTTCTGCAGTGGCACGGTCCCATCGACGGACCAATACGGCCGGCTCGCGGCCCGTCGTCAGTGTGCAACGGCGTGCCCTCAGTTCCGCGTGAATTATCGCCTTTACTTTCACTCCGGTGACGGAACCCCTTTAGGGCGGGCTCGCCAACGACTGGCCAATGACGCGGGTTATCCATACGGGCGATACCCACATCGGGTACCAGCAGTACAACTCGCCCGAGCGGCGACGGGACTTCCTCGAGGCCTTCCGATCGGTCGTCGAGGACGCGGTCGCCGACGACGTCGACGCGGTGATCCACGCCGGCGACCTCTTTCACGATCGGCGGCCGGATTTGGTCGATCTGCAGGGAACCGTCGACATCCTCCGGACGCTCTCCGACGCCGACATCCCCTTTCTCGCCGTCGTCGGCAACCACGAATCGAAACGCGACGCCCAGTGGCTCGACCTCTTCGCGGATCTCGGACTGGCGACGCGACTGGGCGCCGATCCGATCGTCGTCGACGACGTCGCCTTCTATGGACTCGACTTCGTCCCCCGCTCGCGCCGGGAGGATCTCACTTACGACTTCGACGCGGTGCCCGCCGACGCCGATCACGCGAGTCTGGTGAGCCACGGCCTCTTCGAGCCCTTCGCACACGCCGACTGGGACACCGAGACCGTCCTCGCGGAGTCGACGGTCGACTTCGACGCCGTCCTGTTGGGGGACAACCACAAACCGGACACCGTGGAGGTGCTCGACACCTGGGTCACCTACTGCGGGTCGACCGAGCGCGCGAGCGCCAGCGAACGCGAGGACAGGGGGTACAACCTCGTCGACTTCGAGGCCGACGGCGCGGTCGGCATCAGCCGCCGCGGCCTCTCCTCGACCCGCGAGTTCGTCTTCGTCGACGTCGAACTCGAGGAAGACGAGGGGATCGACCGCGTTCAGGAGCGGGTCCGCCAGCACGAGCTCGCGGACGCGGTCGTCATCGTCACCGTCGAGGGCGAGGGCCGTCCGATCGCCCCGGCGGCCATCGAGGAACTCGCGATCGACCGCGGTGCGCTCGTCGCCCGCGTCAACGACCGCCGGGAGCTCCCCGACGAGGACGAGGACGTGTCGGTCAGTTTCGCCAACCCGGACGACGCCGTCCGCGAGCGAGTGCGCGAGATGGGACTCAGCAACGCTGCCCTCGAGATCGACGAGACCGTCCGGAGCGGAGACCTCGCCGATTCGAACGTCCGCGACTCCGTCGAGCGGCGGGTTCGGGACCTCCTCGAGGACGACGAGTCGGCGTTCGAGCCCGCACCGGAGCGCGAACCGAGCGACGAGGACGTGACGACGGTCGCCGACCAACTCGCCGAGGGGACGGATTCCGCGGCCGATTCGGCGGCCGACACCGAGCCGAACGGGGCAGCGGAACCCGCTGAGACTGCGGCCAACGGCGGCGCGGACCCGGCGGATGTCGCCGACACCGAGCGGGCAGCGGCCGACGCTGACAGCGAAGAGCCGGCGGACGCCGACGATCCCGCGGACCCGACCGAGGACGACGCAGCTACCGGGTCGGCCGACGACGCCGACGATGCGGACGCCGACACCGCCTCGCTGGGTGATTTCGCGTGAGAGTCGACCGCGTTCGCCTGCTGAACTTCAAGTGCTACGGCGACGCCGACCTCACGCTCGAGCGCGGCGTCACCGTCGTCCACGGCGTCAACGGCAGCGGGAAGTCGTCGCTGCTCGAGGCCGTCTTCTTCGCGCTCTACGGCTCGAAGGCCTTGGACGAGCGCACGCTGGACGACGTGATCACGACCGGCGAGGAGGAGGCCGAGGTCGAACTCTGGTTCACTCACGACGGTCGCGAGTACCGCGTCGAGCGCCGGCTCAAACTGCGCGGCGACCGCGCGACGACGACGAAGTGCGTCCTCGAGACGCCGACCGAGACGATCGAGGGGGCTCGCGACGTTCGCCGAGAGGTGACCGAACTCCTGCGGATGGACGCCGAGGCGTTCGTCAACTGCGCGTACGTCCGCCAGGGCGAGGTCAACAAGCTCATCCACGCCTCGCCGAGCGACCGCCAGGACATGATCGACGACCTGCTCCAGCTCGGCGCGCTCGAGGACTACCGCGAGCGCGCCAGCGAGGCCCGACTCGGCGTCAAAACGGTCCTCAACGGCCAGCGAGAGGTCCTCGAGGACGTCCGCAACCAAGTCCAGCAAAAGGAGGAGAAGGACCTCCACGAGCGACTGAATAGCCTCGAGTCCCGGCGTACCGACGTCGCGGACGAGATCGAGCACTACGAAACGCAGCGCGAGCAGGCCCGGGAGACCCTCGAGACGGCCGCGGACGTCCTCGAGCGCCACGAGGAGACCCGCGAGGAGATCGCGGATCTGGCGGACGAGATCGAGGAGTTACGGTCGAAGATCAGCGAGACCGAGCGCAAGCGCGAGGACGCGAGCGACGAACTCAGCGAACTCCGAGAGCGACGCGAGGCACTCGCGGACGAACGCGCCGAGCTGCTCGAAACCGTCGACCTCGGGGACGATCCCGACGGAGAAGCGGTGCAGAGCCGCATCGCGGACCTGGAGGCTCGCGACGAGGAGCTCCGGGACGAGCTCGAGGACGTTCGCGTGACGATCACCGAAGGGACCAACGAAATCGAGCGACTCCGCGAAGAGGCAGACGATCTCGAGGCGCAGGCCGAGAGCGCTCGCGAGGAGGCCGACGAACTCGACGAGCGAATCGAGGCCGACGAGGAGACGATCGCGGACCGCGAGGCGAAACTCGAGGAACTCGACGAGGAGATCGAGGCCGCACGGGCGACGTTCGACGACGCGCCCGTAGAATTCGGCGCGGCAGCGTCTCACCTCGACGACCTCGAGACCGAACGCGAGGAGCTGGTGTCGGAGATCAACGACGTCACTGCCGACATCCGGACCGCCGAGAACGCGATCGAAGAGGGCGAACGCCTGCTCGAGGAGGGCAAGTGTCCCGAGTGCGGCCAGCCGGTCGAGGATTCGCCCCACGTCGACGTGCTGGACGAGCGCCGGGAGGAACTCGCCGATCTCGAGTCCGAGCGCGAGGGGCTCGAGGCGGAGCGTGACGATATCGACGACCGAATCGACCGCGCCGAGGGCCTCCGAGAGGCCGAACGGCGGGTCGACCGGCTCGAGGAGAACCGCGACAACATCGAACAGTTGCTCGCCGAGAAACGCGAGACCCTCGCGGACCGGCGCGATCAGTGCGACCAGCTGCGAGCCGACGCCGAGGAGTACGCGGCCGACGCCGAGGAAAAGCGATCCGCGGCGGCCGAACGCGAAGACGAGGTGGCCGACGCGCGGGCCGAACTCGGCGAGATCAACACCGAGCGCGGGGAGCTCTCGGAGACGCTCGAGTCCCTCGAACGCGTCTCGGCGATCGCCGACGAGCGGGCGAGCCTCGAGAGCGAGATCGAAACGCTTCGCGAACGACGACGTGACTGGCAGGAGATGAACGACGAGCGCCGCGAGACGCTCTCGGCGAAGCGAGACCGCAAGCGCGACCTCGAGTCGGAGTTCGACGAGGACCGCGTCGACACCGCTCGCGAGGACAAGGCGAACGCCGAGACCTACATCGAGCAGGTCGACGACAAACTCGACGAGCTCGAGGACCAGCGGACCGAGATTCAGAACGCTATCGGCGCGGTCGAGAACGAACTCGCAGAACTCGAGCGCCTCCGCGACCGCCTCGAGACCGTCGAAGATCGGTGCGACCGACTCGAGTCGCTCTACGAGGAGGCCGAGACGCTGCAGACGACGTACGGGGAGTTGCGTGCGGAACTGCGCCAGCGCAACGTCGAGACCTTAGAGCGACTGCTGAACGAGACGTTCGATCTGGTCTATCAGAACGACTCCTACGCGGCGATCGATCTCGACGGCGACTACCGATTGACCGTCTACCAGAAGGACGGCGAAGCCCTCGAGCCCGAGCAGCTGTCCGGCGGGGAACGGGCGCTGTTCAACCTCAGCCTGCGGTGTGCGATCTACCGGCTGCTCGCCGAGGGCGTCGAGGGAACGGCTCCGATGCCGCCGCTCATTCTCGACGAGCCGACGGTCTTCCTCGACTCGGGCCACGTCACCCAGCTCGTCTCGCTGGTCGAGTCGATGCGCGATCTGGGCGTCGAACAGATCGTCGTCGTCAGTCACGACGAGGAACTCGTCGGCGCGGCCGACTCGCTCGTCCGCGTCGAGAAAGACGCCACCTCGAACCGCTCGCGACTCGAGCGCGGCGAGCCGCCGGAGGCGGAACTACTCGCGTCCGACTAACGGCGCGAGTACGTCCACGGTTAGGGTGGCCGGTTCGAGTTCAGGAACCGTCTCCCGTCGTCTCGGTTCCCGATCCGATGCTCGGTCGGATCGTCTCGAGCGCCGTCTCACAGTCCTCGGTGAGCCGATAGCCGCGTTCGCCGGTGACCTCGGTTTCCTCGAGCAGCCCGGCGGCAGAGAGAACCGTGAGCCGACCGTGCAGGTCGCTCTCACAGAAGTCGTAGCCGTCGAGCAGGGTGCGAACGCCGAGCGCGCCTCGCTCCGAGAGCTCGACTAGTAGTCCGAGCGTCTCTTCATCGTGGACGTTCGTCAACAGCGTCAGAACGGGGTCACTGACGCTTCGCGCGGCCGTCTCGAGGGCGGATTCCTCGCCGACGGCCTCGAGACGGTCGTTCTGGATGTAACACTCGTTGCCGTTTTTGGGGTCGCGTACGAGACTCGCGCTATCCGATTGCTTGAGAAGCAGGTACCGTTTGCCGGTGTCGTCCTCGACTGTTTTCATGGGCTGTCGTTCGGGTCCGGTGACCGGTCTTGGGGAACGCCCCCTGAAGTAGTTTCGGCTGCATCGGCCGACCGCGATTCGGTCGGTCCCGCGTCGGCCTCTGTCCCGCCGTCGGTGCCGGTATCGATCGCAGTGTCGGTGCCGTCGCCGGTATCGGGCTCGTCCGCCGTGTCAGCGCCGCCGTCCCGCTGGAACTGCCCGTATCGTCGACCGGCGAATCCGAACAGGACGACTCCGGCGGCGACGAGGACGCCGCCGCGGAGCAGTTCCCCCTCGAATACGATCAGTAACAGCCCGAGTGACGCGACCAGCACGGCGGCGTTGAGGACCAATACCAGCGCCCAGAAGGTCTGGAGAACGTCGCTGGGAACGTCTGTCTCGGCGGTGGAAACGGTGGGCGGATCGATCGCGTCCGCCAAGTCGCTCAGATCGTCGTCCGGACCGTCGTCCCCCGTCGACACCTGCGGGACCGTGAGCCCGTCGCTCTCGGCATCGTAGAGGTCCTCTTCGGGGTCCCACTCCTCGGGTTCGTTCTCGGTCCGGTCGAATACCACATGCGGGACGATGCTCAGCGAGCGGAAAAACGTTCGCTTCGCGAGTGCCCTCAGGCCAGGTCCTCGAGCGTGAGCGTTCGGGAGGTCTCGACCCACGCGAGCGGGTTCTGGGCGTCGTAGAAGACGATACCGTCTTCGGTCTCGTAGGATTCGATCGTTGCGGTCCCCGCGGGTTCGCTACTCGGCTCGCTCCGATCCGTCGCGTCGTCGTTCACATGGGTGGACACATCGATCACCTGATCTCATGCTATGTGTTACCACATTATATGTCTTGTTGCTCCCGCAAGCGTTCGGCGACGGACTCCCACAGGGGTATCGGAGGCGGGGATTGCAGGGGTTTTTATCCGCCGACTGCAAATCTCGGTATCATGACTGAGGCGGGCCAGACCGGACTCGCGGAGTTCGGCGGCGACTCCGAGGAGACCGACGACCGGCCGGACGAAGAGGCGGTTGCCATCGCCGGCAACGGCGGGTCCGACGCTGCGGAGGTGATCGACGTCGTCGAGGAGACCCTCCCCGAACCCGAGGGCGACCTCGAACTCGCCGTGATGCAGGTCGACTACACGATCGCCGGCTACGGCGACGAGGAACGACCGATCATGCACGTTTTCGGGCGCACGCCCGAGGGCGAACTCGAGCACGTGCAGGTCGTCGGCTTCAAACCGTACTTCTACGCGCCGACGGAGACGCTCGAGCGGCCGCCCGAAGAGCAGTACGACCGGTTGACCGGCAGTCGAGAGTACGGCGAGGACGGCGAACCCTACGAGAGCATTCGCGGCGAGAAACTCACCAAGATCTTCGGCCAGACGCCGCGAGACGTCGGGCAGATCCGTGACGACTTCGAGCACTACGAGGCCGACATCCTGTTCCCCAACCGGTTTCTGATCGACAAGGACGTCCGGAGCGGTATCCGGGTGCCGAAACGGCGCGCCGACGACGACTCGCTGGTCGTCCCCCACGACGAGGTCGAGGCGACCGACGTGCAGGCCGACCCGCGGATCAACACGTTCGACATTGAGGTCGACGACCGCTCGGGATTCCCCGAGGACGGCGAGGAACCGATCGTCTGCCTCACCAGCCACGACTCCTACCGGGACGAGTACCTCATGTGGCTCTACGAGGCCCCGATCGGCGACGGCGAGATTCCGACCGAGATCACGGAGTACGAGCCGATCGAGAACGAGATCGACCACGAAGTACGATGCTTCGAGGAGGAAGAAGCCATGCTCGAGGCCTTCATCGAGTACGTCGAGACCACCGATCCCGACGTGCTCACGGGTTGGAACTTCGAGGACTTCGACGCGCCGTACTTCCTCGACCGTCTCGAGGAACTCGCGGGGCCCCACCACGAGTACGACCTCTCGATCGACCGGCTCTCGCGGGTCGACGAGGTCTGGCGCAGCAACTGGGGCGGTCCCGACATCAAGGGACGGATCGTCTTCGACCTGCTGTACGGCTACCAGCGGATGGTCTTCTCCGAACTGGACTCCTACCGGCTCGACGCCGTCGGGGAGGAAGAGCTGGGCGTCGGCAAGGAACGGTACGCCGGCGACATCGGCGACCTCTGGGAGGGCGATCCCACCCAGTTGCTCGAGTATAACTTGCGGGACGTCGAGCTCTGCGTCGAACTCGACCGCCAGCAGGAGATCATCGCGTTCTGGGACGAAGTGCGGTCGTTCGTCGGCTGCAAACTCGAGGACGCGCCGACGCCGGGCGACGCGGTCGACATGTACGTCCTCCACGAGGCCTACGGGCGGTTCGCCCTTCCCTCGAAGGGCCAACAGGAGGCCGGTGAAGAGTACGAGGGCGGAGCGGTGTTCGAGCCGATCACGGGTGTCAAGGAGAACGTCACCGTGCTCGACCTGAAGTCGCTGTACCCGATGTGCATGACGACGATCAACGCCTCGCCGGAGACCAAGGTCGATCCCGACGAGTACGACGGGGAGACCTACGTCGCGCCGATCGGCGACGACGAGATTCACTTCCGCAAGGAACCGGACGGCGTCATGCGCGAGATGATCACCGAACTGCTGGCCGAGCGTGAGGAGAAGAAGGAGCTGCGAAACGAGCACGAACCCGGGAGCCTCGAGTACGAGCAGTACGACCGCCAGCAGGGCGCGGTCAAGGTCATCATGAACTCGCTGTATGGGGTCTCGGGCTGGGAGCAGTTCAGACTCTACGACAAGGAGGCGGCGTCCGCGATCACCGCGACCGGCCGCGAAGTGATCGAGTTCACCGACGCGGCCGCACAGGAGCTGGACTATCAGGTCACGTACGGGGACACGGACAGCGTCATGCTCGAGCTCGGCCCCGACGTCTCGAAAGAGGACGCGCTCGAGCAGTCTTTCGAGATTGAGGAGTACATCAACGGCCGCTACGACGACTTCGCGCGCGACGATCTGAACGCCGAGGAACACCGCTTCCAGATCGAGTTCGAGAAGCTCTATCGACGATTCTTCCAGGCCGGGAAGAAGAAACGCTACGCGGGCCACATCACCTGGAAAGAGGGGAAGGACGTCAACGACGTCGACATCGTCGGCTTCGAGTACCAGCGCTCGGACATCGCGCCGATCACCAAGGAGGTCCAGCACCGAGTCATCGAGATGATCGTCCGCGAGGGCGACATCGAGGGGGCGAAGGAGTATGTCAACGGCGTCATCGAGGACGTGCTGGCCGGCGAGATCTCCCTCGAGAACATCGCGATTCCGGGCGGGATCGGCAAGCGACTGGACAACTACGACACCGATACGGCACAGGTCAGGGGAGCGAAGTACGCCAACCTGCTGCTCGGCACCAACTTCCAGCGCGGGAGCAAACCCAAGCGGCTCTACCTCGACCGCGTCGATCCCTCCTTCTTCGAGCGTCTCGAGGAAGAGGAGGGGTTCGACGCCCGCACCGATCCCCTCTACGGCGCGTTCAAGCGCGATCCGGACGTTATCTGTTTCGAGTACGAGGACCAGATCCCCGAGGAGTTCGCGGTCGACTACGACAAGATGCTCGAGAAGACGCTCCAGGGGCCGATCGAACGAATCCTCGAGGCGCTGGATATCTCGTGGGACGAAGTGAAAAGCGGGCAAGAGCAGAAAGGACTCGACTCGTTCATGTGAGCTGGGCGCCCAGTGGCGCCCGAATTCGTTCGTCGGAACCGGCAATATCGACGACTTCAGCCCCTTTCCTCATCCGTCCCGTCACAGCGACTGGAGCCGTGTAACGGCTCTCCAGTCGGATCTCGCTGGTCACATTCGGTCCTCGTTTGAGAGACAGTTGAACTGAAATAGACGGGCCGTATCGCGGCTCAGTGTCGGATAACCTGAACAGTGGTTTCCGAATCAGAAACTTATTTTGACTCTGAGAGACTGTATCCAATTGGATACGAAACCGTTATCAGTCATACGACCCACTGTTCAGACGACAGAATACTATGGCACGCCTCGAACTAACCAATCTGCATGCGGAAGTGGCGGAGGGCGACGAGACCATCCTCGAGGGCGTCAACCTCGAGGTCCAGTCGGGCGAGATCCACGCCCTGATGGGACCGAACGGCTCCGGGAAGTCGACGACCGCGAAGGTCATCGCCGGCCACCCGGCCTACGAGGTCACCGAGGGCGAGGTCCTCCTCCACTTAGAGGAGGGCGAGTTCGGTGAGGACATCGATATCGACGAGGATCTGCGTACCTGGAACCTCCTCGACCTCGAGCCCAACGAACGCGCCGCGCTCGGCATCTTCCTCGGTTTCCAGTATCCCGCCGAGATCGAGGGCGTCACGATGACGAACTTCCTCCGAACGGCGCTGAACGCCAAGATCGAGGAGCGCGAGGAGCTCTTCGAGGACGAGGAAGAGGAGGCCGACGAAGCGGAGGAAGACGAAGGCTTCGAGAACTCGCCGATGGAAGGCCCCGCGGACGAGGGCGAGGTCGGCGTCGCCGAGTTCCAAGGGATCCTCCAGGAGAAGATGGAGCAGCTGGAGATGGACGAGAAGTTCGCCCAGCGCTACCTCAACGCCGGCTTCTCCGGCGGGGAGAAGAAGCAGAACGAAGTACTGCAGGCCGCCATCCTCGAGCCCTCGATCGCCGTCCTCGACGAGATCGACTCCGGGCTCGACATCGACCGACTGCAGGACGTGTCGAACGGGATCAACGCGCTGCGCGACGAGCAGGGCACCGGGATCCTCCAGATCACCCACTACCAGCGCATCCTCGACTACGTCGAGCCCGATCACGTCCACGTGATGCTCGACGGCCAGATCGCCAAGAGCGGCGGTCCCGAGCTCGCCGAGAAGCTCGAGGACAAGGGGTACGACTGGGTCCGCGAAGAAGTCTACGGCACCGCGTAACCGGATTCAGCTAGAACAACCGTAATAACGCTACAGCCGTAAACACAACTACATCAATCATGAGTTCCGATCAAGACCACCTACAAGAGACAGATACTGAAGCCCGGTTCGAGTTCAAGAAGGAGGAGAACTCCGCCGTCCGATCCGGCAAGGGCCTGACCGAAGAGGTCATCCGAATGATCTCCGACGACAAGGACGAGCCCGACTGGATGCTCGAGCGGCGTCTCCGCGCGCTCGAGCAGTATCACAACATGCCGATGCCGTCCGACTGGCCCGGCATGCCCGACCTCTCCGAACTGGACGTCGAGGAGATCATTCCGTACATCCGACCGGACGTCGACAAGCGCGAAGGCGTCGACGACTGGACGGAGCTGCCCGACGAGATCCAGGACACGTTCGACAAGCTCGGCATCCCGGAAGCGGAGAAGAACGCCCTCTCGGGCGTCGGTGCCCAGTACGAGTCCGAGGTCGTCTACCAGAACATGCAGGAGCAGTGGGAGGAGAAAGGCGTCATCTTCTGTAACATGGATGAGGCCGTCCGCGAACACCCCGAGCTCGTCAAAGAGCACTTCATGACGACCTGCGTGCCGCCGAGCGACAACAAGTTCGCCGCGCTGCACGGGGCCGTCTGGTCCGGTGGGTCGTTCGTCTACGTTCCGGAAGACGTCACCGTCGAGATGCCCGTTCAGGCCTACTTCCGGATGAACTCGGAAGGGATGGGCCAGTTCGAGCACACGCTCATCATCGCCGAGGAAGGGTCGGAAGTCCACTACATCGAGGGCTGTTCCGCACCCAAGTACGGCACCCACAACCTCCACTCCGGCGGTGTCGAAGTCTTCGTCGGCGAAGACGCCCACGTTCAGTACTCGACCGTCCAGAACTGGTCGAAGAACACGTTCAACCTGAACACCAAGCGCGCCATCTGCGAGGAGAACGGCACGATGGAGTGGGTCTCGGGCAGTATGGGCTCGAAAGTGACCATGCTCTACCCGTGTACGATCCTCAAGGGTCGCGGCTCGACTGACACCCACATCACCATCGCCCTGGCGGGCGAGGGCCAGGACATCGACACCGGTGCGAAGGTCTACCACAACGCGCCCGATACGAGTTCGACCATCGAGTCCAAGTCGATCGCCAAGGACGGCGGCCGTACCAACTACCGCGGCCTCGTCCACATCGCCGACGGTGCCGAGGGTTCGAGCACCGCCGTCGAGTGTGACGCGCTGATGTTCGACAACGAGTCCACGTCGGACACCATGCCGTACATGGAAATCGAGGAGTCGAAGGTCGACGTCGCTCACGAGGCGACCGTCGGCAAGATCGGCGACGAGGACATCTTCTACCTCCAGTCGCGCGGACTGGACGACGACGACGCCAAGAAGATGATCGTCGCCGGCTTCATCGAGCCGATCACGGAGGAACTGCCGATCGAGTACGCGGTCGAACTCAACCGCCTCATCGAACTCGAGATGGAGGGGAGCCTCGGATAATATGAGCGCAGGAACACAGGTACACGCCAATCTGACCGAAGAACAGGTACGCGAAATCAGCGGCGACCTCGACGAGCCCGAGTGGCTCCTCGAGACCCGTCTCGAGGCCCTCGAAGCACTCGAGGAGCTCGACATGCCGGACGTCATCCGGACGCCGGGTCGGGACTGGACGAACCTCCACGACCTGGACTTCGAGTCCCTCGTGGACCCGCTGAACGCGGCCGAGGACAAGGACCAGGTTGGTCCTGAGGAGGCCGAGGTCCTATCCTGGAGCGACGCCGTCCAGGAGCACGAGGATCTCCTGAAGGAGCACTTCGGCAGCATCGTCGACCCGAAGGAGAACTACCTGACGGCACTCTCGACCGCCCTCTTCAGTACCGGGACGGTCATCTACGTGCCCGAAGGCGTCGACGCCGAGGACGTCGCCATCCGAACCGAGCAGAACTCCCGCTCGCTGTTCAATTACACGCTCGTCGTCACCGAAGAGTCCTCTTCGGTCACGATCCTCGAGCGCCAATCGACCGGCGCAGAACAGGACGAGCAGTACTACAGCGGCGTCGTCGAAGTCGCCGCCGGCGAGAACAGCTACGTGCAGTACGGCAGCCTCCAGAACCTCTCGGAGGAGGCCTACAACTTCACCGTCAAGCGCGGCGTCACCGACACCTACGCCACGATCGACTGGATCGAGGGCAACCTCGGCACGCAGCTGACCAAGACCGAGGTCTCGACGGAGCTTCGCGGCGACTCTTCGGAGACGCAGATCGTCGGGGCCTTCTACGGCCACAACGATCAGCACTTCGACCTCGATGCGAAGGTCTGGCATCGTGCGGAGCACACGACTGCAGACCTGATCACCCGCGGCGTCATCGACGACATCTCCCGCTCGGTCTACGAGGGCGTCCAGGACGTCGGTGCCGACGCCTGGGACACGAGTTCGTACCAGCGCGAGAATACGCTGATGCTAAGCGACGAGAGCGAGGCTGACGCCTCTCCCCAGCTGATCATCAACAACCACGACACCGAGGCCAGCCACTCCGCGACGGTCGGCCAGATCGACGAGGAGGACCTGTTCTACATGACCTCCCGCGGTGTCGACCCGCGCTCCGCCCGCAACATGCTCGTCGAGGGCTTCTTCGTCCCGGTCCTCGAGGAGATCGACGTCGACGAGCTCCGCGACGATCTCTCGGAGCTGATCGGTGCGCGTCTGCGCCAGCGAGAGTAACCACCGTCGCCCCGATTCGTTTCGATTTGCGTTCTCCCCCTTTCGGCTGCCCGTTTTCACCGCCCGCGCTCCGAGACGACTAAGTAACAGCGGCTCCCTTGTCGAACCATGAGTCTGGGACAGCGTGTCTCGAGCGACCACCAGCTGACCCGATTGCTGCAGATCGGGGTCGTGCTGGAGGAACTCGTCGAGTCACGCGCCGCCCACCACATCGAGTCCCTGCCCCCCGAAGAGCGGGCGGAATTCGACGAGGAGGTGGAAGAGTTGCTCGCGGAGGCCGCGACGGAGTCGGCCGAGCACCGCGAGCGACTCGAGGCGCTGATCGACGATCTCGAGGCGGAAACGGTCGGATACGAGGAGATCAATGCACTGGTCGACGCACAGTACGGTCCCCCGGAGGACACGGACGGTGTCCTCTACGATCAGTTGGCCAACGAGGAGACGGCCTACAAGTTCTACGACGACCTCATCGAAGCGATCGAGGCCTCCGACGCCGAGTTCGCGGTCGACCGCGACCGGCTGCTCGAGACGCTGTACGCCATCCGCGAGGAGGAAAAAGAGGGCGTCGAAGAAGTGACCGAGATCATGGAGCACAGAGCATGATTGGGACGACGAGCGCGCCACGAACGGCGGCCGTCAGCGCCGCTGAGATGCCGTCCGCGACGCGCATCGATCCCCGAGTTCGGTTATACCCACGAACGACTGACGCGACGCGCACTACTACTGACGGAGG
Source organism: Natrinema amylolyticum (assembly GCF_020515625.1). Classification (NCBI taxonomy): domain Archaea; kingdom Methanobacteriati; phylum Methanobacteriota; class Halobacteria; order Halobacteriales; family Natrialbaceae; genus Natrinema; species Natrinema amylolyticum. Next base: position 741,088 of record NZ_JAIWPJ010000002.1, read on the forward strand.
GACGCTATGAACACTGCCGATCAATATCTCAAGGCGATCTACCTGGCACAGCGTATCGAGGACGGTCCCGCATCGACCGGGACGCTCGCGGACCTGCTCGAGGTGAGTCCGGCCAGCGTCAACGAGATGATCGGGAAACTCGAGGAGCGCGAACTCGTCGACCACGAGAAGTACAAGGGGGCCAGCCTGACCGACGAGGGGCTCGAACGCGCCCACAATGCCCTCCAGACCTACTGTATCATCGAGCGATTCCTCGCGAACGTCCTCGAGGTCGAGGAGTTTCGCGATGAGGCCCACGCCTTGGAGAGCGTTATCGACGATACGGTCGCGGAGCGCCTCGATACGATCATCGACCGACCCGACCAGTGCCCCGACTGTTTCGACGCCGAGCAGGACTGCTGTGAACTGCTCGAGCTCGAGGCCAGCGGGCGGGCGGACTGAATTCCCCGTTTCTCGCGTCACATCGGAGCGTTTGCGGACTCGGTTTGCGTACTCATTGTGTTCGACCAACGGGGCGGACGGGAAGCCGTGAATCGCTTACTCCATGGTTGCTTCCAGAGCGATCGCCCTCGACGGATCCGCCGCTCATCGGGTCGTGTACCGGAGGCGTTTTATAGTGCGAGAAGAGACGAATGGGTAGACGGCACGGTCAGACAGTTACCTTTCAGCACGCGTGGTTTCCACGGGTGTGTTCACCTGACTGACCTACCCCGTCACTTCAACACTCTCGAGCGGTTGCTATCGCGGTTTCTGGGAGACGTCGACGGAGAGAGACACACTTCCTGCAGCACTACGTCGAGACTGGCCAGTGAACTATATTGGAGGGTACCATCGATGACCGTCCCGCTCTTCGCCGCCGTCACGCCTCTTCAGACGCGCTTCAGGTGTGATCGGCTGCGTCCCGATCGCCGAACCGGACGTATCGTCGGCCGACGATCGCAGCGGCCGCGAGAGCGACGATGACCGCGACACCGAGGCCGACCGGGAACGACTGCGAGCCGCCCGCCCAGTCCGCTTCGAACACGTCGGCGTAGTAGTTCGCGGCCGCCTCGCCGTGGAGCGCGACGAGCACCTCGCGGTTGTTCTCGAGCGAGTTCGAATTCCAGTTCGCACTGCCCACGATCGCCGTTTCCCGATCGATCACCACGCCCTTGGCGTGAATCTTCGCGAACCGATCGGTGTCCTCGACGAGGCGGACCTCGAGCGAGAGGTCCTCCCGATCGGCGATCCGCTCGAGGTCGGCGACCAGCGCCTCGTTTCCGTCGGCGTTGTACCACGTCGAACCGAGCAGGAGTTTGACGTCGACGCCGCGGCGGGCCGCCTCGAGGGTCGACTCGAGCAGCGAGACGTCGGCGGCGACGCTGGGCTGGACGACGAGGATTTCGTCGTCGGCCGCGGCCAGTAGCTCCCGCATCCGGAGGTCGGCGTTGTCCGGTGCGATCAGGAGTTCGGCCGACTCGACGGGCACCGTCGCCGGCTCGTGGTTCGTCGGATACTCGGACCCAGAGTCGGGCGAGACGCCCCGATTCTCGTCCTCGACGAACGAGGCGTTCGCGCGGTATGCCGCCCCGGTCGTCGTGTCCCGCCCCTCGAAGTCGGCTCGGAAAACCGTCGCGAGATCGGCCGCGAGCGCCTCGTTCTCGAGGCGGACGCCCCAGCCGCGGCTGCTCTCGCCGCCGACGCCCGCGGGCTTCCAGTTCTCGGTCGTGACCAGCACGCGGTCGTCGGCGACGGCGTATTTCGGGTGATGATACCGATAGCGCGCGTTCTCGCCGCCGATGACCCGAACATCGACGCCGCCCGCCTCGAGCGTCTCGAGGACGGCCTCGGTCGGTGCCGGCGTGCCGCCGACCGGGCTCGCCTCGAGGAGGACTGCGACGTCGACGCCGCGCTCGGACGCATCAACGAGGGCGGCGGCGATCGCGTCGGAAGTGACGGTGTAGCCCGCCAGCAGCAGGCGGTCGTCGGCGTTTCGGATCGTCTCTCGCGGAACCTCGGGACCGTCGGGGAGGACGAACGCCGTCGCCTCGTCGACCGCAGTACTCGAGACGGGGAGACAGGTCGCGCCAGTGGGCCACCACTGGCCGCCGGTATCGTCGTTGTCGCTGTTCCTTCCGTTGTCGCCATTCGCTCCGTTCTCACCATCGGTAGCCGGGTCCGTCCGATACCATCGCTCCGCCGTCGGTGCGCGGTCGTAGGACACCGAATCGATCCCGGTCGTCGCGTTCCGAAGGCGGAGGTCGTCACCGTCGTTCGCGAGCTGGAGACGGCCCTCGAGTGCGAGGACCGGTCTCTCGGTCATCGTCGCCGCGACGTTCGGCGCGGTACTCAGTGCGACGCGTCCCGAAACCGTCTCGTTCGGGAGGCGTGCCGTCGTGTGGCCGTCGGTGAGCGTGACGTTCTCGAGTCGGGTTTCGGGCGGCGTCTCGAGGACGACGAACTCGCCGCCGTCGCCGTCGGTCGCGGGATTCGGGGCGAGGCCGACGATCCGCGGTTGGGTCGGGACATCACTGCCGGTGTTTCCACTCGTGTCGGCCGCTCGAGGTGGACAGGCGAGGGCGGTCGCGTTGGCGTCCAGGTCGGCAGGTGCTCGAGCGGCGGGCCGATCGGTCACTGCCGTTCCGTTGGCGATCGGAAAGCCCCCGAGCATCGTCGCGCTGACGACGAGACCACAGCCGAACGCGGCGACGAGGACGGCTCGCCGAGTATTCATCGCTCCGTCTGGCCGCCTTTCCGTACTTAAAATATCGGAACCGGTCGGTCGGGCGTTCCGACGATACGGAACGTGTGCTGCACACACTGGAAGCGAGGGATCTCACCCCGTCACCGACCGTATCGCTCTCGTCGTCCGAGCGGAAAATACTCGCGAGAACGGATCCCTGACCGCAATCCTCAGGCCGCGGGCTCGAGATCCACGCTCTCGGCCTCGGCCTGGACGAGGTAGGCGCGGTCGTCGTCGTAGTCGGCGACGATCTCGAGGGCCTCCTGCGTGCCGATGCGGTTGAGCGCCCACGCGGCGCTGGCGCGAACGCGGTCGGCGTCGTCGTTCTCGAGGACGTCCGCGAGCGGCTCGATGGCGCGGGTGTCCCCGATGAGGCCGAGCGCGCGGGCGGCCCAGCTACGGACGTCGGCCTCGTCGGCGACGAGTTGCTGGGCGATCGGTTCAACCGCGTCCGCGGTACCGATTTCGCCGAGTGCCCGGAACGCGGGCTGCTGGAGGTTCGGGTTGGAATCGACGTAATCGACCAGCGTGTCGACGACCTCCTCGTCGTCGACGCCGATTTTGCCGAGGATCCGCATGGCGGCCTGATCGCGGCGGTTGGCCTTCTGGAGCATCGGATCGATGGCCTCCTCTGGGCCCATCCGCTCTAAGGCCTCCATGCAGTGGTCCTCCATGAAATCGGAGTCGAAGGTCTCGAGCGCGAGCAGGATCTGGTCGACGTTGCCCTGCTTCTCGTGGACCTTGAGCGCGTGCCACTCCGGCGGGAAGTCCTTGACGTGGTCGAGCACGTCGTAGTAACCCTCGCGGCGGAGCTGTTCGCGGATCTCGAGGTCCGTCCACTCGGTCGCGTCGTCGATCTCGCTCTGGAGGTCGTCGGTCGCCTCGAGCAGGCCGGCGATGGTCTCGGCGTCGTCGTCCGCGTCGAGGTCGGCGTCCGCGACGGCGTCGGCCGCGTCGTCGAGGGTCGCATCGAGTTGCTCGTCGACCTCGTCACCCTCGTCGACCAGCGCGACGGACGTTCCGAGTAGACCGTTGAGTTCGTCGAGGAAGCCGTCGATCGCCTCGATCAGTTCGGCGTTGCCCTCCTCGGTCCAGCGGGTGCTCGTGATCGTCCCGCTCGCGTCGTCGATCTCGCTCACGACGTCCTCGCCGTAGGGGCCGCGCTGGTCCTCCAGATCGGACTCCAGATCCGAGAGATCGCTCTCTATCTCGTCGTACTCCTCCTGGAGTTCCTCTTCGGGGGCGGGTTCCTCGTCTTCTTCGTCCTCGTCGTCGGTTTCGGGCGGCTCCGGCACCTCGACGCTCTCGAGTTCGGTCCGGAACGACTCGAGATCGGCCTCGACGACGTCCAGGTCGTCTTCGGTCTCGGCGGCCGCGAGGGTCGAGTCGAGCTCCTCGAGGTCGGCTGCCAGGGCCTCGAGTCGCTCACGGACGGCCTCGAGGTCGACGGACTCCGTCTCGTCCGCTTCCTCTTCGGCGGCCGCGTCGTCACCGTTCGCCTCGTCCTCGCTCATGGTCCCACCTCGGGACGACGCCGACGCGTGACAGTGTACATACTCTACGGTCGTGTCAGCACGGCCCTAAGCGTTTCCATGCGCGTCGACCTCGCCGGTTCGTTCGGCGTCGCCCCAGTACAACCAGGGACTGCACGTCATGTACGCCAGGCCGAGCGTCAGGAGGGCGTAGGGAAACGTCCGACCGGCGAAATCGGGAACGAGGATCGCGAGCGCGTGGACGACGCCCATGATCGCGGCGTCTCGAGCCAGCAGATCGGGGTACCGGATCCGCGAGACCATCAGGTAACAGAACGCGCCGGTGACAGCGAGGACGAGCCACGGCTTCGGTTCGCCCGCGAGGATCGCCGCGCCGAGTACCGTCGCGGCCAGCGTCGTCTGGACCCCCTCGGTATGGCTCCCGGCGACATCGTAGGCGGTGTACATTCCCAGGCGAGTGACGGCCATGGCGACGAATAGCGCACAGACCGCCGTCACGAGCAGGAGTTGGGGCGTGATCGATTCGAACCCGATCTCGAGGCCGTCGGTGACGACGACGAACGAGAGGACGGCGGGGGCGACGGCGAAGGAGGCGACGTCGGCGAGCGAGTCGAGATAGGGGCCGGCGTCGGTGCCGCCGTAGCGGCGCGCGAGGATGCCGTCGAGGCCGTCCGCGATCGCCGCCAGGAGGATGAGGCGGGCGGCCAGATCGATGTCGGCGACCGCGACGACGACCGCGACGAACCCCAGAGCGGCGTTAGCGATCGTCACCGCGTCGGCGACGCCCAGCCGACCGACGAACCGGGGAAGCATATGCCCGGATTCGACGGGGAGTTACCTTACGTGTTTTCGTTTCCGCAGGCGGGTTTTCGAGAACTGAACCGAGGCGGTTATACCGCGACTCTGCGTAGGATTCGGTATGCAACGGCGCGCCTGTCTCGCCGCCGTCGGAACAGCCGTCACAGCGAGCTTGGCCGGGTGTTCGTCCGTGCTCAGTGCGTTCGACGACGATCCCTGTCGCGGCGAGGACTGTCACATCGGGATGAGCCGCACCGAGTTCACGCCCGACGTCTACGAGATCGCCGTCGGCGACACGGTCGTCTGGAAGAACACGAGCGAGGCCGACCACACCGTCACGGCCTACGAGGGCATGATTCCGGACGAGGCCGCGTACTTCGCGTCCGGCGGCTACGAGAGCCAGACGGCCGCGTACGAGGCCTGGGAGGATCGCGGCGGCCGACTCGGGACACGCGATACGTTCGAGCATACCTTCGAGGTGCCGGGCACCTATGCGTATTTCTGTATCCCTCACGAAGGTGCCGAGATGGTCGGCGAAATTGTCGTCGAGTAGGTCGTCGGCCGGCTCGACCGCTACGGGGCCAGTTTTATCCCCGGACGGCCGAATGGTTCCGGCGCAATGATCGTCATCCACGCGAGTTTTCCGATCGATCCCGACCGCCGCGAGGAGGGGCTCGAGCTGATCGACGACCTCGTCGCCGAATCACAGCAAGAAGCGGGCGTACTCGACTATCGGGCCGCGACGGACGTCGCCGATCCGAACGTCGTGCGCTTCTTCGAGCAGTACGAGGACGAGGCGGCGTTCGGCGCGCACGCGCAATCGGACCACTTTCAGGAGTTCTCGGCGGCGCTACCGGACCTGCTCGCCGGGGACCCGGACGTCACTCGGTTCGACGTCGAGTCGGCGGAAGACGTCGAACTCTGAACGATCGACCACCGATCGAACGATCTGTCCCCAACTACCGGAGGCTCGTCGCGCTACCGGCTCGTTCGAGCGGGGTCTGTAGTACTAGTACTGCAAAAGAACGAATCGCGTCCAGCGAGAATCGAATCGCCGACTGCGATCAGTCCGCGGAGACGTCCTCTTCGTCGACGTCGACCGCGGTCGCTTCCTCTTCGGCGACTTCCTCGGGGTGGGCCTCGAGAGTTGCCTTCTGGATCTCGACTCGGCGAAGCGGGTAGATCGTCTTGGCCTCGCCGTAAATGCCGGAGGAGAGACGACCTTCGACGACGCTGTCGATGAGTTCCTCGAAGGACCGCTCCTCGGCGGCCTCCTCGATCATCTGGACCATTCGTTCGCGGATGGCCTTCTCCTGGCTCGCGTCGGCCTTCTTGGTCGTAAAGGCGACGGGCTGGATCTGGACGCGGTAGTCGTCCGTCGTGAGGACGGTGACGTAGGCCTCGATCTTCGAGGCACCGCGGCGGACCAGCGAGCGCAGGTAGTCCCGCGTCAGGGAGTGTTCGACGAACTCCGTGTACGCGCTGTCGCTGCCGACGTCGGTGATCTTGAAGGTCAGCTTGGTGTTGTTCTCGCTGGCGTTGTTGTTGAGTTCGCCGAGCGTCGTTTCGAGCGTTCGGCCGTAGACTTTGTCCGGTTCGTCAGCGGGGGTTTCGCCGAGTTCCTGGCGGTCGAACTGCTCGGGTGCCAGAACGGTGTACCACCGCTTTTCCTGTTTCGCACGTGAAACTGATCGTTCACTCATTGTATGTTGTGTCTGAGTCGGTATCGTGATCGGACACAGGTCCCGTGTCCGTCGGTCGGTCGTCCTGTACGGGTCGCGCCTGCGACGCGACGTCGATCGCGACCGCGAGGTTGACGACGTAGTCGTCGACCGTCGACTGCAGGCCAGTGGTCGTCTCGCGGTCGATCCGCGTGACGACCGTCCCTGAGCGGTCGTCGTCGTCGCCGTCGGCTGTGCCGCCAGCGCCGTCGCGCTCGACGGTCGTCGTCATCTCGTCGGTGTTGTCCGGGCTGAGCGCCCGCGCGACGAGCGTTGCGTCCTCGTGGTCCGTCCGAATCGTCGCTCGCCGGCTCATAGCAAGTCCCTCGCTGCAGCGATGATTGTCGAGTCGTCCACGTCAGGGTCGTATCGAAGGTAGCCTCGCCGGTGGCCGACATCGTACTCGATGCCGGTCGCCTCGGAATCCGTCTCTGTCTCCGAGTCCGAGTCTGCGTCCGCGTCCGTCCCCGAACCCTCGAGTTCGCGAGCGACGCCCTCGACGGTCGCACCGAGGGGGTCGGCCTCGCGTGTCGCGATCGCCGCCTCGCCGTCGGAAACGACGAGGACGGCCGGCTCCGGCGACCGGTAGGCCGCTGCGATCGCCGCGACCGCCTCGACAGGGCCGTCGTCGATGCCAACGACGTACAGCCCGTCGTAGCGGCCGGTCGACGCCGCCTCGAGCGCCGCGTGGGCACGGCGGCCGCGCTCACGCCACGCCTCGAGCGCGGGGTCGCGGACGTCGTGTCCCATCGCGAGTGCCGTTCCCGTGCCGGGCTGGGTTCGGGCCAGCGCCTCGAGGACGTCGGCGATGCCACCGAGCGTCGCGAAGGCATGCTCGGGCGTGGCGTACGGTCGGAGTACCCGACCAACCGTCTCTGCGGCGGCGTCGGTCGCCGCCTCGGCACCGACGACATCGAGTGCGACCAGCGAGCCGATCGCGCGACGGTCGTCCGCATCGAGCGTGTCGGGGTCGCTCCCGACGGCGTCCGAAAGTGCCTCGCGCGTCGCGTTGGGGTCGCCCGACCACGGCGCGCGGACTCGCGTCGAATGCGCGAGCCCGTCGACCGGATCAGCGGTCGGCACCGCGACGCCGGGCCGCTGCTCGACGAGGTCGCGTTCGAGCGCGCTCTCGAGAAGCCACTCGGTCTCGCCCGCTCCGGGGTCGCTCCCGCCGGCGACGACGCCGGCGATCGCGAGCACCGGATCCGGCGTCGCACCGAGTTCGCGGACGAGGTCGACGGCCTCGAGGGTCGCCGGTCGGTCGGTCCCCGCGAGTCGGATCGTCTCGTCGGTATCGGCGGCCGCGTCGGCGGTGCCGATGACGACCGTCACGTCGCCCTCGTTCGTCGGTGTACGGGCGCGTTCGGATCGCTCCGCGACCGTCCGTCCGACGGTCACCTGAAACGGCGTCTCGCGGTCGGCAAGCGCCGTCGCGAGGAGGCCGCTCGCAGCGAGCCCGTCGCCGTCAGCGCGGGCGATCAGGCGGACGAAGCCGGCGCTCTCGAGTGCGCTCGTGGCGGACGCCGGCTCGGCGGATCGACCCTCGGTGGACATCTGACGTTACTCGGCGTCTTCGATGAGTTCCTTCGCGAACTCGGGATTGTACGTGAAGTCCGGCTCGAGCTCGTCGCCGCGGTAGTACTTGACCAGGCGACGGACCTTCGCTTCGGTGTTCTGCAGGGCGCGCTTGTTCTGGTAGTCCTGCTGGTTCTGTTGGACGTGCTCGCGCAGGCGCACGGCGCGTTCCATCAGGTTCCAGAGGTCCTCGGGGATGTCCGCTCGCGCGTCGTTCTCCTCGAGGATCTCGGTGATCTTCTTGCCGGTCGCCAGCTTGACGTCCGGGACGGGCGTGCCGGTGACGCCTTCGTCACGCAGCTTCATTCCGATCTGGCTGGGTTCGTGGCCCTGCTCTGCTAGTTCGACGACCCGGTCTTCGATGTCTTCGGGGTCGACGTCGCTCCACTCCGGCGGTTCGTCTGCCGTCGGCTTGTCCGAACCGGACGAGCCGCGACGGCGGGTGTGCATTCGTGCCATTGTTGAGGATAGGAATCGCACTGACCGCTCGTATACTGTCGAACGACAGTATCGGCTCTCTGCACTTCCGCAATCCCAAGCCACCCGAAAGAGAGGGGTGGCGCAGTCAGATTTGCGGCCGTGCGCTTCCCAACTCCACTTCCCGCGTCGGGGACTAAAGGGTTTCTACATTGCCATCGACGCCGCGCGTTCGGACGGCGTTCGCAGAGGTGAGGTGGCTGCTCGAGGAGTCGGACCCGACCGATCGCAACCGTCCGTCCGACGAACTGTCCGTTCGCCGGATTTTTCGTGCGTTACGTTCATACCGCGGGAGTCCGAAGTGACGGGTACGGAATGAGGCGCGAGCACTTCACGTTAGACGTCAACAACATCGACTGGGTCGAAACCGGCGGCGAGCCAGCGAAGCCCTCGGTATCGATCGATTTCACCGGCCCGGCGACCATGCTTCGCGAGCGCCTCACTGGTCCCGACGGAGACGTTCTCGAGGCGAGTGAAACGGACGCGGCCCTTCGCTTGCAGGGACCGCTCGGGGACGACACCACGGGGGTAGTGAGCGTGACCAACCGCGTCACCGGCGAGTTCATCCTCGAACTCAACGAGGACGCCGACGACGTCCTCCAGTTCATCCGAGCGGCGCGGGGCTACGGCGAGGACGCCGCCGACGACGAGGGCCGCTACGAGGTCGTGATCACGCTCGATGGCGACCAGTTCGTCAGCTACGATAAGCGGACGTTTCTCGTCTACGACGACGAGGGAAGCCTGCTCCGCCAACACAGCTTGATCCCCAGCGGCGTCGAGCTGTAACCGTCTCCGTTCGATAGTTTCTCCTACTGACAGAAACGGACCGGCAGCTATAAGTATTTTAGGCCCGCCTAAAGGGAACGTACGCCGGCAGACGCCGGAGTCGATTCATGGCGAACGGAGATCTACTCACCACGACGGTCGAGGACGAAGCCCGGGAACCGACGGCCACGGAGACGGTCCTGGAACTCGACGGAATCGCGAAACGCTTCGGCAGCGAGGACGTCATCGGCGACCTCTCGCTGTCCGTCCGCGACGGTGAGATCCTGACGCTGCTCGGTCCGTCCGGCTGTGGGAAGACCACGACGCTGCGTCTGATCGCCGGCCTCGAGAAGCCCGACGCCGGACGGGTTCGGCTTCAAGCCGAGACCGTCGCCGGTGACGGTCGGTTCGTCCCGCCGGAGGAACGCGGCGTCGGCGTCGTGTTTCAGGACTTCGCGCTCTTTCCCCATCTGACCGCTCACGAGAACGTCGCCTTCGGCCTGCAAGAGTGGGACCAAGCCGATCGGGACGCCCGCGTCGGCGAACTCCTCGAGCTCGTCGGGCTCGCGGACCACGGTGAGGACTACCCGGACGAGCTCTCGGGCGGACAACAACAGCGAATCGCGCTCGCGCGTTCGCTGGCTCCCGAACCGGAGATGCTGTTGCTCGACGAGCCGTTCTCGAACCTCGACGTGGATCTGCGCGTCGAGATGCGCGAGGAGGTCCGACGGATCATCAAGGAGACGGGCGTCACCGCGATTTCCGTCACGCACGATCAGGAGGAGGCGCTGTCGATCTCCGACCGGGTCGCCGTGATGAACGACGGCGATATCGAACAGATCGACACCCCCCAGCAGGTCTTTCAGCAGCCCGAGTCGCGGTTCGTCGCTGGCTTCCTCGGTCACGCCAGTTTCCTCTCGGGCGAGGTCCACGGCGATCACGTCGACACTGCGCTCGGTCGCGTGCTCCGCGACGACGTCCACGGACTGGCCCACCAGTACGACGGGAGCGTCGTCGACCTGCTAGTGCGCCCGGACGACGTAACGGCCGCTCCCGCCGAGGGGTCGGAAGCCGACGGCCGCGTCGTCTACCGACGCTATCTCGGCCCGACGGTCCTCTATCGGGTGGAACTCGACGGCGGCGAAACCATCGAGTGCATGCACAACCACTCCGACCGGATCGACCTTGACGAGCGCGTCGCCGTCCGCGTCACCGCCGACCACGAACTCGCGTGGTTCCCCGCCGACCACCGCGAGGACGCGGATGCGGACGGCGACGCGGTCCCCGCCGGCGCGGACTGAACCGGCGCGGTGGGACCGGATATCCGACTGATCCTCGACTCCCTACTCGTTCAGTCTCGTCGAAAGCAGATCCGTCCTCTTGTTCCCGCAGCCCATACAGTCAAGTTAATCAACACGTCGGCCCTACCGGTTCCATGACCGATGCGAAACGGATCGCGACGTACTGCGGCATCGCCGGTGCGATCGTGTCGTTGGGCGCGATCACGCTCGCGACGATCGTCGCCTCGCCCGAGACGTTCACTTGGCAGGACCGCGCTCTCTCGGACATGGGCCGCTACGGTGCGCCGACCTTTCCGCTCTTCAACGGCGGGCTGATCGTCGGCGGCCTAATGGGGCTGCCCTTCGCCTGGCGGTGCTGGCTCGCGACTCGCAACCTCTTCGAGCGCCTCGGCATCGCCCTCCTCGCGACGGCGGTCGTCGGACAGATCGGCGTCGGGATCTTCTTCCTCGAGCACACAGCGGTCTACCTCGAGACGAGCCTGCACGGGCTCGCGGCGCTGACGGTCTTCGGCGTGGCTCCGTTTGCGGGATGGCTCTACGGCTCCGGGGCAGCGCTGGCCGGCGACGGCCGGCTCGCGGTCGCGTCGTTCTGGCTCGGGAACGTCCATCTCGTCGCCTGGCTGGGGTGGCTGCTGTCGCTCGGCGGCGAGGCAGACACCGGCACCTGGTTCGCCGTCCCCGAATTCGTCGCTGCTGTCGCGTTCGGCGGTTGGATCCTCGTTCTCGCGATCACCTTCCTCCGTCGGAACGACAGCGAACGTGACGTACCGAACCGCTGAGCGCTCCAGTTCCGTTTTGTGACTGTCGGCCACACAACGCTTAAATCGAAACCGTCCCTAACGGGGTGTATGCATAAAGACGAACTCCTCGAGCTCCACGAAGAACTCGTCGTCATCATGGAGTACTTCTCGGACCGCGAGGAGGTCGACGAAACGCTGTTCGACCCCTACCGCCAACTCGACGTCGATCCCTCGCACGTCCACAAGTCGAAGAGCGAACACAAACACGCCGTCTTCGTCCTCGGGAACGCCCTCGCGAGCGCGATGAGCGAAGACGAGTTCTCGAGCGCCGGTCGGATCGGCAAGCGAATGAAGGAACTCGCCGAGGACGCAGAGTCAAAAATATAGACAGTATCTAGGCGAAACGTATTTAGTGTGGTTCTCGCTTGTTGAACTATGGACCCGCGCACGCAAGAGCGCGTCGAGGAGTGGGACTCCCGCCCGTTCAACGGTGGGTTCGATGGTCTCTCCGATCTCGCTGTCGCTGATTTCTCCGGTGCCGTGTCGGCAGTTGGCACGTGGTTATTCATGCTCAACGGCCGTATTATCGGCATCGTCGACGGCGATATCGAAGACTTCGAAACCGCCTCGGGCACGCAGTACGAGGCACCCCACCCGTCGCTTCCCCTGCTCTGTGCAATGGAGGAACGCGGCGGCGAGACGCGAGCGAAATACTACACCAACGAGACGCCGCTCCGGGAGGTCGACGACACCCTCCAGAGCGGCTCGTTCACCGGCTACATCGAACTGAGCGAGAACGTACTTAGCGGCGACTACTACGCCGTTTACTACGGCGGCCGCCGCATGGCCGCCGCCTACATCGGCAACGCCGAACGGCTACTCACCGGCGACGAGGCCTTCGAACGAGCGGCCGACGAAGTCGGCATCTACGAGGTGACGGACGTCGAGATCGACGTCACCGACGTTCCGGGGACGGCCGACGCTGACGGTGACACCGGGCCCGCCGACGAGACGACCGCCGAGCCTGACTCGAGTCCGGCGGCCGGATCCGTCTCCGAGACCGATCCGGCGGCGTCCGCAATCGGTTCGGACGCGTCTGATCGGGACGAGAGCGGGTCTGAACCGGTCGTCGATACGTCGGGTTCGGCGATCGACCCCATCGACGTCTCGAGCACTGAGTCGACCGAGGCCGTGGACGCAGCGGGGGCCGATCCGATCGAGGACGAAGCTGCGGACGACCCGTCGTCGCTGACGGGGGAAATCGATCTGACGGGCGAAGTAACAGGGATCACCACCACCGACGACGCTGCGACGGAGCCGGAATCGACCACGGCCGGAATCACCGATACGGATCCGTCTGTTACTGATTCCGGCTCGGTTTCCGATACCGATCCGCCCGCTGACGATTCCAGCCCGTCTTCCGATACCGATCCGACCCCCGATACCGGTCCGGCCACTGACTCCGATCCCTCTCCGGGGTCGGCCCCGTCCGACGGAGACGTCGACGACCGAGAACGGGACAGTATCGAGCGAGTGCAGCAGGATCGAGCGACCGCTGACGGAACGACCGCACCTGCGACCGACGACGCGCCAGCGCCGTCGACTGATGGCCTCGCCGACGGCGACTCGCCGGCCGACGAGTCCGGCGAGACCGACGTCGAGCCGGGAGCCGGCGACGAGAGCGATGCGACGACCACCGCTTCGAGTTCGGCCGACGGCGGGGCCGAAGTGAGTATCGACGTCACCCCTGCCGACGAACCGGCGACCGAGGCCGAAACCGAGACCGACGCAGATACCGGGGCGGCGTCGGAGTCGAGTCCGAACCTCGCAGAGGTCGAGGCGGCGGCCGAGGAGTTAGAGCGCAACGATATCTCCTGGGTCGACGAGGAGGGAGAAACCGATCCAGCGGACCGGCCGACGGCCGAGGAACCCGCCGCCGAATCCGGGGACGCTCCCGCTGACGGCGAGGAGGGGTATCTCGACGAACAACTCGAGCGCGAGGAGGCGTGGCGGGAGACGCGACGCATTCCGTCGATCGATCCCGACGACAGCGAACCGGCGGCCGAGACGGACTCGAGAGAAGGCGGTCGTCGCACGCGGACGAGTCGATCGTCCCCATCGTCATCGAAGGCCGACGCCGCGACCGCCGCCACATCGGACGGGACGCGGACCGCCTCGAACGACGGGGAACGGCCAGCGGAGTCGACGACGTCGACCGCGGCATCGACCGAGACTCGCGAAGAGCGGTCCCAGACGGAAACCCGCAAACAGAAGGCGGCCGCGGCCCAGTCGGAGTCGTCCGGCGACGGGCAGGCCGCCGAGGAGAAGCGACAACGGATCGACGCGCTCACCGAGAAAATAGAGAAGCTACGGGAGCAACGCGACGCCCTCGCGACGAAGGCCGAGGAACTCGAGGCCGAGCGCGACCGGCTGCGGTCGACGAACGACGAACTGTCCTCGACGGTCGAACGGCTCCAGTCCCGAATCGAAGAGCTCGAGGCGGAACTGGAACGCGAACGGGAGCGGACCGGCGAATCCGACGCCGACGCCGCGGGCTCCGAGGTGAACGCCGGGACTCGGCTCTCGGCCCAGCAGGCGCTCTCGGGGACGAACCTCTTCGTGCGGTACGCTTCGAAGAGTCAACCGACCCTCGAGACGGCCCACGACGGCGACGCCGACCGCAGCGAGGTCGCGTCGAACCTCCAGCTCGAACACCATACCCAGTTCGACTCGGCCGACGCCGCGGTCGACGGGGAGCCGTACGCGGACTTCCTCCCGTCGTCGATGGAGTTCCGGTTCGTCGACTGGCTCACCGCGGTCGTCCTCTACGAGATCCGCGACACCGGTAACGCCAACGGCCTGGCCGACCTCTACGACGCCATTCCTCGCATCGACCGGGCCGAACTCGACGCGACCATCTCGCTCGAGGACGACGACACCGAGGACGTTCCCGATCAGGTGACCTTCGACATCGTCGCGTTCGACAAGATGGGGAACCCGTTAGTCCTCGTCACCCTCAACGACTCCCGGGAGCCGGCCACGAAGGGCATGCTCGAGGGGTTAGAGGAGGCCGCCTCCGCGGTCAAGGCGAACTATCCGGATCTCGCGGCCGCGTTCGCCGTCACCTCGAGTTACTTCGAGCCCGGCGCGCTCGAGGTCGCCGAGCAGGCGACCGCCGGCGGGTTCCTCAGCCGCGGCTCGAAACTGAGTTACGTCAACCTCTCGCGAAAGGACGGCTACCACCTCTGTCTGGTCGAGTCGCGCTCCGACGGGTTCCACATGAACGTGCCGGAGCTGTAGGCCGTCGAACGGGCGACTGATTTTCCGGTTTCGACTCGCGCGAGCGGTTTACACTGCGCCCAACACGTGATCGATAACGACGGCGAAGCGAAGCGCTCGAGGCTCCGAAAACGGCGATAAGATGAGTAGTCGGTGCCGCACCGGCTGTCGATCGCGGGGACGGGCGGCAACGCCCGAACCGGATAGAGACTACCCTTCGATCTCCGCGACGTCTTCGATCTTCATGCCGTCGAGCTTGTCGACGATGTCGTCGATCTTGCCGTCGAGTTCGTCGACGAACTCGGCGGTGCGCTCGGTCTTGATCGCGCCCTGACTCGAGGGCTCGATCAGGTTCTCCTCTTCGAGGACCCGAAGCGAGTAGCGAACCTTGTGGTGGGGGTAGCCCGTCTCGTTGGACATTTTGACGATCCCGATCGGTTCGTTCTCGATGACCATCTTCAGGACCTGGAGATGACGTTCCAGCATATCGACTTCCTTCTCGAGTCTATCTATCATGGCATTTGTTAACTTGTCTTTGGGCCTTTTAAAAGTTACTCTCGGCGACTGAAAGGACCACTCTCAACTAGGTGTTCGTTCCTGTCAGTAGTTAACGTTTCCGATCTCGGACGTTTCCGAGAACCGGTAGTGGTTTCGCGGCCGCCGGTGCGCGCTCCTCAACGCATGGCCACGAAATGGAACGCTAACGGGGCCGATCGCCGCCGGTAGCCGACTGTTCTCGCACTCGGAAACGACGGCCGTCCGCGTCGTGTATCGACCGTTGGAACTACTCCCATATATACTGGTAGCTATCGGATCGCGAGACGTCGGTCGATGGTCCGTCGAACTCGTTCCGTGACCGAGAGCCACCCGTATACCGAAATCTGTTTATCGGCCCGGCAAGAATCCGCCGCTGTTATGACCGTCACTATCGTCGGGTCGCAACTCGGCGACGAAGGCAAGGGTGGGGTCGTCGATCTCTACGGCGACGCCGCCGACGTCGTGGCCCGCTATCAGGGCGGCGACAACGCTGGACATACCGTCGTCCACGACGGTACGAAGTACAAACTGTCGCTGGTGCCGTCGGGAGCCGTCCGAGGGAAGGTCGGCGTCCTCGGCAACGGCTGCGTCGTCAACCCCGAGACGCTGTTCGACGAGATCGATACCCTCCGCGACCGCGGGCTCGAGCCCGACGTTCGCGTCGCCGAGCGCGCACACGTTATTCTCCCCTATCACCGCGCGCTCGACGGCATCGAGGAGGAGGAAAAGGAGGACCTCGCCGCCGGCACGACCAAGCGCGGCATCGGCCCGACCTACGAGGACAAGGCCGGCCGCCGCGGCGTCCGCGTCGGCGACTTACTCGACCCCGATACGCTCCGCGAACGGCTCGAGTACGTCGTCCCTCAGAAGAAGGCCCTCGCCGAGGAGGTATTCGACAAGGAGACCGGCGAGGCGTTCGATATCGACCATCTCTACGAGACCTACCGCGAGTACGGCGAGCGCCTCGCCGAAGAGGAGATGACCGTCGACTGCGGCACCTTCCTCCAGGACCGGATCGACGCCGGGGAGAACGTCATGCTCGAGGGCGCGCAGGGAACCTCCCTCGACATCGACCACGGGGTCTACCCCTACGTCACTTCCTCGAACCCGACCGCGGGCGGCGCGACCGTCGGCACCGGACTCGGGCCGACCGTCATCGGCGACGGCGAGGTCATCGGGATCGTCAAGGCCTACCTCTCGCGGGTGGGGACCGGACCGCTGCCGACCGAACTCGGCGGCGTCGAGGATCAGACGCCCGACTACGACGCGGATCAGGGATCCAGTGAGGACGAAGAGGAGCTCGCGACCTACATTCGCGACGAGGGCGGGGAGTACGGTACCGTCACCGGCCGCCCGCGGCGGGTCGGCTGGCTCGACATGCCGATGCTCCGCCACGCGGCCCGCGCGAACGGCTTCACCGGGCTCGCGGTCAATCACATCGACGTCCTCTCCGGCCTCGACACGGTCGAGGTCGGCCACAGCTACGAGTTCGACGGCGAGGAGATCTTCACGATGCCACCGACCACCGAACAGTGGGGGCGCTGTGAAGCCACGTTCAAATCCTTCGATGGCTGGCCAGAGGTCGACTGGGCCGCGGTCGCCGAGGAG
Organism: Natrinema amylolyticum; assembly: GCF_020515625.1. Lineage (NCBI taxonomy): Archaea > Methanobacteriati > Methanobacteriota > Halobacteria > Halobacteriales > Natrialbaceae > Natrinema > Natrinema amylolyticum. The sequence goes on from NZ_JAIWPJ010000002.1 coordinate 758,104, forward strand.
GGCTACGAAGCCATCCCCGAGAACGCGCGCACCTACCTCGAGTACATCAGCGACGAGCTCGACGCCCCCATCTACGCCGTCGGCGTCGGCCCCGGTCGCGGGGAGACCGTCGTCGTCGAGAACCCCTACGAGTAAGCCGCGAGGGGCCGTCGCGGACGACTCGCTCGCGACGTTCCCGAAACCTTTTGCTTCAGGCGGCAAGCCTACGTAGTATGAAGGAGTCGTTGCTGGACATTCTCTGCTGCCCGCTCGACAAACACGAACTGGAACTCGAGGACGCCGAGTACGACGACGAGGAGGTCGTCGGCGGCGAACTCGTCTGTACCGAGTGTGGTGAGGCGTACCCGATCGAAGACGGTATTCCGAACCTGCTGCCGCCGGATATGCGCGAGGAGACGCCGGCGTAAGGTTCCACAGATCATGTCCGGAACCGAGGTCACCGTCCACGTCAACCGCGGGGCCGCCAACGCGCTCGAGGCGGCGAGCGAGACGCTCGAGACCAGCGAGTCGTTCGGGGTCCTGTTACACGGCCACGAGACGCCCGCGCACGTTCACTGCCGTCTCGACGATGACCTCGACCGGATCGCATCGCTCAGTGAGACCAACTACTACATCGAACCGGATACCGTGACCGCAGTCCCGGTCGCCGTCAATGCCGACGTCATCGACCGACCCGTCGACGGCCGTCTCGAGGTGCTGGCCGGCTACGGCTCCGAATCGGTCACGATCGACGTCACCGTCATTCCCGGGCCGCCGGACGTCGACGTCGACGAATCGCTCGCCGAACCCGCTCGACCGGAGCCCGACCCGACGGCGCTCGAGCGCGCTATCGATCGCTTCACCGCCCTGAGTGGACTCGAGCCGGCGACGCTCGTCGTGCTCGCGCTCGGCGCGGTCGCGGTCAGCGTCGCGGCGCTGACGGCGGCGACGATCGGTGGCCCCGTCGCCACGGCCGGGATGGGTATCGTCGTCGCCGGCGTTCTCGTGGCGCTGCTCTTGTTGCTCCAGTAGCACCGCTAGCTCAGGTCTCGGGTAATTCACGCGGCGGCGACGATATCCGCTCGACCGGGAGTCCGTCCCGCCGTGTCGAAATCGAGCGGTCGGGCCATCGCCGTCAGAAAGTCAGTCGTCGACCCGGGTCGCCTCGAGGTCGCCCTCGTCGTCGAATCGCTTGGCTCGGAGGTATCGCGCCCGGTAGCGGTTCGCACCGTCGTTGACGTCCGCCTCGCGGATCTCGTCGGTTCGGTCTTCCGCGACCGCGTCGATCAGTTCCTCGAGCTGATTGAGTTCGCTCGTCGTCAACTCGAGTTCGTAGGTGTGTTCGTCTTCGGACTCGAGGATGGCCCACTTGCGGGCGGCGGCGATCACGAGCGAGCACGGCTCGCGGCAGGGGAACGGCCCGTCGCCGCCGTCCACGTCGAGATCGTCGCCGTCCTCGTACTGCCACTCGCGGCGGCGGAGACACTGGGAGTCGACGCAGCAGGCCTCGGCCATCCACTCGACGGCCTCGCGGGGGAGTTCGTCGATCACGTCGTAGATGCCCGTCTGTCGCTCGGCGGTCTCGAGCCAGTGGTCGACGTCCAAGTTCCCGCGCAGTTCGCGGTGCCAGTTGGCGACCGTCGCGGGATAGAAGAACTCGACCGTTTCGACGAGTTCGTCGCCCGAGAGACCGGTAAACGCCCAGCCGCCGGGCAGCGTCGGCGCGGTCTTCAGCGGCCGGTAGCGGCCGTCCTCGTCGTAAGTCGCGAGTTCCCGCGCGTCGCGCGGGTCGTCGTAGATCTCGAGATCGCTGATATCGCTGTCGGCGTCGTCGACGTGCCAGAGATCGTAGACGCGCTCGCCGTCAGGATCGTCGATATCCACGAAGCGGACGGTGATCGAGAGCTGGCCCCACTCGCGGTCGATGCCGCCGCGGAGCGCGTCGTACCGTTCCGTGACTCCGAGCGTCGCCGGGCGACCGGTCGCGTCGTCGTCTCCGCCGCCGTCGCTCCAGGGACCGGTCGTCGCGTCGTCCGGGTCGGCGTCCACGAGCGGCGCGCGCTCGCACCACCGGAGGAAGGCCCGACGAGCGGTCCCCTCGCCGCCGACGGTCTCCTGCCAGTAGTACCAGTTCGTGACGTACTCCTCGGCGGATTCGAGCGCTCGACGGAGTTCGGTCTCGTCGAGGCCGGCCCACTCGTTTTCGGCCGTCTCGAGGACGTACTCGCCGTCCGTTTCCGCGACGCGCAGGCCGTCGAACGCGACGCCGGCGGACGCGCGTTCGAGCAACGTTTCGAGATCGTCCGTCGCCACCGTCACTCGTCAGTCCCCCGCACCCGCTCCCGCACCCGGTTCGGGGCCGGCGTCGGCCCCGGTCTCTGCGACCGACGCGGCCAGTTCGCGGACCGCATCCCGGGCGTCGCCGATGTCGGCCCCGGCGTCGGCCGCTCGCTCGAGGACGACGTCCGCCATCAGGTCCTCGGTCCCGACCGCGCCCGTGTACCAGATCCGGTGGCCGTCGACCTCGGCCGGTACGTCCCACCCGAGACGGTAGTCATCGGTCAGTCCCATGTCCTCGGGAATGTCCTCCTGCGTGTGGTAGCCGTCGGCGATGAAAAGCGGGACGACGACGATGTCATCGCTCTCGAAGTAGTCGGTGACGTCGTCGACCTCCGGCTCTTCGTCCATGAATAGCGCCTTCACCTCGTCGAAGCGGTCGCGCTCGGCGATGCGGTCGCTGTGGTACTCGATTGCCTTCGCGGAGTTCTCGTTCCGGTCGGTACCGTGGCCGACGACTGAGAGGCCGAACCCCTCCCCGACGTCCGGGTCCTCCGTCGCGGTCTCGGCTCGCTGGACGATCACGTCCGTCATCGCGTCGTGGGTCCCGACCGGCCCGCAGTAGTGGATCGTCTTGCCGACGTCCTCGGCCTCGAGCGTGGCCTGTGAGGCGCTGGTGCCGTCGGACTCCCACTGATCGGGGTCCCAATCGTCGAGTCGCAGTTCCCGCGGGATGACCTGCTCGGTGAAGTAGCCCTCGCTGATGAACAGGGGGACGACGAACACCTCGTCGGACTCGAGGGTGCGGATCACCTCGCGGAAGTGCGGCTCTTCCTTCCAGAACGCCTCGCGGACCTCGTCGAACGCGCCCGTCTCGCGAATCGTGTCCGCGTGGGCGTAGGTCGGATCCGAGGCGTCCGGATTCAGGTGCGATCCGTGTGCCGCGATGACCAGCGCTTGCATGGTCGTCCGTTCGGACGCAGCCGGTATATACCCTATGGAGAAGCACAATAGTTCCTCTTCGACAATCGAAATAGACTTTCTATTTAGCTAAAACTGGTTCAGCTAATACGAATCGGTTCGGGCAGGCGTCTCCGGTCCCGACGGCGTCTCCTCCCCGCTCATCGTGGAACGGTGACCGTCGTTGTCGCCTCGCAGTCCGTCTCTCGAGCCCGCAACTCCGCGATCGCAGTGTACTCGCCCGGCTCGGGGTCGGACCACTCCGCCTCGTAGGTCGTCGACTCGCCGGGATCGAGTCGTTCCGAACTCAGTACCTGGGCGAACATGCGGCCCTCGCTGAACCGCCAGACCTCGCTGCCGTCGTCGACGAGCACGAACTCCGCCTTGCAGGCGTCCGAGAACTCGAGCTCGACGGACTCGTCGCTCGTATTGGTGACGGTGAACACGAACATGACGGCGTCTCTGGACCCGTCCGCCGGCGTCTCGAGCGATCCCTCGAGGCTCATTGCCGGTGGGTTCGACCCCGTCGCGGATAGGTCTTGGCCGTCCGGTCGCTCGCAATCACGACGACGTCCACTCCCGGAGTTCGCCGTCGACCTTGACGCGTTGCCCGACGCCGTCGAACGTGACGCCGCCGTAGTCGACGCTACTGCCCGACCCCACGTAGACGCCCGCGTCGCCACAGTCGGCCGCGCGGGCAGTCGTCAGCGTCGCATCGACGCCGTCCCTGAACCGGAACGCCTGGTCTCTGGCCCCCTTCGCGGTGATTCCGTTGAGCTTCAGATCGGCCATGTCGTCGAAGATGATCGCGTTCGTGAACTCCCCGTCGACGACGATGTTCGAGATCGCCGCGCCGTCGAACCCACCCGCGTACAGTCCCGATCCGGCGGCCGTGGCGTCGCTGTCGGTCCTGATCGTGACATTGCTGATCGTCAGTTCCCGCCGGCCGTCCTCGATATGGCCCAGCGAGATCCCGCGCGCGTTCTCGATGCACGAGACGGCGTCGATCGTCAGGTCTGCGACCAGTCCGCCGGTGTCGGCCCTGATGGCCGAATGCCGGCAGCCGGTGATGTACCCGTCGCTGATCGTGATCGACTCGTTGCCGTCCCGGTGGAGGTGGACGCCGTACTCGGGGTCGTTGGTCGGATCGATCTCGAAGTTCGTGAGGGTGCAGTTCCGAGTCGGCGTCCCGTCGTCGGCGACGAGCGTCTCCCGTTTCCCGTCCCACACGCCGTTCGTCCCGGTCCCCGCGTTCTGATTGTCGAACTGCACCGGCGCGTCGGAGCCGCCCTCCCCGCCGCGAGTCGCCCAGTAGCCGTCCACGGTGACGTTCTTCGCGGAGACGACGTCGACGTGGTGATAGTAGATGCGGTCACCGTAGATCCGCTCCAGACGGACGTTTTCGGCGTGGGCGGGCATGATACCGGTCGCGTCCGGCGCGTCGATCCGGACGTCGCGAACCGTCCAGTTCGACGCGCCGTCGTACCCGGTCGCGTCGAACCTCCTGTTCGAGAGCAGTGCCCGCCCTTCCTCGCCGTCGGGTCGGGGCCCCTCGAGGACCGTCGCCCGACCCGCGCCCTGCAGGACCGTGTCGTCCCCGATCAGCGGCGTCCGCTCGAGCAGGTACCTCCCGGGCGGGAAGTAGACGATTCCGCCGCCCGCGTCGGCGACGGTCTCGAGGAGGTCGTGGACGGCCGCTCCGACCGCGGTTTCTCCGTCGCCTTCGATCCCGTGGGCCTCGACGTTCCAGACGGGCGACTCCGCGGTGCGGGCATGGGTGGTCGTCGTCGCCTCGAAGTGGCTCGTCCCGGGGACCGGCCGATCGGGGCTTCCCCGGCCGCCGAAGTAGACCCAATCATCGCTGTCCCCGTCCCAGCGCCACGTGATCCCCTGATCGGTAGCGTGGTAGAGTTCGTCGTCGTACTCGCCCGTCATCGGACGGTCGGCGATGGGGCCGCGGACGATCGCGTGTCGATCGACCGCCTCGACCGTGTCGGTGTGATCCCACTCGTCGCCGGGTTCGTACGTTCCCAGTCCGAGTCGTGGCGTCTGATCGGCCACGCTCACTCGCCTCCGTAGTTCCGTCCGTATGACGCTCTGTACGCACCGAGAACTCTCGGGTCCGTACAGCCTGCGAGCGCGACACAGCCGCCCGATGCCGCGGCGAGGAGATCCCGCCGCCGCAGTTCCGAACTGTCCATACGGGCCGACTGTGCCGCCGTGGTATATAGCCACGGGCCACGTCGTCGTCCGCTGTCCGCCCATCGCCGGCGAGAGCGTGACGTCTATTTGCACCCGGTTCCAACTCGAGTCCGTGCAACTGGTCGGCTACGAACCGAGCGGGCGAGGGTCGGCGCTGCTGATAAGCGACGGCAGCGGCGATGTCGACTCCCGCCCGCTCGAGGCCGGCGACGACCTCGCGTACGCGCTCGGCGACCGCCACTGTGCCGGCACCGTCCACGACGACGAGCACGTTTCCTGTGACCGGCCGTCGACCCCCTACTGTGACTATCACACGAACACGTGGGTCTGTGCGCGCTGTACCGGAACCTGCCTGAAAGACGAGATGGACTGTTACGAGGAACACGCGGTCTACATCGCGGCCTTCGCCCCGGACACGTTCAAGGTCGGTGTCACGAAACACCGGCGACTCGAGACCCGCCTGCGCGAGCAGGGGGCCGACCGCGCGGCCCACGTTCACACCGTTTCGAACGGCCGCGTCGCCCGCGAACTCGAGGCCGAAATCGCGACCCGGCTCGTCGACCGCGTTCGAACCGGCCCGAAAGTCGCCGCGCTCGCGGCCGATGTCGACGAGGCCGCCTGGGGGTCAGCTCTCGCGGAGTTCGACGTCATCGACCGGTTCGAGTTCGACTACGGGATGGACCTCGAGGCCCGCCCGGTCCGCGAGACGATCGCCTCGGGGACCGTCGTCGGCGTCAAAGGCCGACTGCTGGTCCTCGCGAACGGCGGGACGACCTACGCCGTCGACATGCGCGATCTGGTCGGCTACGACCTCGAGGCGGGCGCGTCGGAGCGGAATCTCCAGTCGTCGCTCGGGTCGTTCGGATAGCGTTCAGGGGGCATTTCATCAGTCGGGGACGTACTCGAGTTTCGTATCGCCGGTCGCACCCCAGTTCGCTCGTTTCTCTTCGTCGACGCCGTATTCGATACTGTAGGACGTTTCTCGCCGCCAGTCGTTCGCGGGGAGGTGCTCGCGGACCTGCCGCGCGGCGACGTCGTAGTGAGCGCCGCGGTGGAGGTACTCGTACTCGAGGTCGACGACGTCCAGATGCGCGTGGATCGCCACCCGGTCCGCATCGAGTTCCCAAACGTGGACGTGATTCCACTCGTCGCCCAGCCGCGGCCGGCGAACCGAGTAGTCCGGGGCGACGAGTTCCTTGCCGTCGCTGTCCCACGCCGCGGTCTCCGCGTCGGGAAACGCTCGTGTCCAGCGGAGGTTCTCGAGGCCCGTAAACTCGGCTTTGATCGCAGCGAGCGCCCGTCGCTCGCCCGGTACGACGACGTGCGTGCTGATCGGCATCGTGACGTCCCACCCGCCGTCACCGTCCGGCTGATACACGCAGCGGGGGTAGTCGGTCTCTCGATCCGCCTCGGGAACGGACGCCGAGTCTGCCGGTCCGGCGACGACGCCCGCCCCGCCGACGGTCGCCAGCGACGTTCCGATCCCCGCGATCGCCTCCCGTCTCGTCGCCCGCGTCATCGGTCACCCCGCTGGCGTTCGGAGACCGACCGACGGTCGCGTTCTTGCGTCCACTGATCCATGCTGTCCCAGGTGTCTCGATTCGACGACGCCGCTCACAATCGTTCGGCCTTCGTGCTCGTGGTAGTAGCGCCTTCGGTATCGGTCGTCGTTCTGTGGTCCCGTACTCACGGACCGATTCCCTCGACGGGAACCTCCGTCTCGCAGTTCGGACACGACGCGTGCTCGTCCGACCCGGTGTAGGTCCACGTCTTGCCGCACTCGTGGCAGGTCAGCTCGATCGACTCCGGTGCGTCCTCGACGTCGGTTTTCAGCCCTCGAAGTCGCGAGACGATGGCCTCGAGGTCGGCGATAGACGCGTCGTCGATCGGGACGCCGCGCTGCCGGTCGGCCGCGTCGGCGCCCCCGTCATCGTCCGTCGAGACGAGCCGATAGTCCGCTCGGTCGCCGTCGCTCGCGTCGACAATCGCGTACGGTCCCTCGCTGACGATCGGGTCTCGGTCGGATTGGTCGTCCATACGATGGGTTTCGGCTCCGCTCGGGTCGGTTTTGTGCAAGCATTGATCGCCGATCGAGTCGGTGAGACGATCGGTACGAGCATCCGAAACATGGCAACCCTTTTCCCCGACGCAACGGAATCCGATGGTATGACGGACGAAAACGACTCCCCCGACGGAGACGCAGGCGAGGAAAGCGAGGAGAAATCCTTCCGCGAGCGCGTCGAGGAAATCCGAGAGAAGCGAGCCGAGGAAGGCGAGGGCGAGGGTGAGCCCCCGGAGAGTCCGTTCGGCGGCGGCGGTGGCGGCCCCGGCGGTCCGGGTGGCATGGGCGGCAACCCGTTCGCTCAAATGATGGGCGGCATGATGGGCGGCGGTGGCGGCCCCGGTGCCGGCCCGGGTGGCCCCGGTGCGGGCGGTCCGGGCGCTGGCGGACAAGACGAGAGCAACGAGGAACTCGTTCGCGAGGTCCGACAGATGCGCGACGAGCTCCGCGACCAGACCCGCGCGCTCAAGCGGATCGCCGACGCGCTCGAGGACTAACGGCCGTTCGTCCCGTTTTTGCCGTTTCCATGTCGAATCGACTAGCTGCGGCGATATCTCGCGTCTCGAGAGCGGCGAATCGGTCGGTTACTGTCTGACCCGAAGCCGGCCGTGATCGTCGTATCGGAACCCGGCGGCTTCGAACGCTCCCTTCGCCGCGCGGACGTCGACCTCGCCCTCCGAGCCCAGGAACGGCGTTTCGGGATCTCTCCCGTCCCACTCGAGACTTTCGGGCACCCATTCGTCGGTGACTGCAGTCGCGACGGGACGGGCGTGACCGTGGAATATCTCGTCGACCAACCACTCTTTGTCGAGTAACTGCGCGAGTACCCGCCGGAACCGGTAGTTGCTAAACGGTGCGTCGCGGGTGTTGAATCCCAGACAGTAAAACGACCACGACGACGACTCGAGCAACTGTACGTCGTTGGACGTGTCGACACCGCCGATATCGGAGGGGCCGAGCGGGAGGCTCGTCACGTCGGCGTCGTCGTTCGCGACGACCTGTGCCGCCGTGTCGCCGCTCGGATGGATCTCGATAGGACACTCGTCGACGGTCGGTGCCGGGAGATCGACGGTCGGGCGACGCGTGAAGTGGTCGTCGAACCGCTCGAGCGTCAGCTGGGTCCCCTCGGTCCGACCGGCGAACTGGAAGGGGCCGCTCCCGATCGGCGGAACGTTGTTCGTGACGACGGCCTCCGTGGTTCCCTGGGCGATGCTGGGGCCGCCGGGTCCCATGACGTCGGTCGCCCGATCACGCCAGATATGAGCGGGAAGTATCGGTACGAGAAGCGCACGCTCGCCGACCGCCGGCGACGTTTCGACCGTGAGTTCGACGCGGTGGCCGTGGCGGATATCGACCGATTTGACGGCGTCGACCTGTCCCCGATACAGCGGTGCTGGCGAGGCCGTATCGTGATCGCCCAGCGAGGTATCCTGGAGGAACTGATACGTGAACTTGACGTCTTCGGCGCTCAACGGCTCGCCGTCGTGGAACTCACAACCGTCCCGGAGAGAGATGTCGACCGTTCGGCCGTCCCATTCCCACGACTCCGCGAGCCACGGCTCGATCGCCTCGTCACCGTTCTGCGTCGCCAGCGAGTCGTACAGGAGATCGGTGATCGTTCCGCGATGACGGTAGTCGGTCGCGATCGGATTGAGATTCTCCGTCGGCCTGGCGTCAGTGTGGGCGACTCGGAGCGCATCGACGCCGTCGGCCGGGTCGAGACCGAGATAGCCGTGGCGCGTCGCGAGATGGCCCTCGCTCCAGCCGTCGAACCGGTCCGTCCTGGCGACCCGGTGCTCCTCGGGGACGCAGATCGGAACGAACGGCTGCTCGGTCGCGATCGCCTCGAGCATCGCCGTGACGGCTTTCCGTCTATCGTCACCCTCGGCGTTGCGCTGGTCCTCGAGGAGTGCATCGATGTTCTGGTTGCTGAACCCGAAGGGGTTCTGCCAGCCAGATTCGTCGATATACCGCGAGTACAACGCCTCGTAGAGGAAGTCGGGATCGGCCCCGCCCGGATGGCGTCCGATACAGATCTCGAAATCGTGGTCGTACAGTACCGCTCGACGGAACTCGATGTCGGACCGAAGGTCGATGGAAACGTCGACCCCGACGGCCGTGAGGTTCTCCTCGAGATGACGTGCGATTCGGACGGACTGTCTGTCCGCGTCCGCCGGGACCGTCGTGATCGTCACGGAGAGCTGTTGGATGTCGTCCGACCTGACGATATTCCGGACCTGGCGAAGACAGCCGCTGCTCGAGACCGTCAGTCCGGCTGTCGCTGCCAACATGGCACGGCGACCGAGGGACCCGCGGTCACCACGACTCTCTCCGTTTGGGGCGGCCCGTCTCCTGTTCATTTCGTTCGCTTATCATACTTGAAGAGCCACGATATAACAGTATTGTGCTCTTCCTAGCTGGCAGGATTGCTCCACAACACTGTGTGAGACGGGTGTTCTGGGCCGTATCTCCGAGTCCGGTGGTCACTACCACCGGTATTCCTGACTCGATCGCAACTACTCACTTCGATCCAACCACGGTATCCGGTCCTCGACCTCTCGGAGCCGTTCGTCGAGTAGGTCGGAGACTGGCCAGCGACCGACGAGTCTGTCCGAGAGAACGACACAGAGGGCCGCGAGAAGCATTCCGGCGATGACGTCGATCCCCCAGTGGATTCCGAGAAACATCGTCGAAATCGCGACGCTGGCCGCCAGCACGACCGCGACGGGGAACCACTTCGGAAACGTCGAGCGCGTTATCGCTGCGAACGTCGCGACGGTCGCCGAGAGCGAGGTGTGAAGCGACGGGAAGACGTTGGTGTTGCTGTTGACCTCGCGGGTGAGGTATTGATACTGTGGATTGGTATCGAACAGCATCGTTTCCGCGACTTCGGCGGGCATCACGTTTCGGGGGCCGTACGCGATGACGAAGATGTAAAGGACGAGTCCGATTACGTAGTTGAGCGCGTACGCGGTCAGTAACCGACGGAACATTCGCGTATCGGCCAGCGTAAAGTACGCGATAACCGGAAAGATGAGCAAAAAGACGTAGCCGTAGACGTAGACCGACGAGAAGTACGCCGTCGTCTCCGGGGTCGCGATCGACTGAAAGAGCAGGATGAACTCCCCCTCGATATTGTAGAAACTCGAGGTGAGATGAAATCCGATATCTCGGGAGAGCCGCGGTGCGCGCTGTCTGGCGAACCGATTGATCAGCAAGACGACGAGCAAGACGGCGATAGCGGGTGCTGACGTTTTGAGTCGGGCTCGCCACTCCGATCGCGTCTGTACGAGGCGCTCTCGGCCGATAAAGAGAACTACCGAGATCGGGAGGAGGATCCCGGTCACGACGACGAGTTGAATCAGCACGTCGGCGAGCATCGCTCCTAATAGCCCCCAAGCAGTCGCCCGTTATCATCGTATCGGAACCCGGCTCGCTCGAACGCCACTTTCGCGGCTTCGACGTTGAGATCGCCATCAGTGCCGGCGAACGGCGTCACTGGATCGTCACCGCTCCACTCGAGGCTCCCGGGGACCCACTCGTCGGTCACCGGCGTTGCGACGGGCGTCGCCTTCTCGTAGAACACGTCCGTCGCGATCGCCTCCTTGTCGAGTAACTGCGTGACCGCCCTGCGAACGTGGGGGTTGCTGAAGGGCGCATTTCGGACGTTGAATCCGAGATGATAGAACGCTCGCGACGGGGACCGGAGATGCTCGAGGTCCGGCGAGTCGGGAATCGTGGGCACCGAGTGGGCATTGAGCATCGTCGCCGTGACGTCTGCCCCGCCGTCCTCGACGCGAGTGATCGACGAGTTGCTCGCGGGATCGACGGAGAACTGCACTTCCTCGACCGTCGGTTCGGGGAGTTCGACGTCGTCCCGAAGCGTAAAGTGCTCCTCGAAGCGCTGGAGGACGAGGGACTCGTCTTCAGAGCGACTATCGAACTGGAACGGGCCGCTACCGACGGGCGGGATGTTGTTTCCGGAGACGACGGACCACCGCCCCTGCGGTGCAGTGAAATCGCCGCCCGTCGCGTACTGATCGATCAGTTCGAGCCAGACGTGTCTGGGCAGAATCGGCACAGTAAACGCCCGCTCGACGGTCTCTCGACCGCCCGTCACGGTGACCGTGAGCTCGCGGTCGTCGTCGACCGTCACTTCCTCGATTACGTCGGCGTGGCCCCGATACCGCGGTGCCGGTGACGGGACCGGGGCCCGTCCCCACGACGTGTCGCTGAGGAACTTATAGGTGAAGGCGACGTCCTCGGCGGTCACGGGTTCGCCGTCGTGGAACTGACACGCCTCTCGAAGCGTGATCGTTGCCGTCCGCATCGGCACTCCATCTGCTGTCTCGGAGTCCGAATCCGATGTCACTTCGGCGAACTCCCACGACTCGGCGAGCCACGGTTTGACGTCGCCCTCGTGTTCGGTCCCCAAGGAGTCGTAGAGCAGATCGATCGTCGTCCCGCGGTTCCGGAGCGTCGCCGAGAGCGGGTTGAGGTTCCGAGTCATTCGGCTATCGGTCACGAGTGCGTGCAGCCGGTCGACACCGTCGGCCGGTTCGAGACCGAGATAACCGTGGCGGGTCGCGAGGTTCCCCCCGCTCCAGCCGTCGAACCGATTCGCGCGGGCGACGCGATGCTCCTCGGGAATACAGATCGGGTCGAACGGTTTCGCCCGTGCCAGTCCGGTCAGGACGGCCCGGACGTGTCGCTCGCGTTCGTCGCCGTCGGTTCGCCGCTGATTCTCGAGATGCGTATCGAAGGCCATGTTGGTGAACCCGAAGGGGTTCTGCCAGCCGGCCTCGTTCGCGTACGTGGAGTGGAGAGCCTCGTAGAGGAAGTCGGGATCGTAGCCGGCGGGATGGAGCCCGACGTAACAGTCGAAGTTGTGGTCGATCAGAACGGCCTCCAGTAACTCCGATCGCGACCGCATATCCAACGAGACGTCGACACCGACTTTCTCGAGGTTCGCCTCGAGCCGGCGGGCGATCCGGACGTTCTGTCGATCGGCATCCGCGGGGACCGTCGTGATGGACAGCGAGAATTGCTCGTCTTCGCCCTGATCGACGACGCTCTGAACGCGGTCGATACAGCCGCTCGTCGTGAGGGCCGCGCCGGTCACACCGGCGGCCAGAAACGAGCGTCTGCTCACGCCGTCGTCGTCAGGCGGGGAGGGGTTCCAATTCATACCGTTATGTAACACCCATTCTCATCTGATATATAACAATATTGCGTACTACGTCGAACGCGTGGCGGAGTAAAGAATCTTTTCAATCAGGGAAACAGTCGTCTCAACCCGTCGATGGCGTGGGATTAGCTAACAGATGGTTCAACGAACGCGATCGACTCCAGTACGCCGCGGGAGCGCAACATCAATAGGTCGACCGACGAAAAGGGGGGTATGGACGTCGCTGCCGAACGGATCGAGCGCCTGCACGACCACGCTCGAGCGGCGGCAGCGAACGGTGCGGACGACCGTGCTCGATACTACGTTCGGCTCGCCCGGCGGGTCGCGGAGCGAAACCGCCTGACGCTGCCGCGGGAGTTTCGACGGTTCACCTGTGATCGGTGTGATGCGTACCTCCGTCCGGGAAAGAACGCCCGCGTGAGATTGCGGGACGGCCACGTCGTGATCACCTGTGACTGCGGTGCACACGCGCGCTATCCCTACGAGGAGTGACCGTCGGTCCGTCATCAAATCGGTATTTGCGACCGGTTTCCGCCGGCGTCGGAATCGAGAAGATTGAAGCGCCTCGGTTCGTTATTCGGGGCCATGGATAAACAGGAACTCAAGCAGCGAGCGCACGATCTCGACGTCACCGTCTGGGTCGGGAAGAGCGGCGTCGACGCAGTCGTCGACGAACTCGACGACCAGCTCTCGGATCGGGACCTCGTGAAAGTAAAATTCCTCCGCGCAGCCCGCGCGGGGAGTTCGACTGAGGAAAAGGCGGCAGATCTCGCCGAGCGTGTCAATGCTGAATTGATCGATACGCGCGGCCATACGGCAGTGGTCCATCGATGAGCGGTGGGATCGAGTTGGCCCCGATACAGGCCCTCGGTCCGATCGGTCGTGGCCTCGACGAGTTCGGGTTCACTGTCGCACAGGCCGCTGCCGCGGAGAGTGCGATCAAGTTCGTCATCGCGCTCGTCGCGATCTGGCTCGTCGGCCGAATAGTCGTCTTACCGCTCATCAAACGAGCGTTCGACCGACGAGAGATCGACGAACACGCCCAGAACCCGCTGTTGATGCTGACGCGGTTCGGCATCGGATTCGGTGCCGTCGCGATCGCCTTCGGGTTCGCCGACTACGGGAACTTCCTCGTCTCGATGGCCGGCATCGCGGCGGCCGGGGCGCTCGCTATCGGGTTCGCGATGCAGGACGTGATCTCGAACTTCGTCGCGGGCGTCTTCATCTACACCGACAAACCGTTCCGAATCGGTGACTGGATCGAGTGGGACAACGGCGACTACGCCGGCGTCGTCGAGGACATCAGCCTCCGTGTGACTCGAGTCCGAACGTTCGACAACGAACTGCTCACCGTTCCCAACTCGGCGCTCACCGACGGCGTTCTCAAGAACCCCGTCGACGCCAACAAACTCCGACTGAAGTTCGTCTTCGGAATCGGCTACGACGACGACATCGAACGCGCGACGGAAATCATCGTCGAGGAAGCCGAGCGCCACCCCGACATCATGGACGACCCCGCGCCCTCGGTTCGACTGACGGAACTCGGGAACTCCGACGTCGGCCTCCAGTCGCGGTTCTGGATCGCGAACCCGTCCCGCGCCGACTTCGTTCGAACCCGCGGAGAGTACGTCACCGCAGTCAAACAGCGCTTCGACGAGGAAGGAATCGACATCCCCTACCCCGTCCGAACCCTCGAGGGCGGTCTCAACCTCGAGAGCGGCGACGGTCAGAGCGTCGTCCAACCGGCCGAATAACGCGCCCAGCGGTCGTCTTTTCCGTTTCATCGTTCCCGATCGCGATCCCGGTTCGACCGATCCGGCAGCCGGGAGCGCGCCTCTCACTACCTTCGAGCTGCACGACTCTCCGGAAGAGCGTGCTCCTCCGGGCGGTGAGGGACCGCTGGTCCCTCGAGCAGTCGGCGCGAAGTCCTTCGAGACGGCGAAGCCGTTTCGTGATGCCGTAAACCTTCGATTTGTGAGCATGCCGACACCCTCGCGGACGCAGAGCGTCCGCTCAGCGGAGAAGGGCAGGCGGTCACTCAGTTACCGGCCGAGCGAGCGGGCTGACGACCGACGTGAGTACTGAAAGGAACGAACGGAGGGAGGAACGTTTTCAATCGAAATTTTGTCGAACGAGCAAGGCGCGCAGCGCCGCCGCTCGCGCAGAACAACTTCGTGCGGTATGAATGCGGACGACCGCGGTTGCCCGGCGTTCCGGCCGGGGGAATCTCGGTTGCCTTCTCCACCCCGCAACCCGTCGAGCGACAGGTGTCCGGCGGTCCACTGCTCGCTTCCGCGCCTGATGGGCTGTCGCCGACTAACCGCGATGGGGCGTCCCTGCGGACGGCCATCACGGACCGCTGTCCCCGACGGACGAGGCTTCTCTGTTGGCTCCCGAGGCCCCGGTCGGTCTGACCGGACGCCCGCGGTGTTCGGTCCCCGCTAATGACCATAGCGCGGGTAACGAGCAGGGCCAAACTGCCCGACCTAGTCCATCCCATAGTAGGGAGAGGGAACTTAAGGACCTTTCGCCTCTCGGATCGCCGGACGGCATACGGGTCGGACGGGAACGAGGGAGCGACGGACTGTGCGGATCGACGACGCCGACGGACCCGGCGACGGTGACCGCGAAGCGGCGACGCGTCGGGCGCGGGACCGATCGGTTACTCCGCCTCGGTTTCGGTCTCGGCGCCCTCGAGGACCTCGTCGAAGTCGCCGGCCCGCGGGCCGGGTTCGAACTCGGCGGCCGATTCGGGCGAGATCTCCTCGAGCGCTCGCTCGAAGTGGTCGGCCGTCAGTTCGATTTCGTCGACGTCGCGCGCTTCGCCGGTCGCCGCGGCGCGGACGTGTTCGCGGACGGCGATCGTCGCGGCCTCGCGGCAGACGGCCTCGACGTCCGCGCCGGTGTAGCCCTCCGTCTCGGCCGCGAGGTCGTCGAGATCGACGTCGTCAGCCAGCGGTCGACCCTGGGTGTGAATCTCGAAGATCTCGCGGCGAGCAGTCTCGTCGGGTTCGTCGACGGAGACGTGGCGATCGAGCCGACCCGGCCGGAGGAGCGCGTCGTCGATCAGTTCGGGCCGGTTCGAGGCCGCGATGACGACGACGTCCTCGAGCTCCTCGAGCCCGTCGAGTTCGGTCAGCAGCTGGGAGACGACACGCTCGCCGACGTTGGAGTCGCCGACGCCGCTCCCACGCTCGCTCGCGATGGCGTCGATCTCGTCGAAGAAGACGATCGTCGGCGCGTTCTCGCGGGCCTTGCTGAAGACCTCGCGGACGCCCTTCTCCGATTCGCCGACGTACTTGTCGAAGAGCTCGGGTCCCTTGACCGAGATGAAGTTCGACTGGGACTCGTTAGCGACGGCCTTGGCGAGCAGCGTCTTGCCAGTGCCCGGCGGGCCGTGCAGCAGGACGCCTTTGGCTGGCTCGAGCGCGACTCGCTCGTAGGCGTCGGCGTGTTCCATCGGCCACTGGACGCTCTCGCGCAGGCGCTCCTTGGCGTCCTCGAGGCCGCCGACGTCGTCCCAGCTCACGTCGGGAACTTCGACGAAGACCTCGCGCATCGCAGAGGGCTCGATGCCGCGGAGGGCGCTCTTGAAGTCGGCCTCTCCGATCTCGATCGCCTCGAGCGCCTCGGCGTCGATCTCGTCCTCCTCGAGGTCGAGTTCGGGCCGCACTCGCCGCATCGCGGTCATCGCGGCCTCCTTCGCGAGGTTCTCGAGGTCCGCGCCAACGAAGCCGTGGGTGTTCTCGGCGTAGCGCTCGAGGTCGACGTCCTCGGCGAGGGGCATGCCGCGGGTGTGGATCTGGAGGATCTCCTCGCGGCCCGCGGCGTCGGGGACGCCGATCTCGATCTCGCGGTCGAACCGGCCGGGACGGCGCAGCGCGGGGTCGATGGCGTCGACGCGGTTCGTCGTCCCGATGACGGTGATCTCGCCGCGCTGCTCCAAGCCGTCCATCAGCGAGAGGAGTTGGGCGACGACGCGGCGCTCGACGTCGCCCTGGACGTCCTCGCGCTTGGGCGCGATGGAGTCGAGTTCGTCGATGAAGACGATCGACGGCTCGTTCTCGGCCGCCTCCTCGAACACTTCGCGGAGTTGCTCTTCGCTCTCGCCGTAGTACTTCGACATGATCTCCGGGCCGGAGATCGTCTGGAAGTGGGCGTCGATCTCGTTGGCCACGGCGCGGGCGATCAGCGTCTTGCCGGTGCCCGGCGGACCGTGGAGCAGGACGCCCTTTGGCGGCTCGATGCCGAGCGCTCTGAAGAGTTCGGGGTGGCGCATCGGCAGTTCGATCATCTCGCGGACCTGCTCGAGTTCGTCGTCTAAGCCGCCCACGTCCTCGTAGGTGACGTCCGGCGGTTGGCCGTCGGCCTCTCCTTCGCCCTCGAGCGGGCCGGTCGCTTCGACCGAGAGCTCCTCGCCGCCGCGTTCGGTCACCTCGACGTCGGTGTCGCCGCCGACGACGACGGAGCCGCTCGGCTCGGTGTCGACGACGGTGACCGGGAGCCGCCGACCGGAGCGCGTCGAGAGGAGGCCGAAGCCGAGCGACAGCGAGAACGTATCGCCGGGGCTGACGGCCCGTTCGGAGAGCTTATCCTTCAGGTAGGAGCCGACGTCGCCCTGAATGCGGACGTTCTCCGGCAGCGCGAGCGTGACTCGCTCGGCGGGTTCGACGTCGGCCGCCTTGACGTCGACCGCGTCGTCGATCCGAACGCCGGCGGCCTGCCGGAGCTGGCCGTCGATGCGAACGATCCCCGCGTCCTCGCTGCGGCCCGGCCAGACGCGCGCGACGACGCGACCCTCCGGACCCTCGATCGCGACGAACTCGCCGCTCGAGACGCCGAGTTCGGCCATCGTTTCGCGGTCGATCGCGGCCAGGCCACTACCTGCGTCCTTCCGTTTGAGTGGTTTTACTCGAAGTCGCATGGCCACTGTATTGTGCGTCGTGTGATCGAGACCGTTCGTCGACGCGTTCGACTGTAGGAACGACGAACTCAGGACAGGAGCCGACCGGTCGACGCGCGTGAGTCGAACGGTCGACGGGGAGGTAGTTCACCGGACAGAGCCGGGGATCGATTCGTCTTCGGTGACGATGTTGGGATTCGGGAGTGCCGACTCAGGGAGCGGTTAGCCCTCGAGCGGGATCTCCTTGCCCTGGGCGGTCGAGTCGGCCGTCGGCAGCCGGACTTCGAGAACGCCGTTGGTGTACTCGGCGGCGATCTCCTCGTCGTCGATCATCTTGGGGAACCGGAACCGACGGTGGTAGGTCTTCTTGCGGCCGCGGCTCTCGTCGGAGTGCTCGGCGGCGACGTTCAGGATCCCGTCGTCCCACGCTAGATCGATCTCGTCGGTCTCGAAGCCCGGCATGTCGATCGTGAGGACGAACTCGTCGTCCTCCTCGTACAGTTCGTAATCGCTGCCTCCGGTGTCACCGAACAGCTGGGACGGGAGGTCGAGGCCTTGCATCCAGGTGCTGGGTGGGCTCGCTCGCACCATGGCTGATCACCTCGATTTCAGTAGGAGATTGTCCGCGGTTCGTAATAAATCTGTCGAACCGTGCGATAGTATACCAAACGAGTACGACCGATCGAGCGGATCGTCACAGCTCGAGCACGTCTGACGTCTGCGGGAGGAAAAGGCCCATTAGTACGTCGACACATCGAGTACGTATGGGACTCGGCAGCACCGCAAAGAAGATTCAGACTCTCTCGGATCGGGCCGAGGCGATGTACAAGCAAGTAAAGAAACTCCAGCAGCGCATCACCGGACTGGAAGAGGAGATGGACGAAACCCACGACACGGTCACGCGCCTGGACCACCAGCTCACTGAGCAGCGCGCACTCCTGCTCGCGATCGCCGACGAACAGGGCCTCGACGGCGAACAGATCTTGGCCGACGCCGCGATCGACGAAGTCGAACTCGAGGACGAGAGCGCGGCCGACGGCGACGAGTCGGTAGCGAACGAGGACGGGGCGAACGAAGAGGAAGCGACCGACGCAGTAACCGGGGAGACGACGGCCGAATAGCGTCTCTACCGCACCGAGCGCCGTCGATCGCGGGACGTCACGTTTCCGCGACGGGACAAGAGCTAACAACGCGGGCAACTTTTGCCGAACCGATGACGACCCACGAGGAGCCGGTGGATTCGGTACTCGAGACGATCGGTCGAACGCCGCTCGTTCGGCTCCAGGACGGTCCCGACGCGGTCCCGATCTACGCGAAACTCGAGACGTTCAATCCCGGTGCGAGTATCAAGGACCGGATCGGTCGCTACATGCTCGAGCGGATGCTCGAACGCGGCGACGTCTCGACGGGCGGGACGATCATCGAGCCGACGGCCGGCAACACGGGTATCGGACTGGCGATCGCGGCCGAGCAACTCGAATTGGACGCCGTCTTCGTCGTCCCCGAGCGGTTCAGCGTCGAGAAACAGCAGTTGATGGCCGCGCTGGGCGCGGAGGTCATTAACACGCCGACGGACGAGGGCATGGAGCGGGCGATCGACCGCGCTCACGAACTCGCCGCGGAACTCGACAACGCAGCCGTCCCGCAGCAGTTCTCGAATCCGCTTAACACCGAAGCCCACTACGAGACGACTGCACCCGAGATCTTCGGGGCGCTCGACGGGGAAGTCGGCGCGGTCGTCGCCGGCTGCGGGACCGCCGGAACCCTCATGGGAATCGCCCGCTACGCGCTCGAGCGGGATCCCGAAACCCACATCGTCGCCGTCGAACCCGAGGGCTCCGTCTACGGCGAACTCGTCGGCGAGGACCGCGCGGAAGACGAGTACAAGACCGAAGGGATCGGTACCCACGACACCGCGACCAACGAACTGTTCGAGCCCGACCTGGTCGACGACGTCGACGCCGTTTCGGATCGCGACGCCCACGACGAACTCAAACGCCTCGCTCGCGAGGAGGGCCATCTGGTCGCCTCGAGCGCGGGTGCCGCGAGCGTGGCCGCGAAGCGAGTCGCCCGCGAGATCGCCGACGGCGATCTCGACGTTCCCCACGAGACGGTCGTGACGCTCTTCCCGGACTCGAGCGAGCGCTACCTCTCGAAGGGGATCTACCGCTCGTTCGAGGAGTGGACGTCCTAAGATCGGCCGGCGGTTCGGCCATCAGTACACTCATTAGATTCCCTCGAGAGAGGGAGATATGCGCTGGTTGTCAGATACCCTTCCGTCCAACGAGGAACTCCCACCTGCTCTCCGGGAGACAGTCGACGCGTACGCCGAACAGGGCGGTCTGTTAGGCGCGTTTACGAACTTCTTCGTATTCCTCGAAACCGACGACGAGGCCCTCGCCGAAACGCTCGCGTCGATCCCGACCGATCTCTTCGTGACGAGCGCGCTCCACGACGACGCGATCGACGATTCCGACGAGTGGGACACGGATCGCAAGCGACGACTGAACGAGCACGTTTCGGTCGGTGACATCGCCTTTACGAACGTCGTCGAAGCCGTCGCCGACGCCCCCGAAGACAGTGATCTGGACCCAGTGCTCGAGACCGTCCGCGAGATCGGTGCGGGCCAACTCGCGGAAGCGGAGTTCGATGCCGCGACGGCGACCGTCGACGACGCCATCGCTCGCGTCGAGGCACGCGGCGGCGTCTGGGGCGAACTCGCGGTCGCGCTCGTCGCGACCAGCGGCCGCTATTCCAACGTCCAACTCGACCACCTCCGAACGATCGCGACGAACGGCCTGTTCGTCCTGACCGTCATCGACGATCTCGCGGACCTCCCGGAAGATCTCGAGAACGACGTCGCGACGCTTCCGCTCGTCTGTTTCGACGGGGATCCCGACGCGTATCGATCGACCGACGCCCTGATCGACGCCGTCCTCGCTTCGGACGTTCCCGACCGACTCGAGGATCTCGTCGCCCAGCGACGGGCCGCGATCGACGCTGCCGCGTCCGAGCTATACGCGTCGCTCGAGCACTCGAACGAGGCGATCCTCGAGGCCGCCGTGTGCGCACTGGAGTGGTACTGCGAGTCGGTCTGCTCGGTGCCGATCGCCGAAACCGTCTCGCCCGCCGAGCAACGAGAGATCCGTGACCGGTTGACCAGCGACGAGGTGGCGACGCGTCAGTACGTCGCTGAGCGCGCCGCGGCGTACCCGGCCGAGATCGACGCCGACGAACTCAGTTCGACCGTGACCGAACTCCCCGGGCGACCGCTCGTTCGAACGGTGATCCGGATCCGGCACCTCCAGGCGATCGCCGACGGCGTGATGCACACGACGATCGAAGACGCCCTCGCAGCGCTTCGAGCCGAGTCGGCACCGGCCTCGTAATCGAGACGACCGGAGCCCTCGTCGCCGCCTCGTCAGGCGACGAGCCGTCGATGCTGGACTTTCATACACCGGTCCTGAACGACGGTTCGGTTCGCAGTCTCCGCTCGAGCCGCCGCCTCGTCGTCGCGGATCCCCTGTTGGGTCCAGATGACGTCGACGTCGTCGCGCTCGAGGGCCGCGTCGACGATCTCGCTGACCTCCTCGCTGGGCCGGAAGATACAGACGACGTCGATCTCCGCCTCGACGTCCGCGAGAGAATCGTAGACCTCCCGGCCGAAAATCTCGTCCGCAAAGGGGTTGACCGGAATCACGTCGTAGCCGTGATCGAGCAGGTACTTCGGCACGTCGTGGGCCGCCTTCCCGGGCGTGCTCGAGCAGCCGACGACGGCGATCGTCTCGTACCCGAGGATCTCCTCGAGTTCGTCCGCGGATTCGACTGGCATACGCGAGCGTACGGGCTCGAGGGCAAAACGTCTCGGGGTCGCGGTGACAAACGGACGCCTTCACGTGGCTGTGTCCGTGCGTCGATGCAGGAATACCAGTCCAGCACGGATACGAAACGTTGTGAGCGGAGTCTACGTCGACAGCCCGGCCGTCCGGATCTCGGGTTCTTCGTCGTCGGTCGTCTCCTCGAGTTCGACGACGGCGTCGAAGAGCTGCTTGAGCGTATTCATCGTCTGGTCGTCGTGGGCCGTCGAGTCGATAACGTAGACGCCCAGCGCGTCGGCGCTCTGAATTCGACCCGTGAAGACGTGGAGGAACCGGAAGACGGTCTGCAGATCGGAGTACATCAACAGTGTCGAGACGGAGTGGAGGAGGACTCGGTTCTCGGTGAGGCCACGAGTCTCGTAGAACTCCTGGAGGAACTCCGAGAGCTTGATGCCGATCCCGGTCATGTCGACGGGCGAAGAGGCGTACTTGATCCGCGGATCGTCGTCGATCGTCCCGATGCCGCGCTGTTTCGTGACGCAGTCGACGACGCCGATGTCCGGCTCGACTCCCTCGTCGACGTGGTCGTCGAAACTCTCGAGAACCTTGTCGGCGCTGTCTTTCGTGGTGATGACGATCGAACCGTCACCGCGGTTTGCGCCGCTCCCGAGGATATTGAAGGCGATCCGTCGTTTCCCTGTCAGTGGCGGGCCCGCGACGAGTACGTTCGTCCCCGGATCGAGTTCGACGTCCGGAAGGACATCTGCGAGGTCATACATACGGGATACTCACATCCATCGCCATGGTAACGAGCTGGTACCACAGCCCACTCCGAAGGCCGGCGTGTTGTATGAAAATACGCGAAGCGGTTTATAGTACTTTTGATTATAAACCCGCCGGTTACGTGGACGATCGGAACAGACACTCGATCCGCCGCCACCGTCGTTCCCGCGCGTTAGAGTGGCAGCGAGAGCTCGAGGGCGGCGCGCCCGACGATGAACGCCAGCGAGGCGAGAAACATCCCGTATTTGAGACGTGACTGACCGACGGTCGGATCCTCGAAGCTCTCGTAGGCCGCGGCGAGCATGACGGCGTCGGCCGGGACGACGACCAGCAGGTAGGCGACGCCGAACTCCCCACGGAGGAACGGGATCGGGCTCGCGACGACCGCGAGGACGAGGAGGACGGCGGCGACGGCGAGCGCCCGACGTTCCCCGATCGCGATCGGAAGCGTGTGCAGGCCCTCCTCGCGGTCGCCCTCGATGTCCTCGACGTCCTTGATGATCTCCCGGGTCAGCGTCGCGATCGCGGCGAGGACGAAGAGGACGATCGCCGGACCGATCTCGCCGACCGCCGCGGCTCCGAAGAGGAACGTGCTGCCCACGAGGTAGGCGACGAGCGCGTTTCCGAGGCCGGGAAGCCCCTTGAAGACCTCGGTGTACGCGATCAGCGCGAGGAGATTGACGCCCGCGATGGCGATCGCCAGCGGGGGCAACGTGAGTGCGAATGCGACCGCGCCGACAAAGAGGACGATGCTGAACGCGAGCGCACCGCGCGGACTCACCGCGCCGCGGGGGATCGCCCGGCCGGGCTGGTTGATCCGGTCGATCTCTCGATCGAAGTAGTCGTTGATCGCGTTGCCCGCACCGACCGCCAGCGCCGTGGCCCCCACCGCCGCGGCGACCGCGACCGGCTCCTCGCCAACGCCGCCCGCAACGAACGCGCCGATGAACGTCAACACGCTCGCCGCGATCACGTTCACCGGTCGCGTCAACTCGAGCAACCCGCGACCCGTCTCCCCGACTGTCATACGCGAGAGTGGTCATGCGGCCCGGTTAAACGGTACGGTCCGCCGTCAGGAGCATTGGTCGCTCGGTCCGGCCGTTGGTCTGTTCGGTATTCAGGACTCGAGCGAACGGGAGCGAGAACGAGAGTCGAGTGGGAACCGAGCGCGAGCCGCCCGTCTCGATCGGTCACCGCATTCGGCCGGCGTCTCAGCACCACTCCTCGAGATCACAGAGCGCGTCGCCCTCGATCTCGAGCCACTTGCTCACCCGCTCGTCGCCGCTCGCGTCCGCGGGAACGGCGGTCCAGCTCCCCTCGTCGTCCGAGAGTAACTCGAGCGGTGTCGCACCGGACTGCGCCTCGTCTGGAATGGGGGCCTCGGTTTCCGTCATGACGTACCTAGACGTTGGAACTACATAACAAAGACCCCCGGCGGCGATTGTCATCGACTGAAAATTCCCGGTCGCTGTGCATGTCGTTCCCTGACGGAATCGGTGAAAATCGAGTGACTTATACGGAACCACCCGGAATAACTCCATGCGGGCGCTTAGCTCAGTCTGGACAGAGTACTTGGCTTCGGACCAAGCTGTCACGGGTTCAAATCCTGTAGCGCCCACTCGCAAACGGCCCGCTTCTCGACTAATACTAACTTCCCGTAGAGTTACCACTATCTGTATTTTCCGCGGTTTTGACGTTCGGACGAAGGGATCGAAATTTGATACCAGTTCGGAATAGGGTGTGGACCCGTCACGTCGTGCGACTCCCACCGCAAACGTGGGCGGTCGAGTCACAAGAACAGTGGTAACAAAAAGTCCAAGAACAAAGAGAAAAATAAAGGATGAATAACTAATGCGATTTAACCTCCTTGCGGTTGTTCTTGGACTCTTACTCGTCGCTGCAGGACCAGCCGTGACTATGGGACATCCGGGCGCGTTTGGCATGTCCGCTGAGAATCACTCAGTAGAGACGGAACGGCCAGTTGAAAACGTCACTCAACGTATGATAATAAGTCTAGAGGATAACTCTGTTAATGCTCGTTTCCAGGTTTTTCATCGCATATCCTGCTCGGTCCTCGAGTGAAGCCGAGGCCGCACGAAACGCTTGACCCAGAGTGGTTTGCCGGTCCTGAACGAGTCCAGCGGATCTTCAATGAGACAGCAGATGATACAGATAATCTCACAACAGGTTCTCTCCTCGTATATCATACATCGTCTGTGCATACTACACCGGGAAGCCCGGATACCGGATCCCTGCCTGATGCTGAACACGGGTGGGTCATGATTCAACAACGAATCTGGTGGGACAATTACGTCGAAACTGACGAGAACGTCTCTATCGGTCGTGCTCATACGCAGGCGCTCAACGAGAGCGGGGAACTTCATGTAATAACCCCTGAATCGTGGGAACCAACGACTCTCAACGGTGATCCAGTCGTTCGAGGAACCGGACATACGAGGCTGCGTTACGTATGGTGGCTCTCCGGTGACGATCCCGACCTACTCCTCGAGTTCGAGTCACCGACGGAACCACGAGATGACTCCCAAGGGTTCGCTGGTATTCCTGTTACTCTCGTCGCGATTCTCCTCGCGGTTGGCCTCATGGGGCTTCGACGCCGTCTCGAGTGAGTACGGTACGGGAGTGAACGCGTCTGCATAATGGAAGCTGCTGTGGCTTCACTCCGTGCGGATACACCGTTCTGATCGATACTTGAATGCCGCTCGTCGACCTCGAGAATTACCTACAGATTCATCCAAGACTAGTCGTCACTCGTCACTCGAGCGATACGGCGTCTCTGCGAGCAGCGAGTCGTCGTCGACCGCGTCGGTCAGCGCGAGGCGGTCGACGGTCGATCGAGTCGGTCGACCGTCGGGGCCCCAGCCTCGTACCTGATAATAGTGGTCGAGGGCGGTTTCGAACCAATCGTCGTCGACGACCTGTCCCGCGTTCGGTCCCGACTCGAGGGGCTCTCGCAGGGGTGCCGGCAGTTCGTCGTCGGCGCGTCTCACGCCCTCGCGGACGTTGAACAGGCGGGTCAGGGTCCAGACTCGCTCGCCGACGGTCAGCAGATCGCCAGTCGTCTCGAGCCGGACGGCGTCCAGCCACTCCGCGCCGAGGTCGTCGAAGACGTCCCCGACGAAGTCGTCGACAATGAGACACCAGAGGATCGATCGCCGGTTCTGCTCCTCGACGACGGCGCGTGCCGTGCGCTCGGGACTCCACTGCTCGTCGAAGACTTCCCGTTCGATCGGACGGGCTCGTCGGTGACAGGCCCCGCGGTCGCTGGTCGCGTACGCGAGCGCCATACTCGGTGCGCCGCGCGGGTCGTACGCCGGGAGCTCCATCGCCTTGACGGTCGGGACGAGTTCGTCCCCGCCGAACTGCGCCGCCGCCGCGGTGACGCCGTCCGCGAGCGCGTCGCCGAGCGACGTGTCTCGCGCGGCGATCTCCTCAAGCATGCGTCGAGCGCCGTCGGGATCGCCGAAGGAGAACGATCGCTCGAGCAGGCCCGCGTCGGCGGCCTTGACGGCCCATGCGACCGCACTACCGGCGCTGATGAGGTCCATTCCGAATCGGTCGCAGATCTGGCCCAGTTCCGCGACGGCGTCGAACTCGTCGATCCCGAGACCGGCCCCCAGCGTCATCGCGGTGGCGCCGCGCGGGACGTAGTCACCGTCTGCCGTCTCGACCCGGAACCCGCCGGAGTCGGTGTCGCTGTCGTCGTTGCCGTCCTCATACTCTCGCTCGCTCGTCAGTTCCTTGACCGCAGCGGCACCGATCGCGTCGGCTCCCTCGAACGTGCCGTCCTCCCAGCCGCGGGTCGAGAGCGCGCCGACCTCGTTCGCGAAGTCGACGGTTTCGACCGTTTCGCTCGCCCGCAGCCACTGCCCGGTCTCGTCCTCGCGGTATCGCTCGGCGTACGCCTCGCGCAGGTCCGCCAATCCCGCTGGCGGCTCCCCCCTCGCGACGACGGCCTTCAGTCGTTTCGACCCCATTACGGCACCGGCGCCGCCTCTGCCCGCGTGGTGATCTCCCTCGTCGGACGCGATCGTCGCGTAGGCTACCTGCCGTTCGCCCGCCGGGCCGATACAGGCGACCGACGCGTCGGGGAAGCTCGCGGCCGTCTCGACCGTGTCGTCGCCCCACGAGTCGGTCGGCTCGACGGTTGCCGTGCCGTCCTCGATGACGAGACGGACGGGTTCCGTCGCCGTCCCGGTGACGAGCAGACCGATATGTGGTCCGAGCGACCCCACGAGCGCGTCCGGAAACGTACCGCCGGCGTAGGAGTCGAGAAAGCCGCCGGTCAGCGGCGATTTCGTAATGGCAGCGTACCGCGACTCCCCGGGCAGATAGCCCGAGAGCGGGCCGAGCATGAACAGGAGAACGTTCGCCGGGCCGAGCGGGTCGGTCCCGGCCTCGAGTTGCTCGTAGAGATAGCGAGCGCCCAGGCCCTTCCCGCCGACGTACCGGCGGAGCCACGGTTCCGGGACTGGGACGCTGTCGACCGATCGCGTCGAGAGATCGACGCGAAGGAGCCGGTCGGGTGTAGCGAGTGGCACTAGCACAGGGAACGCCGTCGACGGGAAAAAGCGTTATCACAGCACCTGTCGGCGGTCTGTCGACACGCGACGAGATGCCGGACCGCCGTTCTCGATCACTGCGAGGACGGCACCGACCGCGACCGGCCGCGCCCGAGAACGCGACCGCACGGCAGGCCGGAGGGCTGGGGTACCGGGAACTGGGAACTGGGAACCGGGGACCGGGGCCGGGGGCGATCCTACACGACGGCCACGAGCGGCCGTTCGGCACGCATCTCGGCGAGGACGACCCGCGGGACGTCCGCTCGCTCGTGGATCTCCGCAGCGACGCGGCGTCCGGTTTCCTCGAGTTCCTCGTCGTCTACCATATTGATGAGCGGAATTACCGTCGCGTCGTCCGGAACGTCCTTGCAGCCGCCCTGATCACTGGCCAGGACGGTCGCGACGTCGGCCGGTCGGATCTCGTCGCCAGGGTCCAGGCCGGTCAGCGCCGCTACCCGCTGGACCCGGTGAACGCGATCCTCGGTGAGCGGCTGTCCGACCACGTGCGCGCTCGCGATCGAAACGATCGTCGAAGCGCTCTCGGGAAGCTGTGGCTCCCGCTCGTTCGGGGCCTTGAACCGGCGCATTCTTGCGCCATCCGCTTTGACGAGCACAGGTACGTCGAGGTCCGAGAGCTCGGCGACTGTCTCTCTGTCGTATCCGAGGTAGCGGTCCTCCCGTTCCCGTTCCGGAACGACACCGAGGGGCCAGTCAGCGGCCGCTTCGACCGCAGCAACCGGGTTTTCCGTGACGACGACTCGATCGACCCAGTCGTCGAAGATGGGAATGCGAACGGTGGCGGTGACGACCGTGCGCTCCAGCGCCGCCGCGAGCGTCGCCATCGTCGTTTTCTTCCCGCCCGCCCCGACGACGCAGGTCGTTCCGCGCTGGGCCTCGAGTGCCTCGACGACGTCCATACTGATGGCAACGGACCGCCGGTCATAACGGTTTACGTCCAGTCGCCGGCCGAGCGAGGGACGGCCGCACCGCCGAACCGATTCACCGGAGTTCCATCTCTTCGGCGCGTTCGGCGGCGAGTTCCGCGATCTCCTCGACGCTGCTGTCGGAGCGGTCCGCGAGGACGCGCGTCAACATCCCGAGCTGGATCGCCGCGGCCTCGCGGAGTTCGGCCGCCTCTTCGGTGTCGTTGCCCAGGTAATACTCGTGGCGGCCGTCCTCGTGGACGAGGCCGGCGTACACGGAGCGGAGATCCTGCTCCGTGATCGCTGCGGCGGCTTCCGTCTTGACTTCCTCGAATTGCGGGTTCGCCATACACCGACCGCCGTTCCCGAGGGACTAAACCGATGGGATCCCGCCCGCGATTCGACCGGTGTCGCTCTCGGTTGGTCGAGTGAGCGATTCCCGCTCACACATGCGGTGACCTCCGTTTGGCACCGCTATCTCGAGACGAAATGTCATACGGACTTAGTAATTTTGTGAAAATATATACAAATGCTCTTGCTTGGTGCTTCAAAATGTGAGAACTTAATCGCTTGCCGGCAAAATTTATAAAGTGTTAAAATGGGGCGTTCGCACATGATCGGTGTATGTCAGAGGCAGACGCAGAGAAGAACCGATGGCTCATCGCTCTCTCCGCCATCGCGATCCATCTGTCGATCGGATCGATCTACGCGTACAGTGTCTATCAGAATCCGCTGCAGGATCTCAACGGGTGGAGCATCTCCGACGTGACGTTCGCGTTTACCGTTGCGATCTTCGTCCTCGGTATTTCGGCGGCGTTCCTCGGGAAGTACGTCGAGAAGTACGGCCCGCGGAAGGCCGGACTCGCCGCGGCAGTGATGTTCGGCGGGGGGACGATACTCGCAGGCGTCGCGATACAGGCCGGGAGTTACATCGGCTTCCTCGTCACCTACGGGGTACTGGGTGGTGCCGGACTCGGTCTCGGCTATATCGCACCCGTCTCGACGCTCGTCGAGTGGTTCCCGGACCGCCGCGGCATGGCGACCGGGATGGCGGTCATGGGATTCGGTGCCGGCGCGCTGATCACCGGCCCGGTTGCACAGGGGTTGATGACGTCGCTGAGCATTCCCATGAACTTCTACATCCTCGGTGCGGGTTACTTCTTGGCGATGGCCCTCGGCGCGAGCTACATCCAGAAGCCGCCGGCCGGCTGGGTTCCCGAGGGGATGGATCCCGACGAACTCGAGGACACCAACAGCAAGGGCGTCACTGTTTCCACTGACCTAGCACAGCTGACGGCCAACGAGGCGATCAAGACCAAGCGGTTCTGGCTCGTCTGGCTTGCGCTGTTCATCAACGTCTCCGCCGGGATCATGCTCCTCTCGGTCGCCTCGAACATGACCCAGGAGATCACGGGTGCGTCGGCGGCACTCGCCGCCTCGATCGTCGGAGTCATCGGCGTATTCAACGGTGCCGGTCGCATCCTCTGGGCGAGCGCCTCGGATTACCTCGGTCGGACAGCGACCTACGGGACGTTCTTCGGCATTCAGGTCGTGGCGTTCGCGCTGATGCCGAACATCTCCAACGTCTGGGTCTTCGCAGCGTTCATGTTCGCTATCGTCACCTGTTACGGCGGCGGCTTCGCTTGCCTGCCCGCGTATCTCGGTGACCTGTTCGGAACGAAGGAACTCGGCGCCATTCACGGCTACTCGCTCACCGCGTGGGCGCTTGCCGGCGTCGCCGGCCCGACGCTCGTCTCGGAGATCGTCGAGCGGACTGGGAGCTACTCGCTGTCGTTCTACATCGTCGCCGCTACGCTCCTCGTCGGCGTCGGATGCATGCTCCTCCTGCGCTTCGACATCAACAGCATCAAAACGGAAAACCAGGACACCGCCGGACAGCCGGCACTGGACTGAGAGACGATACGGGCGCTCGTAACGGCCGGATCTGTTTCGGATTGCGTGCGTCAGTCGAGACGCACTCTCAGCCCTGAAACGCGACCACGTCCGTTGTCGCGTCGAAAACATCGTCGGCAGTACGGGCCGGCGATCGCATTGCGGTCTCCAGCAGAGACGTACACTGAAATACCTCGAATACGAGACGGCATCGATGACTGATATCACACCCGCGGTCGAGCGGTCACCGGTCCTCAGGATCGCGACCGATCCGACTACAACCGGCCGCGAAACCGCATACGAAACAGCACGTAGCATAGCCGACTCCGTTCCAGTCGTCCGGACTGGACCGACCGGAACCACCGCGTTCGACCCGCTAGTACTCGCTACCGTCGACGGGCGAACGGCCTTCCACCCCGATCCGGACCGCGAGGCGATCGCGAACATCGTCAGTGCGCTCGAGACGGGCGAACTACTGTCCGACGACGCCGCCGCGGTCGTCGAACACGAGCCGGAAACGCGTTCGCTTCCCGTCCCCGAAACCGGCCCGCTGGCCGCCGGACGGCGCGACGTCCTTGGGCCGTGCGGGTGGGTCAACCCGCTGGCACCGAGCGACTATGATCTCGTCTCGCCCGAGCGTGACGCGAGCGCAGTCAGCGATAGCGGCCTGCTCGGACGCGGTCGCGGCGACGCGGCCGCGGACGAGGCCGTCGGCAAGACGTGGGCCGAGATCCGCGAGACCGACGGCGACCCAGTCGTCGTCGTCAATGCCAACGACACCGACGACAGACAGCGTATCGACCGGACGCTGCTCGAGAGCGCCCCGATCGCCGTCCTCGACGGAATCGCGGCGATCGCCGACCACGTCGGTGCAGCGGACGCGGTCCTCTACGTCAACGAGATCGAGACGGATCTCCACCGCCACCTCGACGCGGCCGTCGACGCGGCCGCCGACGACCTCCCGGTCGTCCCCCAACTGGTCGCCGGTCCGGACGAGTACCGCGCCGGCGCGCCGACCGCGGCGCTCGAGGCACTGGAAGGAAACGACCGGATCGAGCCGCGAATCCAGCCGCCGTCACCGTCAGTTCACGGACTGTACGGCCGACCGACGGCGGTCCACTCCGTGCGGACGGTGCTGCAGGTCCGGCGGGCGCTGCGGGACGAGACGCCGACCGACGCGGGCGAGCGCGACCCCGGTACTCGCCTGTTCACCGTCACCGGCGACGTGGCGGCACCGGCGACCGTCGAACTCGCGTCCGACGACGCGCTCGAGACCGTCCTCGACGCCGTCGCGGTCGACGGGTCGGTCAAGATGGCCTGCGTGGGCGACGTCTTCGGCGGAATCACCCGGACGCTCGACGTTGACGCGACCCGGAGCGGGCTGGCCGGCGCCGGCCTCGGGACGGAGGGCGTGGTCGAGTTGCTGAACGACGACCGCTGTGCGGTCGCGACCGCCGGCGAGCGGGCGCGGTTCGCCGCCACCGAGAACAGCGGCCGCTGCGTCCCCGGCCGCGAGGGGACGAAACAGCTCACCGAACTCCTGCGCGACGTCTATCGGGGATCGCTCGACCTCGAGAAGATCCGCGAACTCGGTCGCACGATGGAGCGGTCGAGCAACTGCCGGATCGGCGCGCACGCGCCGCGTCCGGTGACGACGGCGATGGACGAGTTCGAGCCGGAGTTCCGCGCGCACGCCGACGGCCGCTGTCCGAGCGGCACCTGTTCCGAGAAACTATGAGTACGAACACGAACGCGAACGAGACGCTTCCAGGCGTTCCAGACCTCACCGATCCGCAAGAAGAGACGCCGGTCACGGCCGAATTCGAGACCGGGACCGCGAACGATCCGGACGTCGGCACTCGCGACGCCGAGCCGACGACCGTGACGGTCAACGGCGAGCCGGTGACCGTCCCGCCGGGCTCGACGGTCATCGACGCGATGCAATCGCTCGACGACGACGTCGTCAGCGTCGACCCCGGTGCGGACGGCGTCGAAGACGACGCCGATGTGCCCGCGCTCTGTTACTACGACCGAGACGGCGACTGCAGCGACGAGATCGGGCCCCGCAGCGAGTGTCGGACCTGTATGGTCGAGACCGAGGAGCACGGGATGGTCCCGTCCTGTTCGTTCCCGGCGGAAGACGGGCTCACCGTCGAGACGGACACGCCCGACGCCGAGGAGAGCCGCAGCGTCAACCTCGATCTGGTCCTCTCGAATCACAACCTCCGGTGTACGACCTGCAACGGCAACGGTCGCTGTGAACTCCAGAGCGCGGCGATCAGCGAGGACGTCGACCACCCGCGCTACGGCGTCTTCGACGAGCGCGACCAGTACGAACCGCTCGACGACACCTCGTCGTTCATCCAGATCGACCGCAACAAGTGCATCCTCTGTAACCGCTGCGTCGACGGCTGTAACGACGTGCAGGCCGAGGGCGTCCTCCGCATCGAGGGCCACGGCGAGGACACGCGCATCGGCTTCCAGTCCGACGCCGAGACGATGGCCGACTCCGACTGCGTCTCCTGTGGCCACTGTTCGACGGTCTGTCCGACGGGCGCGCTGACGGAGAAGGGGATCGGCGGTGCCGCGACCCTCCCGCTGCCCGGCTTCACCCAGCGCAACTCGATCGGGAACGTGATCGAACACGAAGACGCGGAGACGCTCGACGACACGACGTCGCCCAACCGATCGCCCGCGCCGGGCGGTGACCTCACGGTCGGGACCGGCGCGACCATGAACGGCGGGCAGCGCGGCGTCGCCGGCTTCATGGAGCAAGCGAAACGGAAGCTCGGCAAAGCGGCCGGCGACTACGGACGGAAGGCGTTCCTCGCCGGCGAGCACACTGCCGAATCGATCGCGGCGAACACCCTCCCCGAAGGCTACCTGTTCGACATCGCCGACGCGGTCAGCGACTACCGGCTGAGCAAGGTCGATAAGGCGGAGACGACCTGCGGGTTCTGCGCCGTCGGCTGTCGCTTCGAGATGTGGGGCAAAGACGACGAGTCCCTCGGCGTCGTGCCCGTCGACGACCCCGACGACGCGCCCGCGAACAACTTCTCGACCTGCGTCAAGGGGAAGTTCGGTCACGAGTTCGCCAACAGCGAGAACCGGCTCACGACGCCGCTCGTCCGCAACGACGCCGGCGAGCTCGAGGAGGCCACGTGGGACGAAGCGCTGGACCTCGTCGCGGACCGACTCACCGAGATTCGGGACGAACACGGCGTCGACGCCGTCGGCAGTCTCGCGTCCTCGAAGGGGAGCAACGAGGAGGCCTACCTCGTCCAGAAGTTCGCCCGACAGGTGCTCGGCTCCAAGAACGTCGACAACTGCGCGCGACTCTGTCACTCCTCGACGGTCGCGGCGCTCCAGCAGACGATCGGCTTCGGCGCGATGACCAACCGCATCAACGAGGACGTCGGCGAGGCCGACGCCTACCTCATCAGCGGCTCGAACACCACGGAGTCCCATCCGGTGCTGGCGACGCGCATCAAGCAGAACGTCAGGGACGGCGCAGACCTCGTCGTCTTCGATCCGCGGAAGGTCGGCATCGCCGAGCACGCCGACCAGTACACTCGGACCACTCCCGGCTACGACGTGACGTGGCTCAACGGGATGATCCGGTACATCATCGAGAACGACCTCCACGACGAGGCGTTCATCGAACGCAACACGAAGAACTTCGAGGACCTGAAGGAGAAGGTGCAGGCCTTTACGCCCGAGAAGGTCGAGGAACTCGCCGGCGTCTCACCCGAGGAACTCGCCTCGGCCGCCGAGACGCTCGCCGAGGCCGACTCCGTCGTGTTCGGTTGGGCGATGGGGATGACCCAGCAGAGCACCGGGACGGACAACTTGCTCGCGATGGCCGACCTCGCGCTCGTGCTCGGCCAGCTCGGCAAGCCGGGCGCCGGCCTCTCGCCGTTCCGCGGCCAGAACAACGTTCAGGGCGGCGGCGGAGACATGGGGACGCTCCCCGGCAGTCTCCCCGGCTATCAGGACCCGGCCGACGACGACGTCGGCGAGAAGTTCGCCGCGGCTTGGGGCGAGCGCCCGCCTGAAGAGCCCGGCCTCAAAGTGCCGGAGATGCTCGCGGAGGCCCACGAGGGCAACCTGCAGGCCATGTACGTCGTTGGCGAGAACCCCGCCCTCTCCGAACCCGACGTCGATCACGCCGGCGAGGCGCTCGCTGACCTCGAGTTCCTCGTCGTCCAGGACAT
This sequence comes from Natrinema amylolyticum, assembly GCF_020515625.1. NCBI lineage: Archaea > Methanobacteriati > Methanobacteriota > Halobacteria > Halobacteriales > Natrialbaceae > Natrinema > Natrinema amylolyticum. The sequence goes on from NZ_JAIWPJ010000002.1 coordinate 791,886, forward strand.
CTTCATGACCGAGACCGCCGAGCACGCCGACGTAATCTTGCCGGCGGCGACCTCGCCGGAGAAACACGGCACGTTCACCAACACCGAGCGCCGGATCCAGCGGGTCCGGCCCAGCACCGAGCCGCCGGGGAAGGCGAAGCAGGACTGGGAGATCACCCAGGCGCTGGCCCGCCGGCTCGGCTACGACTGGGACTACGACCACCCGAGCGAGATCATGGACGAGATCAGCGACCTCGCGCCCATCTACGGCGGCGTGAGCTACGACCGTCTCGAGGAGGGCGAGGAACACGGCCTCCAGTGGCCCGTTCCCGACGAGGACCACCCCGGAACGCCCTACCTCTACGACTACGAGGAGGGTAACTTCAACTTCGACGACGGGAAGGCGCGGTTCGTCCCCGCCGACGGCGGCCACCCCGGCGAGCTTCCGGACGAGGAGTTCCCGCTCACGCTCACGTCCGGCCGAGTACTCTATCACTGGCACACCGGCCAGATCACCCGCCGCGTCGAGGGACTGATGAGCCACGTCGGCGAGAGCTTCGTCGAGATCCACCCCCAGACGGCCGCCGACCTCGGCGTCGAAGACGGCGAGTACGTCCGCGTCGAATCCCGGCGCGGCGAGATCGTTGTCAAGGCCCAGGTCACCGAGCGCGTCGGCGAGGGAACGCTGTTCATCCCGATGCACTTCGCGACCGGCGCGGTCAACAAACTCACCCAGGAGACGTTCGATCCGCAGGCCGGCATCCCCGAGTACAAGATCTCGAGCGTCCGGCTCGAGGCGCTCGGCGCGGAGACCGACGAGACGGTGTTGCAAACGCCGGACGTCGGCTCGAGTAGCGGTCCGCGCATCGCCGGCGACGACTAGTCGCGCCGCGACGCGAATTTTATCACGTCTTTTTTGGAGCGGTTTCGCAATGCCGCTCGAGGGAAGCGGGGATTCCCGAAACCGAAAGTGTTCCTTTCAGAGCGATCGTCGTCCCGTCTCTCGGCTTGATTCGATCAGCCTCGAGAACTGCTGTGACTGCTCTCGGGCTATTCAGGAGCCGAGATCTAACCGCTCGTCCCCCATCCGTTTCCCGCGATGGACGAGTCGGGTCCCGTAATCGGTCCGATCGTCGTTCCACGTCGACAGCGCCGAATCGAGCGAGTCGCGACGCTCGAGCGCCTCCGCGAGCCGGACGGAATCCCCGGCGGCCTTCGCGGTTCCGGCCGCGGTGTGCGGCCGGGCAACGAACGCGGCATCGCCGAGCAGGCACACTCGATCGACGGTCATCTCGGGAACGGTAAGATCGTAAATCGCCTGCACGAAGGGCGCTCTCGTCGCCTCCACGACGGTCGTAAACACTGGCGGGAGCAGCGCCGCCGCTCGAGCGCGCTGCCGATCCGCGACCGAATCGCGGAGGGTTCCGGGCGGAACGGTAACCGTCCGCTCGACTCCATCGGCGCCCGTGAAAACCGCAGTCCGGTTCCGATCCTCGAGCGTGTCGTACCAGACCCAGTTGAGCCGCCGTTCGCCGGGCGCGACGCTGCCGTCGTCGCCGGGAATGAAGTACGCCAGAATCAGCATATTCGGCCCCTGGTAGAAGGTGAAGGTGTCGTCGAACGAGTCGACGGCGTCCGCCGGAAGCTCGTCCTCCGGGACCACGCCGCGCCAGGCGACGTACTCCGCGAACTCGGGTTCGACACCGGGGAACAACTGTTCGCGCGTAGCGGACTGGCCACCCTCGGCGGCGACCAGCAGGTCAGCGGTTCGCTCCCCGCCGTCCGCGAACGCCGCAGTCGCCGTCTCTGGGTCGACCGCGCTCACCTCCGTTCCCGTCTGGTACCGTTCATCCGGAACGGCGTCGCGAAGCCGTCGGTAGATCGCGTCCCACGACGTGAAGACCATCGAATCGGGGCTCGTGGTGTCGACGCTCCCGTCGCGCGCGAGGAACCGCCGTTCGCTCGCGGTCGTCGTCATCTCGGCCGGCTCGGCGACGTCGCGGCGCTCGAGGAACCGACGGACGGTCCCTTGGGCGACGATTCCGGCTCCGCGACCGCGGAGTTCGCCCGTCGATTGCTCGTAGATCGTCACGTCGTGGCCGGCCCGCCCGAGTGCGATCCCGGTGAAGAGACCACCCATCGAGCCGCCGGAGACGGCCACCTCGAGCGAGTCCGTCGTCTGATCGGAGCGGCGCTGAGACACGGATGGATCTCGCCGCTCGAGAGCCGAAAGGGCTCGGTTCGGGACGGGACGCCCGCCTGGCGTTCCGTCTAGTCGCCGGCCGCGTCGCTCGCGAGCCACGACTCGAGGCGATCGACGACGGCCGCGGCGACGGCCTCGCCGATGCGGTCGGGTGAGTCAGAGAGGTCCCAGACGTAGTCGCCGCGCTGCGTGACGGTCACCCAGTCGACGTAGCCGCGGCGATCGAGTTCGACCAGGAGGTCTTCGAACACTGATTCGTCGAGCCGACAGTCGAGCGCGCCTTCGATCGATTCGGCGAGCTGGGGCGTGGTCGCGACGAGCCCGTTCTCGAGGCTGCTATCGACGGTCGCGGGGCCGGTCGTCGGTGTCGGCGGGGAGGGCGGCCGATCGGTCATGGTCGACCACTGGTTGCCGCCTGTGTCGTAATAGTTCTGATGGTAGTCGCCGACGAGCGATGGTCGGAGGGAACGGACTGTCACCGACTCGGACGAGAGACGAACGATAGTCCCTCGGACGGACTCACTCCGCGGCCACGAGCTTGTAGCCGCCGCCGTCGTCGTCGATCCCCTCGTCGGACGCGTCCTCGCCGTCCTCGGGCGGGTTCGGGGCGCGTTCGGCGTAATAGATCGCGCCGTCGATCACGCGCGGCGTGCTCGTCACGTTGCCGCCGCCGTCGACCGCCCAGACGAGGTCGCCGGTCCGTTTCTCGAGCGCGTAGAGGCCGGTGTCCTTCGATCCGACGAGCACCCGCTCGTCGGTGACGGTCGGACAGCCGATAAGCGCCCCGTCGGTCTCGAACGACCAGTGTCGCTCGCCGGACTGCGCGTCGAGCGCGTACAGGTTGCCGTCGTGGCTCCCGATGAAGACTGTGTCCAGGACGGGATCGAGCGCCGGTCCCGACATCACCAGATCGCCCGTCTGGAACGACCAGTCCTCGGTGCCGTCCGCGAGGTTCACCCGGTAGACGCGATGGTCCCACGAGCCGAAGTAGGCTCCGCCGTCGTAGGTCGCGATGGGGCCCTTGATCTGGTTGCTCCCGCTGTCGTCGGTCTCGAACGACCACTCGAACTCGGGGTCGGGATAGGACCAGCCGTAGAGGATGCCGTCGTTCGACCCGCAGACCAGCCGCCCGCTCTCGAGGTCGAGCGCCGGCGTCGAGTGGGGGTGGTCGGTCGGCCGATGCTGCGGATCCTCCCAGACGACGGCCCCGTCGCTCGCGTCAACGATGAACGTGCTCCCTTCGGGGTCAGGGTATTCGACCGCCATGACGAGGTGCCCGTCGTGGTAGAGCGGACTCGAGCCGATAGAGCCGCCGAGTTTCGTCTCCCAGTCGATATCGCCCGACTCGGCGTCGACGGCGTAGAGCACGCCGTCGTACGCGCCGACGTAGACCCGGCCGTCGGCGACGGCCGGCGTGCCGTGGATTCCCCGCCCGTCGGTGTCCGTTCCGGTCCGCCAGCGCTCCTCGCCGTCGGCGTCGAGGGCGACGAGATGACCGGTGTCGCCCGGAAAGACGAGTCCGCCGTCGGGCAGGGGGACGGCGCTCGCCTTCGCGGCGGTGTGCGATCCCGTGTTGAGTCGGTCGAGCCGCCAGTCCCGCGTTACGTCGTCGGGAACCGTGGCCTCGGGGTAGTACCCCCAGCGCTCGAGGGAGCGCCTGAACTGGACGACGCCGTCCGGAACCGTCTGTTCGAGCCCGGTGTCGACGCGCGGAATGGCGTCTCGTTCGATTCGGCCGAGACAGCCCGCCAGTCCGGCGGTCGCGGTGACTGCGCCGACGGCCGCTCGGAGGACCCGTCGCCGACCGTGGGTCCGCTCGAGCGCCCCCGACGCGTGTGAATCGTCTGTCATTGCGAGGACCGTCTCGCTCGAGCGGTACCTGTTTTGTGTTGTCGGCGTGAGAAACAGCCGCCAATCTCTCCTATCGTCTCGCGAGACGAGACGCCGCGTGCAGACGCTCTCCGGTTCGAACGGTCGACCGTTACTCGTCCGGCAGTTCGTTGATGATAACGACGGCCTCGCCGTCGATGACCGTCTCGTCGTCCTCGCCGACGACCGTCGTGTGCAACCGGTATCGGTCGCCGCCGAGGTCCTCGACGATCTCGCACTCCGCGGTGACCGTCTCGCCGATCCGGACCGGGCCCGTGAACTCGAGGTCCTGTGAGAGGTAGACCGTCACGCCGGGGAGTCGGGCCAGCGCGGCGCTGATCGTCCCGGCCACGAGCGTGCCGTGGGCGATCTGTCCTCCGAACTGGGTGCCCTCGGCGAAGTCGGACTCGAGATGAAGTCGGTTCGTGTCGCCGGAGACGCGCGCGAACGCGCTCACGTCGGTGTCCGCGATCGGCTTACTGAAGCGGACGTAATCGCCGACGCCGAGCGAGTCGTAGTCGTCCGTCGAGCGTTCCATGACCCAGTGTTCGTCACCGAACGCGACTTCGGCCGTCGGTGACGGCGTCGTCGTATCGACCGGCGGCTCCGTCGCGGACTCGTCTCCCGCCGCGGAACTGAAGCCCATCGCGGCGAGGAGCGCGTTGTTGGCCTCGACGTAGCTATTGACGACGTGTTTCGAGATGCTGGTCCACTGGTCGGTCGCCGGGGTCGCGTCGGCGCTGTCGGTGTCCGGACATTGACTACTCATAGGTTTGGATGTGGCAACGAACCGTTCGACGGGAGTTGCGATTCCGGATTGGGCTAGTACGGTCGCTGCCTTTGTGGTATCGCCAAAGTATATTGGGCGACTGACGATAACTGTCCCGAGCGCTGATCGATTCTCTCGCCGCTACGCCCTATCCATTTAGTCTGAAAACGGCGTGCGTACCCGACCCATGCCACTGCGCAGCCGATCGCGGCGGTGGAACGGCGACTCGAGGCGCTCGGGCGTTTCAGTCGATGGAGACTCGAGACCGATCGATGGACACACGGAAGCGCTCGAGGGGACTGTGACCGCTCGACGGCCAGCGTGACTGCTCGAGCGATATTCGGCCGAAAGACCAGTATGCCCCGCAGACGCCCACCCCGAGGCCTAGGCTGCGGGGAGGTCCGCGAGAAAGTCGGCCGCGATCTCGTTGAACGCCTGCGGGCGGTCCTGATTGACGAGATGGCCGGAGTCGGCGAGTTCGAGCTGGTCGCCGGTCGCGACCGCCGACGCGATCTGTCGGCCCTGTCGCTTGACCAGCGGGGCCTCCTGCTCGCCGTGTATTACCATCGTCGGCGTTTCGACACCGGTCAGTTCGGGCGGATCGTAGCGATAGAGCGCGTCGAAGATCTTCCGAAACTCGGTCGCGGAGATGTCGCCGACGTCCTCGATCGCCTCGGCCCTGGTCTGGGGGTCGACCGATAACCACCGCTGGCCGGTCGTCGCCTGAATCGAACACAGCATCGACCGGAACGTTCCCGCCGAGCCCGAGAGCGACAGCGACGTGGACAGCGCCGGCAGCGGCGACCAGAACGATTTGACGCCCGTCGGCATCTCGATCGGGGGCATCGATCGCACTGCGCCGCCCAGAATCGCGCCCGTCGCATCGTCGGGATGGCGATCTATGTACTCCTGGACGACCATCGACCCCAGCGAGAGCCCACAGAGGACTGGCCGCTCGATCTCGAGCTTCGAGAGCAGGGCCTCGAGGTCGTCGGTGAAGAGGCCGATCGAGTACTCGTCCGGGTCGGTCACGCCGGTCTTGCCGTGACCTCGAACGTCGAGCGTGACGACCCGATACTCCTCCGCGAAGCGTTCGACCTGCGGTTCCCAGGCCTGGCCGTTCATCCAGCCGCCGTGGACGAACACCAGCGGCGGGCCGTCACCGCTCGTCTCGTACCAGATGGTCCCGTCCGCGAGTTCGAGTTCTGCCATACACTCCCTGCGGCTCGCTCGCTCTTACAATGCCGGGTTGCGTTTGACGTATTGCGAGACTGTCAAAACGACCGTTGACTCGCGGCCGGCCTCGCGGTCAGTCGTCAGTGCGCGTCTCGGGCCGAACCCAGCGGTCCCAGAACGAGTCGAAGTCGGCCTCGTCTTCGGTGATCCGGTCCCACGCCGCCAGCCCGCGCTCCTCTCGAGAGCCCGGAACCGTGTTGTCGAGGACGAGCGCGGCGAGGCCGCCGACGGCCATCCCGGTCGAGCCGATGATGAAGACGGTGTCGACGACGGCCTGTGCAACGGCTTCGATCCAGATCGAACCGGGCCCGCTCGCGCCGCCCAGCGAGTCGACCGTCGCCTCAAGCCCGACGGCCTCGCGGAACGCGAGCGTGCTCTCGAAGTTGCCCATGTACGCCGGAATCGCCAGCCCAACGAAGAGGGCGAAGCCGATGATGAAGGTGTTGCGCGAGGAGTCGAGATCGACGTGGCGCAGGTTCGAGATACCGACGGCGACGATCTGGCCGAACATGGCGATGAAGAGGCCGCCGACGATCGGGTCGGGGATCGTCGCGATCAGTTGGCCGAAGTAGCCGATGAAGCCGACGAATAACATGACGACGGCTCCGATCTGGACGACGTACCGCGAGGCGACGCCGGTCAGTCCGATCGCACCGATGTTCTCGGAGTAGGAGGTCGATCCGGCGGTCCCCATCACGCCGGAGAAGACGTTCATCAGCCCCTCCATCCCGATGCCGTGGTTGATCCGCTTTCCGCTCGGGGCGCCCGAGCCCGTGATGTTCGCCACCGCGTAGTAGTCACCGATGCTCTCGACGATCGAGGCCAGCACGCCGGCGAACATCCCGACGACGAAGGCGGTCGTCACCTGCGGCACGCCCCACTGGAAGGGGTAGATCGGCAACAGCATCCGGGTGTCCGCGACCTGCTCGAAATCGACGAATCCCGGATGACTCCCCCCGATGACGCCCGCCACCGACAGTGCGGCGGCGACGACCCAGGCGATGACGAGCGCGAGAATGACCGGGTACAGACGGAACGCCTTGTGTCTGACGTCGAGATACTGCGAAAACAACAGAATGAGGCCGAGCGTGAGGCCGAGCAGCCACCAGCTCTGGTCCGGCGTCGTGATCTGCGGTGCGCTGAACAGCGATAGCCCGATCAGTGCGATCGTCGGCGCGATGACGACCGGCGAGAGGAACCGACGGAGTTTCCCGACCAGTCCGAAGTACCCCATCGCGACCTCGACGACCGCAGCGACAATGATTGCCCCCTGTAACTGCAGCAACGCGGTCTCCCAGCCCGCGCCGCCGGAAACGCCGCCGGCGGTGACGACGCCGACGATCGCTAGCGCGGGTGCGAGCATCGAGAACGGCGCGCCCTGGACGATCGGGTATCGGTTCCCGAACGTCGTCTGGGCGAGCGTCGCGATCCCCGAGACGACGAAGAACGTGCCGACGAATCGGGCGGTAACGCCGTTCGGCATCCCCATCGCCCCCGCCAGTATCAACGGGACCGCGATGTTCGCGCCGACCATCGTCAAATAGTGCTGGATCCCCAGCACCATCGATTCGCCGAGCGGCGGCTGTTCGTCGATTCCGTACTCGATATCGTCACCGACGGACTCGTCGGCGACTGGCTCGTCCCCCGTCATCGATTCTCGTCGGATAACGACGGAGGGTGTTCAAAGGGGTGTTGGTCCGCCCCCGCCGGCCCCGTCCGTGGGCCGTCGTACCGTCCCAATTCAGCAGTGTGTCTCTCCGAACGCGCGGAGTCAGGATCGACTCGAGCACGCCACACGTCTCCCCGCGGGGCCTACCGCTGGGGCTCGTCTACCGCTGGGCCCCGTCCGCCGCGGTCTCGGCGGCGGCTCGGACAGTCTCGACTGAGAGCGAGTCGAGATCGACCAGTTCGCCCTCGGTCTCGCTCGCGACCAGTTCCGAGAGGCCGGCGCGGGAGTCGTCGCCGGCGTCGACCACGATCACTCGAGCGTCAGTGGTCGCGAGCGCTCGAGCCGCCGTCCGCGTCGCGTCCGTCGGACTGCCATCGGCGACGTTCGCCCGTCCGTCGGTGACGAGGACGACGACCGAGGCGTCGGTATCGGCGCGCTCGAGCACTCGCCTCGAGGTCTCGAGTCCCGCGGGAAGCGGCGTCCGGTCGCCCGAGGGGAGGTCCTTCAGGTGGCGGGCGGCCAGCGAGACGCTGTCGGTCGGCGGGAGCAAGACGTCGGCGTCCTCGCCGGCGAAGGCGACGAAGGAGACCTGATCGCGGTGTTCGTAGCTGTCTCGCAGGAGTTCGAGGACGACGCCTTTCGCGGTCTGCATCGCCGGTCGCATCGAGGCGCTGGCGTCGACGGCGAAGACGATCGTCACCGAGGTGTCGCCGGTGCGGACCGACTGCCGGAGGTCCCGTTCCCCGACCCGCGACTCACCGCGGGACGCGGCCGACCGGACCGACGCCGCGGCGTCGATCGACCCCTCGCCCGAGGCGGGTTCAGTGCGGACGCGAGCGCCCCGGTTGTCCGTGCTCGGGGCCGTGCTCGCCCGCGATCCCGCTCCGGCCGCGCTCTCGTCGCTTTTGGCGGTCGGCGTCTCGAGGTCAGGAGCCCGCGCCTCGCCGACCTCGGCCCGTCGCTGGCCGGGAACCAGCGGCTGGGCGGTTTCGTCCGCTTCGTCGTCGTCCGGCGACTCCTCCGAGTCCGACTCAGAGTCTCGGTCGCTCGAGTCGTCGTCCGGGCTTCCCTCACCGGCCTCGGCGGGCGACTGATTCGGCGACCCCGGCTCCTCGCCGCCTTCCGGACGGCGCTCGGATCCGGAGTCGTCGCCGTCGCCACCGTCGGATTCGGAATCACTGCCGTCGCTGGCCTCGTCATCGTCCGCGTCGTCGCCTCCCTCGTCTCCGTTTCCCTGGTCGCGATCGCCGCGTTCGTCGCCGTCCCCCTGTTCGGGTTCGGAGTCGCCGTCTTCGGCCTCGTCGCCGTCGCCCTCGTCCGCATCGCTCTCGTCGTCTCCGTCCCCGTCGTCCGGCGACTCCTCGTCGAACCGGTCCTCGAGCAGGTCGTCGAGATCGGGTTCGTCCTCGAAGGGCGTGCTCCGGAGCCGGTGGGGGAGGGCGTAGGTCGCGGCCTCGTGAATGTCGGACTCGATGACCGTCTCGCGGCCCTCGAGCGCGGCCAGCGTCATCGCCGTCCGAGCCATCGCCACGTCGCCGCGGTGGCCGTCGACGCCGGCCTCGAGACAGAGTTCGGCGATCTCCGCTTTGAACTCGGAGGGAAGGTCGACGCTCGAGCGGCGGTCTCGGGCCGCGGCGAGGTCGTCCCGCACGGTCTCGACTTCGTCGGCGTACTCCGTTCTCGGGTCGGGACCGGTACCGCCGTCGGCCTCGAGCGCGCGATCGATGATCTCGACGCGGTCGTCGATCTCCCGGCAGCCCTCGACGCTGGCCTGGAGGGCGAAGCGATCCCGCAACTGAGGTCGCAGGTCGCCCTCCTCCGGGTTCATCGTCCCGATCAGGGTGAAGTTCGCGGGATGGGAGACGCTGACTCCGTCGCGCTCGACGGTGTTGACGCCGCTGGCGGCCGAGTCGAGGATGACGTCCACGAGGTGGTCGTCCAGCAGGTTGACCTCGTCGACGTAGAGGATGCCGCGGTTCGCGCGGGCCAGCAGGCCGGGATCGAAGTCGGCCTCGCCGGCCAGCGCGTCCTCGACTGAGAGGGTGCCGACGACCCGGTCGCGGGTCGCGCCCAGCGGCAGGGTGACGAGCGGAACCGGTCGCGTCTCGACCGGCAGGTCGTCGGGGTCGCGGTCGCGGCAGTCCGCACACTGCAGGTCGGGGTCGTCGGGCGAACAGCCGTACGGACAGTCCGCGACGGCCCGCTGGTCGGGCAGGAGATCGACGAGCGCCCGAACGGCGGTCGACTTCGCGGTCCCCTTCTCGCCGACGATCAGGGCCCCATCGAGGCCGTCGTCGGCCGCGACGGCGAGCAGCACGCGCTTCAGATCGTCCTGTCCGACGATCGCCGGAAAGGGGAGTGACGACAGCTTTTTGCCCCCGGCGTTTGCAACCATACTTGAGCTAATACAACAGAGGTTTAAAAGTACGATGACACGGATCGGGATCTATACCGCGACGGAGAACGAACTCGGCTCGATCGGCCGGGCCGCCCAGCGCCTCGAGGACGTCGAGCTGGTCGTCCGCTCGGAGAGCGACCTCGAGGACGAGGCCGACGTCGAGGAGTTCGTCGAGGAATTGCACGACGCCGCGGCGGCGATCTTCTGGCTGCACGGGGCCGAAGACAGCATGCCGGGCTACGACTACGCGACGGGGGCACTCGAGGAGGCGAGCGTGCCGCTGATCGTCAAGGCGACCGGCGACGCCTTCGCCTTCGAGGACACGACGGTCTCGGAGGCACACCGCGATCTCGTCTACGACTATCTGGAGAAGGGCGGGACGATCAACGTCGCGAACCTGTGTCGGTTCCTCGCCGCCGAGTACGAGGGCCGGGACGTCGAGTACGACGACCCGACCGAACTACCGACGGAGGGCGTCTACCACCCCGACCATCCGGGGATCGAGTACGAGGAGTTACTCGAGACGCACGACCCCGACAAGCCGACGGTCGCGGTCTGGTTCTACGAGTCCCACTGGACTCACGAGAACACCCGGTACGTGGACGCGCAGGTCCGAGCGCTCGAGGAGCAGGGGGCCAACGCCCTGCCTATTTTCTGTAACCCCGCCACGGACACCGACGAGCAGGAAGACGCCGAGTGGGTGACGGACAACTGGCTTATTGACAGCGACGGACAGTCCATCGTCGACGCCGTGCTCTCCTCGTTCATGTTCTCTCTCTCGATGGACGAGCGCGGCCGTAGCGCCGACGACGAAGGCAGCAGTGCGGAGGACGTTTTCCTCGACCGCCTCGGCGTACCGGTCCTGCAGACGGTCACCACGATGCGCTCGCGCTCGCGGTACGAATCCAGCGACACGGGCGTGATGGGCTTCGAACTCGCCCTCTCCGTGGCGCTGCCGGAGTTCGACGGGAACGTGATCACACACCCGATCTCCGGCAAGGAGCGCACCGACGACGAGGCCGGCATCGGCTCCGCGCCGAAACACCACTTCCCGATCGAGGACCGGATCGACCACGCGACGCGCCTCGCGGTCAACTGGGCCGAACTCAGACACACGCCCAATGAGGAGAAGCAGGTCGCCGTCGTCCTCCACAACTACCCGCCGAGCGACGACGGGATCGGGACCGCGTTCGGCCTCGACAGCCCCGAGTCGACGGTCAACCTGCTCGAGGAACTCGACGCCCGCGGCTACGATCTGGGCGACGAAATGCCCGAGGACGGCCAGACGCTGGTCGAGAAACTGACCGCACAGCTCACGCTCGAGGACCGGTGGGTCGCGCCGGAGGACGTCCGCGATCTTTCCGTGGATGTCGTCTCACCGGACACCTACGAGGAGTGGTTCACTGACACCGACGAACGCTTCCAGGAGAACATCATCGAGGAATGGGGCGAGGTCCCCGACCGCCCGTTCGCAATTCCGGGCGTCGAGTTCGGCAACGTGCTGGTTACCGTCCAACCACCGCGCGGATTTGGGATGGACCCCTCGAAGGTCTACCACGACTCGAACCTCCAGCCGCCACACGATTACTTCGCTTTCTACGGCTGGCTGCGCAACACGTTCGAGACCGACGCGGTCGTCCATCTGGGAACCCACGGCAGCCTCGAGTGGCTCCCCGGGAAGACCGTCGGGCTGAACGGCGAGAGCGCGCCCGACCAACTGATCGACGATATCCCGAACGTCTACCCCTACATCGTCAATAACCCTGGCGAGGGGACCCAGGCCAAGCGGCGCTCCTACGCCGCCATCGTCGATTATCTGACGCCCGTGATGCGAAACGCGGGCACCTACGACGAACTCTCTGAACTCGAGGAACTCGCGAACCAGTACCGCGAGGCCGGGATGGAGGACGCTCGGAGCGACGACGGCGAACACCTCGCGGACCTCATGCGGGAGAAAGTCGAGGAACTCGACCTCGCCGTCGAGTTGGGTATCGCCGGCACGATCGACGAGAAGGCCGACGTTCGCGGGCCCGACGAGGCCGGCTCGACGCTGGCTGAAGGCGACGTCGACGGCGACGAGGTCGATATCGACGAACTCGTCGAACGGATCCACGAGTACCTCACGGACGTGAAGACGACCCAGATTCGGCTCGGACTGCACACCATGTCCGAGCCGCCGGAGGGCGAGCGCCTGACGGAGTATCTGGTCGCCCTGACGCGACTCGAGAACCCCGGCGCGCCGAGCCTGCGCGAGAGCGTCGCCGGCGCGCTGGGCGTCGACTACCAGACGATGCTCGACTCGCCCGGCGAGTACGCCGAGGACCTCGGGATGACCTACGCCGAGGCCGCGGACGTCGTCTACGAGACCAGCGTCGACCTGATCGAGACGCTCGCCGAACACGACTTCGACATCCCGGTCTCGGAGCGCGAAGCGGGGCCGGACGACGAGGTGAACGTCAACCTCCTGATCGTCGACCTCGAGACGATCGGCGACGGGCGCGCGAAATCGGGCGCTCACAACGATCTTCGGAAGGCACTCGCGTACATCTGCGAGGAGGCCCAGCCCCGCGTGCAGGGGGCCGAAGACGAGATTCCGCGAACCGCGGACGCCCTCTCGGGCGAATACGTCCCGCCCGGGGGCTCCGGCGCACCGACCCGCGGCGGCGTCGACCTGCTGCCGACCGCGCGGAACTTCTACACGCTCGACCCGCGCAAGGTGCCCGCGAAGGCCGCCTGGCAGGTCGGGAGCGAGGTCGCGGAGGGCGTCCTCGAGCGCCACCACGACGAAAACGATGAGTACCCCGAGGAGATCGGCGTGGTTGCCTGGGGGACGCCGACCGTGCGCACTCGTGGCGAGACCATCGCCCAGGTGCTCGCGATGATGGGCGTCGAGCCCCAGTGGACCGACGCCGGCCGGATCGACGACGTCGAGCCGATCCCGCTCGAGGACCTCAATCGCCCGCGAGTCGACGTGACAACCCGCGTCTCGGGACTGTTCCGCGACGCCTTCCCGGCCGCGGCGGGCGTCATCCACGACGCCGTCGACGCCGTCGTCGACCTCGACGAACCCCTCGAGATGAACTACGTGAAGAAACACGTCGAGGAAGAGCAGGCGGAACTCGAGGAGGAAGAGGGCCTCGACGAATCCGACGCCCGCAAGGCGGCCAAACACCGCGTCTTCACGACCCGGCCCGGCGGCTACGGTGCCGGGACGAACAAGGCCGTCGACGAGGGCAACTGGGACGACCGCTCCGATCTGGCCGAGGTGTACGTCCAGTGGGGCGGCTACGCGATGGGATCGCGCGGCCGCGTTTCGGACGCCCACGACGCCTTCGAGCGCCGCCTCTCTTCCGTCGACGCGACGGTCAAGATCGAGGACACGATGGAGCAAGACGAGTTCGACTCCTCGGACTGGTACGCCTTCCACGGCGGCTTCATCTCCGCCGTGAGCGAGATCTCCGGCACGGAGCCCGCCTCCTACGTCGGCGACTCCTCGGACCCGGATAATGTCGACGTCTACACCAACGAGGAGAAGGTCCGTAAGGCGATGCGCTCGCGCGTTCTGAATCCCGACTGGCTCGAGTCGATGGAGGAACACGGCTACAAGGGCGCGGGCGACCTCTCGACGACGGTCGACGTGACGCTCGGCTGGGACGCGACCACCGGCGTCGTGAGCGATACGCTGTGGGAAGAAGTCGCCGAGAAGTTCGCCTTCGACGACGCTCGTCAAGAATGGATGCGCGACGTGAACCCGTGGGCGCTCGAGTCCATCACGGACACGCTGCTCGAGGCGATCGAGCGCGATCTGTGGGACGCAGACGACGAGACGATCGACCGACTGCGCGATCTGAACCTCGAGGTCGAGGGCGACCTCGAGGCGCGGACGACCAACGAGGGCGTCGGTGCGGAGGTGTCGACCGATGACTGACGACGGAAGCGAACCCGTTCGGCCGAGTACCGATACTCGAGGTCCGGAGTGTGATACCAAATGACCGATAGTCAGGAGTTCGAGGAGGAGTACGCCGATCTGGGCGCGACGACGCAGAACGCGATGGACATCGCGGAAACGAGCATGGACATCGTCCGGCAGTTCGTGCCGGACGAGACGCTGGCCGACCGCGTTCGGCAGAAGTCGGTCCACTCGATGGGCGACATCGAATTCCAGCACCTGATCGAGTTCACCGGCGGGGACGAGATCGGTGATGACGAGGACGCGCCGGTCCGCGCCGGCGCTCGAGCAGTGCTCGACGAGGCCACCATCGTGACCGATATCACGATGTCGAAAGCCGGGATCACCGGCCGCGGCCACAACTGCGAGAAGCGGAAGGCGATCGGCAACGGCGCGGAGCTGGCGAAAGAGACCGGGATGACCCGCACCGCGGCCTCGGTGCTCGAACTCGACAAGCAGGGCGTCTACGACGGCGCGATCGCGACGATCGGCAACGCGCCGACGGCCGCCTTCGCGCTGGCGGACTGCATCGAGGACGGTACCCGACCGGCGGCCATCGTCGCGACTCCCGTTGGTTTCGTCAAGGCCGAGGAGAGCCGCCAGCGCATCCGCGAGGTCAGCGAGGAGTACGACGTCCCGGCGATCACCAACGTCGGCCGCCGCGGCGGGAGCGGACTGGCGGCCGCGCTGACGAACGAACTGATCCACGTCGCGAAGGACGTCCGAACCGACGAGATCGACCTCGAGCTCGACGCCGAGACGCGGGCCGCGGACGGCCGGAACCGATGAGCGGCGAGTACGACCTCGACGCGGGACCGGATCCGGCGACGTTCGCCGCGGGAGCGGCGGAACCCGATCTCGACGAGAGGGCAGACGACCCTGTCTACGCCGTCGGCGTCGGCCCTGGCAACCAAGAGTATCTCACGCCCCGCGGCGAGCGCGCGATCCGCGAGGCCGACGTCGTTGTCGGTTTCACGACGGTCGTCGAGTTCGTCGAAGACCTGACCGACGCCGACCTGCTGACCTGCGGCTACAAGGACGAGGCCGAGGCTCTCGAGGCGTTCGGCGAGCGCGTCGCCGCCGGTGAGTCGGGGACTGCGGTCGCAATGGGCGACCCGAACCACTCGGGCTACCAGTTCGTCGGGAAGGTCCAGGATACCGTCGAGCGTTCGGACCCCGATGTCCCGGTCCGCGTGATCCCTGGCATCTCCTCGATCCAGATGGCCGCCAGCCGCGCCCGGACGCCGATGGAGGACACCGAGTTCGTCACGCTCCACAAGAGCGGCGACCTCGAGTCGGACATGGACCGCCTCGCGGCCGCGGTCGACGACCGACACCTGCTCGTGCTCCCGCGGCCGTACGACCGGATGCCCGGCGATATCGCCGACTTCCTGCTCGAGGCGGGGGCTGATCCCGATCTCGAGGCGCTGGTGCTCGAGAAGCTGACCCACGACGACGAGCAGATCCACCGGTTCACGCTCGAGGAACTGGCGGAACACGCTGGCGGGAGCGGAAAGAACGACACGCCGTTCTCCGATCTGGTCGTGCTCGCGGTTCGACGGCTGGTCGCGCCGACGTCCTCGACGTAGCATCATCGGTTCCGTTTCCGGTTCCGGAATTCGTCGCGGTCTCCGGCGACTGTCGTCCATTGACTGCCGTCCGACCGGATCGGTCACGCGGTGGAGCGCTGTTATTCCGGGGCCGCCCAACCGAACTCGAGCCATGCGATGCCGAGACCGAACAGTAACATGCCAATCGCGTCCGTGGGAGTGCTTCCGTGGGCGACGATACTGATCGGCGAACCGAAAAGGAGGACGAGCGGGATCGCGGGTGCTCCCGATCGACGCAGGAGGACGGCGATCGCGAGAACTGCGACGAGGTTGCCGACGGTTCCAAGGAGTGCCAGGATGCCGGCGACGCCATCGATCGGATTCATGAAAATCACCTCGACGACCGTTGCAACGCCCTCTTGTTGGTCGGTAGAGAGACCACGTGACTCGCGGAGCAGGACGGCCGTCGCGATGCCGGCGATCGCTTCGAACGCGAGATAACAGACGAGATAGATCCCGATCCCGATTCGCCCGATCGTCGCGATCAGTCCCTGATAGCCGATCAGTAGCACGTACAGGGCGACGCCGAGCAAACCGAACAGTGGAAGCAACAGGGCGTGAACGATGAACCACGTGTCCGCGATCGGTGCGAGGGTGATAAACGGGTCGTCACCGGCTGCCGGATGGAACCACAGCACGATTGCGAGGAGAATCGGTGTTCCCAGGAGTACGAGCCATCGGCTTACGAGCCGTAGAAACGGTTCCCGTGTGTCAGATCTTGTCGACCACACTGGTTTTTTGATTGTCATTTAGGTAGACGATACTATTCGACAGTCGCTCATAAAACCGGAGGATGCGCTACGGACGGTCTCGTCGGGCCGTCGAACGCGATCCGGCCTGCTCTCCGTCACGGAAGATTGCCTACCGAAAAATCGTCCGATTGCTACTCGTCGCCCTCGTATTCGCGAAGTACTGACGACACGGTGTTCGACACTTCCTCGAGCGCGACGGAGTGGGTCTTCCTGAGGTCATCGTCGTCCTGTGCCTCGCCCAAGTGTCTGAGCGCCTCGCGGAGGTGTCGTTCGGTGTCGGTTCCTGTTTCTTCGTTCATAGTTCGAGCGGCGAATCGTAACCGATTCGAGCGGTTAAGTTCGTCGGTGGTTCAAATCTCTCACTCGAGCGCGTCCCGAACCGCTGCCCGCCGTTCGGCGAACGTCGCGTCGTCCAGTACGGGAGCGGTCGATGCGAGGTCGATGTCGACGTCATCTTCGAGTTCGATCCAGGCGCGACAGCCTCGATAGCTGCCGCGCTCCTCGATGAGCCGCGGCGACTCGAGCGCCGACACGCGGAGCAACAGCACCCACAGGTCGTCCTCGGGATCGTACTTGTCGCGCAGGCCGTCGGGCGTGTAGACGTAGTGGCGCGCGAGGGCCTCGAGATCGTCGCTCGAGACGGCGTACTCCGCGCGGACGTCGGCGACGGCTCGGATCGGCACGCCCGCGTCGGGTTTGGCGCTCGCCCGGTGGTAGTAGTCCTCGTATCCGGACTGATAGCGATCCGGCTCCTGATGCGTGTAGGCCGGATAGAGGACGAACTGATCGTCGATCGTTCCCGGATCGAGGGTCGGATGGCGAACGAGCACCGTCTGCGCGCCATCGAGCAGGGCGTTGACGACGCCGGCGCGTTCTTTCAGCGCGGGGATCGGTACTGTTGCGGATTCGGGGCTGCTCATATCCCGGGCCAATGCAGGGCAGTTTCAACTGTATTTCGACTGTCCGGTCACCGGCCTCGACTCGAGGCGATTCGGTGACGACCGTCGCGAGCGCAATCGCGGCCACCGACGGATTCAAGTCCAGTTGTACTAACCCAACGACAATGAACGTCGTGCGTACCGCGGATATCGCGGCCGAACGGATCGTCGAGACGGCCGATTGCGTCTCGGAGGGGCAGCGATGAAGGGATTCGTCCTCGGCGGCGTCAGCTCCGGCGTCGGAAAGACGGTCGCGACGCTGTCGATCGTACAGGCGCTCGAGGACGCCGGCCACGAGGTCCAGCCCGCCAAGGCGGGGCCGGACTTCATCGATCCGAGCCACCACGAGGCGGTCGCCGGTCGCCCGTCCCGAACCCTCGATCTGTGGCTCTGCGGCGAGGACGGCCTCCGGCGGAATTACCGCCGCGGCGAGGGCGATATCGACGGGTCACACTCGTCTGCCCGGGGGACGACGTCCCCCGATGTCTGCGTCGTCGAGGGCGTGATGGGCCTCTATGACGGCGACGGATCGAGCACGGCCATGGTGGCCGAAGCGCTGGACCTCCCCGTCGTTCTCGTCGTCGACGCGAAGGCCGGGATGGAGAGCGTCGCAGCGACCGCGCTCGGCTTCCGCGAGTACGCCGCCACCATCGGCCGCGATATCGAGGTCGCCGGCGTCATCGCCCAGCGCGCTCACGGGGGTCGCCACGAGCAGGGGATCCGCGACGCCCTGCCCGACGACCTCGAGTACTTCGGTCGGATTCCGCCGAACGACGACCTCGAGATTCCGGATCGGCACCTCGGACTCGAGATGGGTGAGGAGGCCGCCCTGCCGCGGGACGCGCTGCGGGAGGCCGCTGAGTCGCTCAACGCCAAACGACTGGCCGACGTCGCGAGCGAACCGCCCGCACCCGAGACGTCGTCACCGGTCGACGGTGCCGCCGAGCCGGTCGACGCTACCGTCGCCGTCGCCAGCGACGCGGCGTTTTGCTTCCGGTATCCGGCGACTATCGAGCGGTTCCGCGAGCGGGCCGAACTGGTCACGTTCTCGCCGATCGCCGGCGATCCCGTCCCGGACTGCGACGGGGTTTACTTGCCCGGCGGCTACCCCGAACTCCACGCCGACGCACTCGAGTCGGCCGGGACCCTCTCGGAACTCGGCGACCGCGCCGCCGACGGCCTGCCGGTGCTCGGCGAGTGTGGCGGCCTGATGGCCATGAGTCAGTCGCTGACGACGGCCGAGGGCGACCGTAGCGAGATGGCCGGCATCCTCCCCGCCGACGTGACCATGCACGACCGGTATCAGGCGCTGGATCACGTCGAACTCGAGGCCATGGAGGGAACGCTCACCGCCGACGCCGGCGAGACGATTCGGGGCCACGAGTTCCACTACTCGAGCGCCGCGGTCGACGGCGACGCCCGGTTCGCCTTCGAGACGGTCCGCGGCGACGGCATCGACGGCGACCGCGACGGCCTGACCGAGTACGAATCGCTCGGGACGTACGTCCACGTCCATCCCGAGAGCGGGGCATTCGATCGGTTCCTCGAGGAGATCTGCCGTTAACCGCGCGGTCGTCTCCGATCGCTACAGTTCGTCGTCGGACCGGTGCGGCGATCCCGCTGCTCGTTTCCAGTCCGGTTCGACGGACGTTCGTCCGAGCGGGCGGCGTTACCGGTAGCACGGCGAGTTCGACGTCTCGGTCGGGACGGCGTGCCACGGTCGCATCGAGAGACCTCGTTCCTCCCTCCCAGTCGGAGACGAATTACGGAGTGGTATTCACGCCTGCTGATAGACAGTCAAGCAGTTAACACGAATGGGGGTGTAGTGCCGGCCGGATGTCCGAAACCGTCTCCCGACTCGAGCCCCCGTCGCGTCGCCCACTGACCGATCGAACCTGCCTCGTAACGGGATCCTCTCGCGGAATCGGTCGCGAGATCGCGTTCGAACTCGCTCGTTGCGGTGCCGACGTGGCGGTGAACTACCGATCGTCCGAGGAATTGGCACGCGAGGTGACCGAGACGATCGAAGAGAACGGCGAGACGGCCGTCCCCGTGCAGGCGGACGTCTCGGAGCCGGCACAGGTCGAGCGGATGGCCGCGGAGATCCGCGAGGAATTCGGCGAAATCGACGTCCTCGTCAATAACGCGGGGATCACGATCGACCGGACGTTCGAGGACATGACCTACGAGGACTGGCAGACCGTCATCGACGTCAACCTGAACGGGACGTTCAACTGTACGAAGGCGTTCTACGACGACATCAAGGCCTCCGATCACGGCCGACTGATCAACATCTCGAGCGTCGTCGGCCAACAGGGCAACTACGGGCAGGCCAACTACGCGACCTCGAAGGGCGGTCTGTTCGCCTTCACGCGGACGCTGGCGCTGGAACTGGCCAGTCACGGCTCGACGGCCAACTGCGTCGCGCCCGGCTTCACGGAGACGGACATGCTCGAGAAGGTCCCCGAACGCGTCCAGGACAAGATCCGCGAGGACATCCCGCTGGATCGGTTCGCCGAACCCGCGGACATCGTCGGCATGGTCCGATTCCTCGCCGGCGATCAGGCAGAGTACATGACCGGGCAGGTACTCGGGATCAACGGCGGGATGGAGTGGTAGGGTCGCAGTGAGCGCGTCGGGTCGAATCGATCCGACGGTCGCTCGAGCGCCCATTTCGGTTCGACCTGACAGTCCGATCGAATTCGACAACTCTCGTTGTCCTACTCCAACTCCATCTGGGCAATCGCAGTTGTTCTACCCCAAACAAAATTGTTTTAGGGACGGACTCTGTTCCAACGGATGATGCCACCCATCGCGCTTCCACACGATGCGAAGGCCGGACCGACGAAGTCGGAGGTCCGGGCCGTCGTCGGTTCGAAGCTCGCGCTCGAGCCGGACGATCACTTCGCGGAGGTCGGCTCCTGTACGGGAGCCGTCACGATCGAAGCCGCACAGCGAGCCGGGCGGGTGACCGCTCTTGAGCGGAAACCCGAGCGACTCGAGACGACGGAGCGGAACCTCGCGGCCAACGAAGAGTCGGTACGCGCCGACGTCGAACTGCGGAACGCGGAAGCGCCCGAGGGACTGCCGGACGACGCCGACGCCCTCTTTCTGGGCGGGAGTCGGAACTTCGAAGCCGTCCTCGATCACGCCGTCGAGACCGAGATTGACCGCGTCGTGATGAACGTCTCGCGGCTCGAGGTCGCTGGGAAGGCGACGGAAGCCTTCCGCGAGCGCGACCTGCTCGAGGAGGTCGTTCAGTTTCAAGTGAGCCACGGCTACGAACTCGCCGGGGCGACGAGTTTCAATTCGGATAACCCGGTGTACATGCTGGTCGGGAGCGCGACCCCCGACGAGGAGACTGACGAAGACGACGGCGAGAGAGTCGCCGCCGACGGGGGTGAGCGATCCACCGGATCGCGATCCTCGTCGGAGCAACGCTCCGACGTAGGTCGAATCGCCCGCGGCGATTCGAAAAGCGGAGGGAACGGCCAATGACGCTGTACGGCGTCGGGCTCGGTCCCGGCGAGGCCGACCTCGTCACGGTCCGCGGGAAAGAAGTTCTCGAGAACGCTGACGTGGTCTACTCCCCGGGCCGCCTGTCGCGGACGGTCGCACTGAAGCACGTCGACGAGTCGAAGATCGGGGATCTGGACTTCCCGATGACGAAAGACGAGGAGAAGCTGCGAACGGCCTGGAAGGAGGCCGCGGCGGAGATCGCGCCCAACGCCCGCGACGGCAACGTCGCCTTCGTCACGCTGGGCGATCCGAACGTCTACTCGACGTTCGGCCACCTGCGTCGGACGATTGACGCCTTTCATCCGGACGTCGAGTTGGAGATCGTCCCCGGCGTGAGCGCGGTGACGGCCTTCGCGACCGCGATGGGGGTCGAGATCGAGGCCGGCGCGGGGCTCTCTCTGCGCGAGGCTGCGTCCGGCCACAGCCCGACGGGCCCGGACCGGATGATCCTCTTCAAGGTCACCGACGCGCCGGCGACCCACGAGGGGCTCGTCGAGGCCGGCTACGACGTGACCTACGGCCGGCGGCTGTTCATGGAACAGGGCGAGACCCTCGTTACCGACGATCCCGCGGAGATCGACGAGCGCGACTACTACACGCTCGCCTACGCCGAGAAGGAAGACCTCGAGGTCGAGCAGGCGACGGCCGCGTTCCAGACCGACGACTCCGAGGCCTCGGGCGAGGACGACTCGACGGCGAGCGGTGAGCCGGTGACCGACGGAGGAAAACGAGCCGACCTCGAGCGCGCCGAGGGCTGCGAGGGCGGCGACTGTGGCGGACACCGCGGAGGAAACCGATGACTGAGGACGATACACCGAACGACCCGCAGGACGCGATCGACTCGCAAGGCGAAGCCCGCCGCGAGGAACTGGACGACCGGATCTTCGAGCACAGCGCCGGCGACGAACAGGAGGGGATTCCCTTCGTCGGTGCCGGCCCCGGCAACCCGCGCTTGCTGACCGTCGCGGGTAAGGAACTGCTCGAGGAGGCAGACCTCGTCGTTCACGCGGGCTCGCTGGTCAACAGCGAACTCCTCGACGAGTACTGTGGTCACGCCGAACTCGTGAACTCAGTCGGGAAGGACCTCGAGGAACTGATCCCACTGATGCGGGACGCCTACGAAGAGGGACGGAACGTCGTCCGTCTCCACAGCGGCGATCCCGCGATTTACGGGGCCGCGCTCGAGCAGATGGACGCCCTGGAACACGAGGGCGTGCCGACTCACTTCGTGCCCGGCGTCACGTCGGCGTTCGCGGCCAGCGCGACGCTGCGGACGCAACTGACGCTCAATGAAGTGTCGAACCACGTCGCGTTCACCCGGCCGCAGGGCAAGACCCTGATGCCGGAGGAAGACCACATCTCCGACTTCGTGGAGATGGGCGACGTGACGACCTGCATCTACCTCGGCACCCACGCGGTTCGGGATACGATGGACCGCCTGCTCGAGGACGATCACGACCCCGAGACGCCGGTCGCGGTGATCTACCACGCCTCGTGGCCGGACGAGGACGTGATCATCGGCGATATCGGGACGATCGCGGACAAGGTCGAGGAGGCGGGGTATCGGGCTTCGGCGCTGGTCGTCATCGGCGACGCCGTGACCGGCGCGGGCTACGAACGATCCTTCCTCTACGGTGATTGGGCCAATCGCGGTTCTTCGGAAAATTCGGCTGAAACGGAGGCGAGTGATGACTGAGATGATTCGGACTCGAGACCGCAACCACGGTGAAAGCCCCCAGTTCCCTCGACTCGGGGGCCTCGCTGCGCGTCTCGGTCGGTCGCAGGGCTCCCTCCCTGCGGTGCTTGCTTCGTCCGCCTTCGCCGAGGGAACTGGCCCCTTTCAGTCCCACCAGAGCGGTGGACTGGACGGGTCGATTGGACGTGGAACGGACAATTTCGATACGACGGAGGTTACACAATGAGTTCAGGAACTGAGAACGCGGAGACGACGGACGATTCGGGATCGGACTCCGGCGGCGGACACTGTTCGACGGCGGATTCGGACGGCGAAGTCGCCGAGGAAATCGCGATCATCTCCTTCGGCCGGAAGATGGACACCGCCGAGGAGATCAAATCGGAGATCGGCGATCGCTACGAGGCGATCGACATCATCGAGTACCACGGCGACGTCTTCGAGGAGCACTGGGGCGAGTACGACTGCTTCATCGGCCTGATGGCCTCCGGGATCGCGATGCGGAAGACGGCCCACCTGCTCGACGACAAGTGGGAGGATCCCGCGATCTGCGTCGTCGACGAGGAACTGACGTGGGCCATCCCGATCACGGGCGGCCACCACGGCGCGAATCAGGTCGCACAGGACCTCGCGACGATGGGCGCGATCCCGGCGATGACCACCGCCTCGGAGGCGGCCGGCAAACAGGGCGTCGAGTCCCGCGCGAAGGCGATGGACACCCACGTCGTCAACGGTGACTCGACGGTCAAGACCAATCTCGCCGTTCTCGACGAGAACCTCGGTCCCGTCGAGCGACTCGAGGGCCCGAAGGCCGTCCTCGTCGGTGACGACGTGACGGTGCTCAAGCGCAACAAGGACGACGGCTGCGTCCTCGGCACCGGCAGCGTTTCGGGGGCGAGCAAGGAGTCGTTCCTCGCCGCGTGGGAGGAAGCCCTCGAGCGGACCGACTACGACGTCGACGACGTCGAGTTCGTCGGGACCGCGACGCGGAAGGAAGACGAGGAAGGGCTGCTCGAGGCCGCACAGGAACTCGATCTCGGCGTGGTCGCCTTCGACAAGGAGACCCTGCTCGAGCACGAGGGGCCGACGCCCTCGAAGTCGAAAGAGCTGATCGGCTGGCCCGGCGTCTCCGAGGCCTCCGCGATCGCGGGCGGGGCCGAACAGGAACTCGTTCTCGAGAAGATCAGTTACGAGAACGAGGTCACGGTGGCGATCGGCGAATGAGCGGGACCGAGAGCGAATCGGCCGATGGCACGGCCGGCGGCACACCCGACGACCACGGCACGCTCTACGTCGTCGGCATCGGCCCCGGACTGCCGGATCACATGACCAAGCGGGCCAAGGAGGTCATCGAGTCCGCGGACGTCGTCATCGCCTCGAGCCTCTATCAGGAGTTCCTGCGCGACGACGGCACCCTGCTACCGGAGGAGGAGACGGACGATGACGGAATCGCGGTCCGCGACGATGGCTTCGAGCAGGAGATCATCCGCTCGACGATGGGTCGGCAGATCGAACTCGCTCGCGCGGCGTTCGACCACGTCCGCGAGGGGAAGGACGTCGCCCACGTCTCGGGCGGCGATCCGTCGGTCTACGGCAAGTCCGACCTCATCTTCAAGATGGCCGACGAGGACGATGCCACCGACATCCCGATCGAGATCGTCCCCGGAATCACCGCGGCACTGGGCGGGTCGGCGAACGTCGGCGCGCCGCTGTGCAACGACTTCTGTACGGTCTCGCTGTCGGACAAGTGGCGCGGCTGGGACGAAATCGAGGAGAAACTGCGCGCAGCGGCGATCTCGGACTTCGTGATCGTCCTCTACAACTGCTGGCGAAACTACGAGCAGGCCGTCGAGATCGTCCGCGAGGAGCGGACCGACGACGCCGCCGTGGCCATCGTCAACGACGCCGGCCGGGCGGACGCCGGCCGCAACGGCGAGAGCCAGTTCATCACTACCCTCGGCGAGGCCGCCGACCACGACGACAAGGTGTCCGGAATGGGCACCTCGCTGATCATCGGCAACCACGAGACCGAGACCTGGCGCAACGACGACCGAACGTACCTCGTCACCCCGCGCGGCGGGCGTGACGTCGACGACTTCTGAACCCGATACCACACACATGAGTACGGATACTAACGCGGACGCCGACGACGAACCGACTTCCAAATGCGGAGCCTCGAGCAGCGAGAACGCCAGCAGCGAGGCGAGCACCGATAGCTCAAGCTCGAGCGGCTGCGGAGCCTCGAGCAGTACCGACGACTCGAGCACCTCCAAATGCGGTGCATCAAGTTCCAGTTCCTCCTCGTCCTCGAGCTGCGGTGCCTCGAGTTCCGACGACGAGAGTTCGAACGAGAAGGAGGTCGGCTCCACGGTCGAGGACTTCGACGCCGAACCGGGCCAGCTGAGCGCCGTCGGTCTCGGTCCCGGCCACCCGGAAGGGATGACCGATCGCGCGAAGACCACGCTGCTCGAGGCCGACCACATCGTCGGCTACACGACCTACATCGATCTCATTCCGGACGAGATCACCGAGGAGGCCGACGAGCTGTACGACACGCCGATGTGCGGCGAAGTCTCCCGGACCGAGGAGGCCATCGACCGCGCGCTGGCGGGCCACGACGTCGCCATCGTCGGCAGCGGCGACCCCAACGTCTACGCGCTCGGCGGGCTCGCACTCGAGATCCTCGAGTCCAAGGGCGCGACGGCGTCGATGGTCGACTTCGAGGCCGTGCCGGGCGTCCCGGCGGCCCAGTCCTGTGCGGCCCGGCTGGGCGCGCCGCTGGTGAACGACACCGTCTCGATCTCGCTGTCGGACCACCTCGTGCCGATGCCCGAGATCGAGTCCCGACTCCACTCCGCGGCCAAGGAGTCCTTCACGATCACGATCTACAACCCCTGGAGCCGCAAGCGCCGGGAGAACTTCGAGAAGGCCTGCGAGATCCTCCTCGCACACCGCGACGAGGACACGCCGGTCGGCATCGTCCACGGTGCCGGCCGCGACGACGAGCAGGTGATGATCACCGAACTCGGCGAACTCGAGGCGTTAGGCGAAGACGAGATCATCGACATGACGACGACGATCGTCGTCGGCAACGAGGACACCTACGTCTGGGACGACCGGATGGTCACCCCGCGCGGCTACGAGACGAAGTACGACTACTGAGCAGCACGACCGAACTCCGACCAGACGAAATTCACCAATGTCACGATACGAAGTCACCATCGAGAAAGACGCCTGCGACGGCATCTTCGCCTGCCTGACGCGCGATCCGCGCTTCGTCGAGGGCGAGGACGGCCTCGCGACCATCGACCCCGGCGCGGACCCGGTCTACGACTGCGAGGGCGAGGTCACCGATACCGAGGACCGCGTCGTCGCGACGTTCGACGACGACCGCATCGACGAAGCACAGCAGGCCGCCGCGGCCTGCCCGACGGACGCGATCATCGTCGAGGAGGTGGGCGAATGAGCGAGACGGAGCCGACGGCCGACGGCCGAGACGCGGACGACGACCGCCTCGAGATCGCCGTCCCGTCGGACCCGCTCGCGGGCCACCCCGCGACCGCGTACTTCTGGGGCCACCTCGCCGGCAGCGGCGACGTCTCGGATAGCGGTATCGAGGTCGTGACCAACGACGAGGAATCCGCACAGGTGCTCGCCGCGATCGCTGGCGGCGACCTCGAGCACGATACGACGACGCGCGACTACGCCCACGACACCTCGATCACGCGGACCGAAGACGAGTACACGCTCTCGATCGGCGGCGACGAGGGAGCCGGCAGCGACGGTGCGGGGCTGCTGGGTCGTAGCGGCGCGCTCGGTCTCCCCGTCGACGGCCGCGGGAACTACCGCTTCGGCGCGTTCTCGAACTACGACCGGGAACTGCTCCGGGGCCTCCTCGAGGGCTGTGGTACGATCTGCTTCAAGTCCTCGAGCGGCACCGTCGGCATCTCGTTCGTCCACGACGACGGGGCGCTGCTCGAGTTCGCGCAGGAACTGATCGCCGAGTGTCCGGTCGACGCACCTTACGGCGACCTCTCGGAGACGTCGTCGGGCGGCTACTGGTTCGGCGTCGACGACGACGCCGCGCCCGAGTTCGGCACGTGGCTCTACGAGAACTGCGAGGAGACCGGCCTGTTCGCGCCGAGTCGCCGCCGCAAACTCGAGCAGAGCCTCGAGCAGGCGTCGGCCTACGACGGCGACGACTAGCGACGGCCGTTCGGACTGCAAACCGCATTCGCACTTTCCACATCGAAATCGATGAGTACACCCGACCAGACCACGCCCGGATCCACAGCCGGGTTCGACGACGAGGCCGTCCTCCTGATCGGCCACGGCTCCAGACGCGAGAAGTCCAACGAACAGGTCCGCGAACTGGCCGCCGCCCTCGAGTCCCGACTCGGGATCCCGGTCGACGCCGCATTCCTCGAGCTCGCGGAGCCGGCGATCGACGAGGCATTCGCTCAGCTCGCACCCGTCGCGTCGCAGGTGACGGTCGTCCACTGCGCGCTCTTCGCCGCGAGCCACGTCAAGAACGACGTGCCGCTGGCGATCGAGCAGGCCCGCGCCGAACACGACCTCGAGATCAACAACGGGGCGCACCTGGGGGTCCACCCTGCGATCTTGGACCTGCTTGACGACCGCGCCGCGACCGTCGAACGCGAACTCGGCGTCGACCGCGAGGACGACGACGTCGCGGTCGTTGTCTGCGGCCGCGGCTCGAGCGACCCGGACGCCAACGGCGACGTCCACAAGCTGGCCCGACTGCTGTACGAGGGCCGCGAGTTCGACCGCGTCGATGCCAGCTTCATCGGCGTCACGGAGCCGACGCTCGAGGAGAGTCTGCACGGACTCTCGAAGCACCGCCCCGACGCGGTCGTCGTCCTGCCGTACATGCTCGGCGACGGCGTCCTCACCCAGCGGGTCCGCGACTGGACGGCCGAATTCGACGAGGACTACCCCTACGTCGAGGCCCTGGCCGGCGACCCGCTCGGGACCGACTCCAGACTGCTCGACGTCTTCGCCGACCGCTGGCAGGAGGCGCGTACCGACAGCGTCTCCATGTCCTGTGACACGTGCAAGTACAAGGTCGACCTCGAGGGCTACGAGGAGGACGTCGGCGGCGCGCGGGCCATGCTCCGCGCGCTGGCCCATCAGGAGGCCCACGCCGACCGCGACGACATCGACGAGGAGCCCGACAGCCACGACGCGCCCGAGAAGCACGTCGCTGTCTGTACCAACCAGACGTGTGCCAAGATGGGGTCGCCGGCGGTCCTCGAGCGCCTCCGTCAGGAGGTGCGGGACTCGGAGCACTGCGACGCCCGCATCACGCGGTCGTCCTGTCTGGGACGCTGCGGCGACGGGCCGATGATCGCCGTCTACCCCGACGGGATCTGGTACGGCGGCGTCGAGGACGACGACGCCGAGCGGATCGTCGGCGACCACCTCGATCGGGACCGCATCGTGAGCGACCTCGTCGACCAGACGCTGTAACGCCGATTCGAAACACACGAATCCGATACGTCATTACGTACACTCATGAGCTGCTACGAAATCGAAGCGCTACGACTCGGACTGATGAACGTCCTCGGCGTCGGGGACGACAGCACCCGCGATCACGCGGAGAAAGAACTCGAGGGCCACTTGGAAGGCCCGATTCAGGGACTCGCGGAGGCCGACAGCCTCGCGGAGATCGAGCGCCACCTCGACGCGGCGCTGGTCGATCTCGAGGAGGAAGTCGCCTCGATGGACAACGACGACCCCGAGTACGACTATACCCGAGGGCGGCTGCTCGCGGTTCGCGACGCCGAGCGGGCGGTCCAGCGACTGAGCGTGCAGGGCGAGAGCATCGTCGACGGGCTCGGCGACGCTCACGATACGCTCCACGAGACCTTCCCGGTCGAGGAGTGATCGATGGCCGAACCTGTCGATACCGAACGCGAGGGCGCCCTCGAGTTCCGCTCGGTCCCGCTCGGCGAGATCGAGACGGCGCGGAGTCGACACATGTGGACCCGATCCGCCGTCCACGTCGCCGAGTCCGGGTCCCTCGTCGTTACGGGGACCTGGGACGGCACCGTCACCGCCCGGGACGCCGACTCGCTCGAGACGCGGTGGACGGCCGACCATCCGGACCACGCGGTCGGGATCGAATCGCTCGAGGGGAGTGAAACGATCGTCGTCGCCGGACGCGGCGAAACGGGGACGATTGCGGCCTACGACGCCGAGACGGGTGACCGGCGCTGGCGCTACGACACCGTCGAGGACGTCGGCGAGGCGGTCAAGGACACCGTCTTCTACCTGCCCTATGTCGTCGCGCTCGAGACGGGAGTCGACGCCGACGGCAACGAGCGGCTCTACGCCGCTGCCCGGCGCTACGAACGCGACGGCGAGACCCGACAGTGGCACAGCACGGTCTACGCCTTCGATCCCGACGGGACAGTGCGTTGGAGCTACGAGACCGACGCTTCGCCCATCGCGCTCGATCTCGACGCCGACGGCGAGCGCCTCGCGGTCGGCTACAACCGTTGTATGGGCGACCACGACACCGGTCTGGTCGTCCTCGAGGCGGGGAGCGCGACGACTGAGTCGTCGCGAAACGGAGGCGGTGAAACCGCCGAAGGCGGCGACCTCGCGTGGACCTGGGATCCCGGCACCGAGGGCGACCGCCGCGTCGGCGACGTGTCGTTCGACGGGGACTCGATCGCCGTCTCGAGTCACGGCGACAAACGCGGCTACCTGCTGGGGCCCGGCGGTGCCGAGCGCTGGCGCGTCGATCTCGCCGTCGAGACAAAGATCGACGGCGAGACACTGTACGCCTACCCGAACCACGTCACTGCCGACGACGGCCGGGTGGCGTTCGTAACTGGCAACACCTACGCGGTGGAGAGCCGCGAGACTGAGAGTCGGCACCCGAACGAACATCGGGTCGCTACGTTCGACGCCGACGGGGCCCTCGTCTGGGACGACGAGGTCCGCGGCTTCGTCCACGGGCTGGCCGCCGACGGCGACCGGCTGGTCGCTCCCTGTGCGCAGAACTTCCGGGTCCGCGATCCCGACACCCACGCCGTCCGCTGGTTCGACCGTGAGTCCGGCGCGGGCGGGTGCGAGCGACTCGACGGAATCGCGACGGCGGCCGCCGTCGATGGCGGAACGGTCGCAGCCATCGAGGAGCCCGTCGCGTACCACGACGAGGGGACGACCCGCGGCGAGTACGCGCTTCGCGTCGGCTCGCTCGAATAAGCGGTTCGTTCGGTTCGGTCCGTTTTCCGCAGTGCGCTTTCTGTCACAACCTGTCGGCCAGTCGCATACGCAAGGCCAACCACCACAACGCTCACTCTCGTCCGTGTTCTCGTATAATGACCGAGTACGTAGAACATGACGGCACCGCGGAGCGTTCGGATTCCGAGAGGGTTGAGCGCTCCGCGGGCCGTCCCGATGCAGTCGAACGTCCGGCGGGACCGCCACGCCGGGTGATGACCGACGGCGGGCAAGCGGAGATGGAAGAATCGGGAGACGACGAAAATGAGTCCGAGGGTGACGAAGACGCTGCAGGAGCGGATGAGGACGAATCGGCGGACGAAGCGGAAGGCGAAGCCGAGGAAGCGGCCGAAGACGAATCGGAATCCGAAGAGGCGGACGAGGCTGAAGCTGCGGAAGCAGACGCCGAAGGGGAGGCTGAAGAAGTCGACGAAGAGGAAGCCGAAGAAGAGGAGGCTGAAGAAGCCGACGAAGAGGAAGCCGAAGAAGAGGAGGCTGAAGAAGCCGACGAAGAGGAAGCCGAAGAAGAGGAGGCTGAAGAAGCCGACGAAGAGGAAGCCGAAGAAGAGGAGGCTGAGGAAGCCGACGAAGAGGAAGCCGAAGAAGAGGAGGCTGAGGAAGCCGACGAAGAGGAAGCCGAAGAAGAGGAGGCTGAGGAAGCCGACGAAGAAGGCGAAGCCGAGGAAGCGGTTGAGGAAGAGAGCGAAGACGAGGAAGCTGCGGAAGGCGACGAAGACGAGGCGGAAGCCGAAGACGAGGAGGAACGAGAGGATACCGGCGACCTCGTCGAAGACGACCGCGAGGAGGGTCACGCCGAGGACGCCGAGGAGGTCTACGAGGGCGACGACGCTTCCGGCGTCCTCCACCTCGATCTCGACGGGCTCTTCTTGGACGTGCTCGGTCTCGAGGTCAACCTGAACCCGGTCCAGCTCGACGTGTCGGCGCGGCCGGGCGGGAACAACCTGCTCGGGAACCTGCTGTCGGCGGTGACGGGACTGCTGGACGGTCCCGGTGCCATGCTTGACAAAGTAAAGTCGCTCCTGAGCAAGCCGGTGGAGCTGCTGAAGCAGGTTCCGGGGAAGGCGAAAGAGGCCCTCAGTGGGCTCCTCGAGAAGCCAAAGGAGTTCCTCAGCGGGTTGCTTAGCAAGCCGAAGGAACTGCTCAGTAAACTCTTCGGCATCGGTGGCGAGGGAGCGGACGAGGAAACCGAGGGTGAGGAAGGCGAATCGGGCGGGGTGCTCTCGTCGGCCGCCGGCTGGCTGAAGGGGATCCTCACCAAGCCCGTGGAGTGGCTCCGCGGGCTCTTCGGTGGGGGTGCCGGCGAAGACGAGGCAGTCGAGGGTGAGGAGGCAGCAGACGAGACAGAGTCTGCAGAGCCAGCGGACGAGGAACCCGCGGAAGAAGGCGAAGAAGAGGCGGAAGAGGAATCGCCGGGCCCCCTCGCCAGAGCGGCCGGCTGGGTGAAGGAGAAGCTGTCCGGACTCGTCCCGAGCCTCCCGGTCGAGGAAATCGTGGCGACCATCGTCTCGCAGGTGATCGAACAACTGGTCGAACAACTCGAGCCCGATAGCGACGAGGAAGCGTCCGGCGGACAGCCGGAAGCGGCGTCACAGACGGAGGCCTCATCATGAGCGACGAATCCGAATCACTGACACAGCGGATTGACACGGAGAAGATCACCGAGAACATCGACGTCGATCAACTGGTCGAGGGAACCCAGTGGGAAGACGAGATCGACGAGGACATGCCGCTCGGCGCGGCGCTGGGCGGCCAGGTCGGCGCGCTCGTCGGTCGCAAGGTCGGCGAGTCGCTGGGTCGGACGATCGGGAACATGGTCGTCGAAGAACTGCTCAGCAGCGACGAGGCCGAGTCGGCGGACGAAGAAGAGAGCGAGGCGGACGAGGATGAGGACGAAGAAACGGCAGACGAAGACGAGGGCGAAGAAACGGCGGACGAGGAAAGCGAGGAGTCCGAAGATGAAGAGTCGGCCGACGAGGAAAGCGCGGAATCCGAAGACGAGGAAAGCGAGGGTGACGACGCCGAGGCGGAGAGCGAGGACGAGAGTGACGAAGAGAGCGACGCTGAATCGGGCGACGAGGACGCGTCGGCCGACCAGGGTGACGAGGACGCTTCCGACGAGGACGCGGAGGGCGACGAAGAGGAGATGGAAGCCGAAGCCGAGGAGGAGTAAGATCGTGATTCGGATACACCATACCACCGAACCGAGTCGCAGGCGAGGTGATCGCCGTGAGTGACGAGTCGGGACTGAAGAGCATGGTCGCGGAAGAGGTCAGTAACCAGGTCGACGTGGCCGATATGCTCGGCGACGGCAACATCGAGGACAGCATCGACGGCGGCGAACTCGGGGCCGCCGTCGGTCGCCAATTCGGTGAGCAGTTCGGCCGCCGACTCGGCACCGAGATCGGCCGCGAGATTCACGAGACGATCGACGAGGGCGTCGAGGAGGGGAAGGAACTCGGCGAACTGGGTTCGGAACTCCCGACGGCGATTCGCGACGCGTTCCGCGAATCGATCTCGGAGATGGAGGGCCGCGAGTCCCTCGAGTCGATGGCCAAAGGCGTTACCGACGGGAGCAGCGTCGAAGGTCTCCTGGACGGGATCGGCAGCGACGAGAGCGAGGAAACGGACGAAGACGAAGAAACAGCGGAGGAGGAGCCGACGGAAGACGAGGAGAGCGCGGAACCCGAAGACGAGGAAACCGAGGCCGAAGCCGAAGAAGAGGAGTCCGAAGGAGACGAAGCCGACGAGTCGGGCGCCAGAGAATCGGTCAAGGAGGCCGCCGGCAAGGCCAAGGAATCGGTCGAGGGAGCCGCCGGCAAAGCCAAAGAGACGGTGAGCGGAACCGACGAGGACGAGGACGAAACGTCCGTAGAGGACCTCGAGGACCTCCGGAGGGACACGCTCGAGGACTTCCTCGGGGTGATGTCCTACAGCGACCTGCAGTCGGTCGCGAAGGACGTCGGCGTGAAAGCGAACCTCAGTCGCGAGGAAATGACCGACGAGATCATCAAGACGGTGACGGACGACGAGTCGGACGCCGACTCGGACGAGGAGTCGGAAACGGAGGCGGAAGCCGAGTGACCGACTGACGTCCACCGTTCTCGGTCGACCGAGCGCCGAACGACGCGACCAGCGGCGCGGTGATATCTGAGAGCTACCCATGAGCGACTCACAACTACGCGACCGAGTGCACGAGATACTGAACGAGGCTGACGCCTCGAGCGGGTCGATCGTCGGCGGGACCGACGCCGAGGAGGCGGACGGCTCCGCCGAGACGGACCTGCTCGAGACCGCCACCGAGGCGAGCGACCTCCTCGAGTCGGCCGATCCCGAGGAACTGCTCGCGGCGGTGGGGCTGGACACCCTCGAAGACGGGACCGAACCGGACTCGATTCCGGAGGCCATCGCCCGAGGCGAGCAAGAGAACCTCGAGGACCTCCAGCGGTTGCTTCACCTCTCGAAACTCGCCGACAGAGCGGACGACGGCAGTCTCGAGGGAGCCGTCGGTGACCTCCGAGCGGCGATGGGCGACGGGACCGAGTCCACCCCCGAAGGCGCGGAGAGCGAGTCAGTCGAGGCCGACGGCAGCGACTCGGCGGCGGCCGAGGGCGAATCGGACGCGACCGCGGGCGACGAAGACGACTCGAGCGCCGAAAGCGACGTCGGTGACCGCCTCCGCTCGGCGATGAGCGACTCGTTCGCGGACTTCGGCGACGAGGTCTCTCAGCTCAAAGAGCGACTCGAGTCAGCGAGCGCCGGAACCGCCGACGATGCGGGAGACGGCGCGGAGGGCGTCGACGAGACGGCCGCCGACGCCGAGTCCGCCGATGCGGCCGCGGATGAGGTCGAAGAGGCGGACGAGGATGAAGAGGCGGACACAGACGAGGACGACGAGGAGGGACTCCTCGGATCGGGGCTCGGCGGCGATCGGGAGCGCGGAACGGCCTCGGGAGGCCCCAGCCGCCATTCGACGATGGCACCGCCGCCGTCACAGCGGGCGGACATGCGGAAGGGGACGCGGCACTCGACGATGCCGGACAAGCACGGGTAGCGCGCCCTTTGGTTCCGGTCGAGTCGAGTCGAACGGTCGGCCGGACAGTCGAACGCATGTATCGGAACCGCGAACAGGCTAGTTCCCGCTGAAGCCTTATTCTGTTCCTCGTCGATCGACCGTATATGACGAGACACGTGAGCGAGGAACAGGTCCGACACTGGCTCGACGACACGGCGATTCGGAACGTGACGCCCCATACCGACGAGGAGACGGCGTTCAATTTCCAGGTCGAACTCTCGCAGTTGCCGGTCCACGTCATCAAGGAAGACGAGTTCGGTCCGGTCCGAATCGTCGGCCGCAGCGGGTTCGACACCGAGCGGGCGAAGAACCTGCTTCGGGACGATCAGCGACGCGGCGAGTTGCTCGAGTACGTCGGGCCGATGCTGGCGGCGACGCCGGGATTTTACACGTTTCTCGACGAAGAGGGCGTCTCCTGCCAATTGCGCGAGGCCGAGACGGTACAGGTAGAGTATCGGATCTACCCCGACGAAGCCTCCCAGCAGGCGCTGATGGACGGCATCATGGCAATCGCGACGAGTATGCGGTACGTCCGGAACGCCGTGGTAGCGGTCGCGGAGTCCGGATGACGGGACCGATGACTCCGCGTAGCGGCTCCCGACGGCGTAACCGAATACAGTTACATATCGGCTCCCACTGAACGCTCGAGCGGAATCCGTAACCGACGATGGGCACGGCGAGCGGTACGTTTATACTCTCGTCTCCCATCGTTGTTCCCAACATGGAATATCGACGGAGAGCGCTACTCGGGGCGGGTGCGGCGGGGATCGCCGCGGCCGTCGGGGGCTGTCTCGGGTCGAACGGCGACGGCGACGGAAACGGGGGATCGATCGCCGGTGAGGAACTCGCGCTTTCGACGACGACCAGCACGTACGATACGGGGCTTCTGGACGAGGTCAACGCCGCGTTTCAGGAGCGGTTCGGAACGCCCGTCGCGGCCAACGCACAGGGAACGGGACAGGCGATCAGGTCCGCACGCGACGGGAACGCCGACGTGATCCTGGTCCACGCCCGATCGCAGGAAGACGAGTTCATGCGGGACGGCTACGGCGTCAACCGGCGGGGCCTGATGTTCAACGACTTCGTGGTCGTCGGCCCGAGCGACGACCCGGCGGGCGTGAGCGATACCGAGCGGGCGACGGCCGCCTTCGAGGCCATTGCGGGCGCGCGAGCGACGTTCGTCTCCCGCGGCGATAATTCCGGAACCCACTCCAAGGAGCGAGCGATCTGGTCGGCGGCCGGCCTCGAGCCCGGCGGCGACTGGTATCAGGAGACCGGCAGCGGAATGGGTGACACGCTGACGATCGCGAACGAGTCGAGCGCCTACACGCTGGCCGACCGCGGAACCTTCCTCTCGAGGCGGGACTCCGTCGACCTCGAGATCCTGCTGCAGGGGCCGATCGAGGGCGGGCCGGAACTGCTCGCGAACCCCTACGGGATCATGGCGGTCAACCCCGAGCGCCACTCGAACGTCAACTATCAGCTCGCGATGGCCTATATCGGCTTCCTCACGAGCCCTGAGGGGCAGACAGTCATTGGAGACTACACCGACGACGGCCAGCAGTTGTTCTATCCCGAGGCATTGTCGGCGGACCCGAACTTCCAGCAGTACGTGCCGGAGGGCTGGCGACCGGAGTCGGGCAGCGAGTGATCGCCGCGCTCACAACCCCCGCATACGACTGATCCATAACTGATGCCATTCGAACCGATCGCCGAACCGAACTACCTCCGGAGCATCGTCCGGCTATCGCTGACGGTGAGCCTGACGGCCGTGGTCCTGAGTACGCTGCTGAGCCTGCCGATCGCGTTCGCCGTCGGCTTCGCGGAGTTCCGCGGCAAGCGACTCGTCACGGCCGTCATCAACACGGGGATGGGGTTTCCGAGCGTCGTCGTCGGCCTGCTCGTTCTCATGGTGATCTCGAACAGCGGGCCACTCGGCTCGCTCGATCTCGTCTACACGCCCGAGGCGATGATCATCTCGCAGTGCGTCCTCGCCGCGCCGGTGATCACTGGCGTCGCCCTCTCGGCGATCGAGAGCGTCGACGAGAGCGTTCGGGACGCGGCCTACGGGATCGGCGGGACTCGCGCGGACGTCGCCCTGATCACGCTCAAGGAGGCTCGGTACGGGGTCCTTACGGGAATCCTCGCCGGGTTCGGTCGCGCGATCAGCGAGGTCGGCTCCGTCCTCATCGTCGGCGGCAACATCGCCTACGCCGACGGCACCTCGAAGACGCGAACGATCACGACCGCGATCACCTTCGAGACGCGGCGGGGCGAGTTCGAGACGGCGCTGATCCTCGGTGCCGTGTTGCTCGTCCTCGTCTTGCTCGTCAACGGGGTCGTCCTGCGACTCGGAGGGCGATGACGATGCGAGCGATCCCCGTCGTCGCGGTCACGAGCAGTCCGATCACGATCGCAATGAGACAGCCATGAACTTCGAACTCGAGCGCGCGTCCTACGGCGTCGATGGCACGGACATTCTGACCGATATCTCGCTGGCCGTCGAGTCCGGCGAGGTCGTGACGATCATCGGTCCCTCGGGGGCCGGCAAGTCGACGCTATTGCGGCTGGCCGCCTTGTTCGAGCAGCCGACTGACGGTTCAGTCCGCTGTGACGGGACGGATCCGTGGTCGCTGTCTCGAGCCGAGCGCCTCGCGCTCCGGCGGCGGATCGGCGTCGTCTTCCAGCGGGCGAGCCTGTTCGAGACCTCGGTGGCGCGCAACGTCGACGCCGGCAGGCGGATTCGTCGGCCGTGGTCGGGACGTGTCCGGGCGTTCGCCGAGCGGCTCGCGGCCCGCTGGATTCGCGGGTCGCCGACGGTCGACGATCGGACGCTCGAGGCGCTCGACCTCGTCGGGCTTCGCGAGGCGTGGGATCGAGACGCGGGATCGCTGTCAGGCGGGGAGGCCCAGCGAGTGTCGTTCGCCCGCGCGCTCGCGCCGCAGCCCGAGCTGCTCGTCCTCGACGAGCCGACCTCCGACCTCGACCCGCGGAACACGGCCATCCTCGAGCGGGCGATCGAGCGGGCGCGCGACCGCGATCACGGCGTCTTGCTCGCGACCCACGACATGCACCAGGCCGAGCGGATCTCGGATCGCGTCGCCTTCCTGCTCGAGGGCGAACTGGTCGAGATCGGCCCGCCGGAACGGGTGTTCGAGAACCCGCGGGACGACCGGACCGCGCGGTTCGTTCGCGGCGACCTGCTGTACGATGAAAACGAACTTCTCGCCTGACCGCGAACGGGGATTCGAGCGGACCCCATCGCACCCGTCGGGACACCGCATGATCCACCGATGACAATGGAAAAGGAGTTCGACCCCTACCTGCGGATCGACGACGTGAGCGTCGACCGCAGCGACGTCGCGATGTTGCGCGCGATCGACGACTGCGGCTCGCTGTCGGGCGCGGCGGCGGCCCTCGAGCGCTCGTACCCGCGCCTCCAGCAGCGCGTGGTCGAACTCGAGGCGGCCGTCGGCCCGTTAGTCGAGCGGACCCGCGGCGGGGCCGACGGCGGCGGCAGTTCCCTGACGGAGACCGCGCGGGACCTGCTGGCGCGGTTCGATCGGCTGGTCGCGGCCTACGAGGGCGTCGCCCGCGTCGACGAGACGGTGCTGACGGGGACTGTCGTCGACCGCGACGGCGAGCTCGCGACCGTCGAGACCGGTGCCGGCGACATCCTGGCGGTCGTCCCGCCCGACGCCGCGACCGCGTCCGTGACGATTCGGTCGGACGCGGTCAGTCTGCACGCGCCGGCAGACGTGCCGCGAGCCGAGGGGACGAGCGTTCGGAACCGGTTTCCGGGGACCGTCTCGTGGCTCGAGGCCGGCGATGCGGTCGCGAGAGTGGGGGTCGAACTCGAGGACGGGGACGGCGGAGACGGCAGTGACGACGGCACCGAACTCGTGGCGCTGGTCACTCGGCGGAGCGTCGAGGCGCTGGGGCTCGAGCCGGGTCGGTCGATCGTCGCCTCGGTGAAGGCGACGGCGGCGCGCGGCGTCGCGAGGGACGAACGGAACGAGCGCTGAACATCGTTTCATGGCGCAGTTCACTGCGCCATAGCGCACGCCACCGCAGCCGGGTCCGGTTCCGCCCCGCTACGAGCCCCAACCCTTTCTCGAGGGGGCTCGTATCGGTGCGCATGTACGACTCGATTCTGGTCGCGACCGACGGCAGCGAGGCCGCGGCGACGGCGGTCGATCACGCGGTTGCGCTCGCAGAGCGGTTCGACGCGCCGCTGTACGGCATCGCCGTCGTCGACGAGCGAACCGAGTACGATACCGGCATCGTCGATCCGGACGAGGCCAGACGGCACCTCGAGGAGCGCGCGGCGGGCCGGCTCGAGGACCTCGAGGCGACGGCGGCGGCGGCCGACGTGACCGTCGAGACGGCGGTTCGGTCGGGCGTCCCCCACGAGGAGATCCTCGAGTACGCGGCCGAGCGGGACGCGGGCGCGATCGTGCTCGGCTCTCGCGGCCGCTCGTCGTTCAAGGGAGCGTTGCTCGGCAGTACGGTCGACAGAGTCGTCAGGACGGTGGATCGGCCGGTGCTGATTGTCGGCTAGCCGGGCGTTTGAGGCCGAACATTTACCTCGCCTGTCGTGTGACGTAGTCGTATGTCATTACTCGTTCCCTTCGATGGGTCGGAGTTGGCGACGCAAGCGCTCGAGCGGGCGTCGACGTTCGGGGACTTGCTCGACGAGGAAGTCGTCGTGCTGACGGTGATTCCGGACGACGCCGACTACGCGCGGGATCGAGGCTGGATCACGCAGGGCGAGCCGTTCAACACGGAGGCGATTGCCGCGGGGATGCAGACCCGCGCCGACGAGGTCGCGCCGGAGGCGACGTTCCGGACCGAGCGAGTCAGTTCCGACGAACCGACCGCGACGTCGACGACGAACGTCGTCCGCGAGATACGGCGCGTCGCCGCCGATATCGAGGCGTCGGTCGTGTTCATCGGCTCGGAGAACGCGGGTTCGGTCATCGCGCCCCAGTCGAGCGTCGGCAGTCCGGTCGCGAGCGATCACCGCTACGACGTCTACGTCGTTCGCGCGCCCGCTCACGAGGTCGACCCCGAGGACATCTCCGATATCGATTCGACGCAGGACGGTCTCTGAGCGACTTGCGGAACCCGTGCTCGGGGCGACCGGCTCTCGAACTGCCCACTGGACGGCGATTCGGAGGAACGTTTATTTCTCTGACCACCCACGATTCGGACGAGATATGGTCGATCGGAACGGGTGGGGCCGTGACGCGTCCGCATCTATCGGGTCCACCCACGCCCCGCCCCAGTCGTTCGTCGAGCAGGCGAACGTCTCGGATCCGGGGATCTACGACGAATTCGAGGCGAACTGGCCGGAGTGTTGGGAGCGTGCGGCCGCCCTCCTCTCGTGGGACGAGCCCTACGACACGACTCTCGAGGACGAGGACGCGCCCTTCTATCGGTGGTTCGCGGACGGCCGCCTCAACGCCTCCTACAACTGTCTCGACCGACACCTCGAGTCGGGGCGGAAGAACCACGCCGCAATCCGCTGGGAGGGCAAACAAGGTGAGCGCCGGACCTACACCTATCGGGACCTCTACGTCGAAGTGAACGAGTTCGCGGCGGCGTTACGGGATCGCGGCGTCGAGGAAGACGACGTCGTGACGATCTACCTGCCGATGATCCCGGAGCTGCCGATCGCGATGCTCGCCTGCGCCCGGATCGGCGCGCCCCACAGCGTCGTCTTCGCCGGGCTCTCCGCGGACGCGCTCGCCACGCGGATGGACGCCGCCGACAGCGAGTATCTGGTCACCTGTGACGGCTACTACCGGCGGGGCGACGCGTTCAACCAGAAGAGCAAGGCCGACAACGCCCGCATCGGCCTCGAGCAGGACGTTCGAACCGTCGTCGTCGATCGGCTCGGCGACGACCTGCCCCACGTTCTCGGCGACGACGAGTGGGACTATCACGAGCTCCGCGAGGAGTTCGCGGGCGAGACCGTCGAGCCGGTCTCCCGAAGCGCCGAGGACATGCTGTTCCTGATGTACACGTCGGGGACGACCGGCGAACCGAAGGGCGTCGTCCACTCCACGGGCGGCTATCTCGCCCACGTCGCGTGGACGAGCCACGCCGTCCTCGACGTCAAACCGGAGGACACCTACTGGTGTGCGGCCGACATCGGCTGGATCACCGGTCACTCCTACATCGTCTACGGTCCGCTCGCGCTGGGGACGACGACGGTAATGTACGAGGGTACGCCGGACTACCCCGACCGAGACCGGCTCTGGGAGATCGTCGACCGCAACGCCGTCGACGTCTTCTACACCGCACCGACGGCCATCCGCGCGTTCATGAAGTGGGGCTCGGACTACCCCGCGGACCACGATCTCTCCTCGCTGCGCCTGCTCGGAACCGTCGGCGAGCCGATCAGTCCTCGCCCCTGGAACTGGTATCGCGAACACATCGGCGGCGGCGACTGTCCGGTCGTCGATACCTGGTGGCAGACCGAGACCGGCGCAGTGACCGTCTCCACACTCCCCGGAATCGACGAAATGAAGCCCGGTTCGGCCGGCCCCCCGCTTCCGGGGATCGACGCCCGAATCGTCGACGAGGCCGGCGAGGACGTCGAACCCGGCGAAACTGGCTATCTCACGATCGGTCGGCCCTGGCCCGGGATGGCCCGCACGCTGTACGATAACGACGATCGGTTCGTCACGGAGTACTGGCAGCGGTTCTCCGAGCCCGCGTCCGACGACTGGCGCTACTTCAGCGGCGATACGGCCCGAGTCGACGACGACGGCTACATCACCGTCCTCGGCCGGGTCGACGACGTGATCTCAGTCTCCGGCCACCGGCTGGGGACCATGGAGATCGAGAGCGCGATCGCCGACGTCGACGGCGTCGCCGAGGCCGCCGTCGTCGGCCGCTCGAGCGAGACCGGCGACACCGAAATCTACGCCTACGTCAGCACCGAGAGCGGGCACGGCTCCGAGCGGGCGATCCGACAAGCGATCCGCGACAACATCGAATCCGCGATCGGGCCGATGGCCCGACCCGAAGCGGTGGTTTTCACCCCGGAACTCCCCAAGACGCGCTCGGGCAAAATCATGCGCCGCCTGCTCGAGGACGTCGCCAACGGCGAGGATCTGGGCGATACCTCGGCGCTTCGCAACCCCGAGATCGTCGGCGAGATTCAGGCCGAGATCGGCGATGAGGGCGAACGCGAGGAACCGAGCCGATAGCGTTTCGCCCATCCTACGATCGCGAAACTACCTCTCCGCCGCTGACCGCCGCTTTACTCGAATATCTACCGTAAACGCCGTCGAAAGCCGATACAGTTATGTTCGCGTCGCCAGAATGAGCGAATCAGACCGATGAGCCTCGAGGGGACTGTGGGGGCAGTGCTCACACGGCGGGAGTACGAGTCATTGCTCGATTCGGCCGAAACGTATCGCGAGGCGCTGGTGATTCGACTCTGCGGGGACGTCGGGCTTCGGCCGGCGGAACTGACGCGGCTCGCGATCGACGACATCGAGCAGGTGCGGATCGATCCGCCGCGGTACCTGATTCGGGTCCCGACCGACGACGACCGGGGCACTCGAACCGCGTATCTGCCGACCCGCGTCGAACGGGAGCTCCGGCGATACGCCCGCAGCAACGATCTCTCGACCGCCGATCGAATCTTCACCGTCACGCCGCGCCGACTCCAGATGCTGGTCTCGGACGTCGCCGATCGGGCGAGCGATCTGTTCGACGACCACGCACTCGCCGACGTTTCGACGAGCGATCTCCGGCAGTACTTCGCCCACACCGCCCTGGTCGATCACGACGTCAACCCTCGCGTCGTCAAGACGGCGGGCGGCTGGCGCAGCTTCGAAGCCCTCGAGTCCTACCTGCCCGAGCCCACCGACACCGAGATCGTCGACGCTTTCGATGCCGTCGAGGGGCCGTCCGGCCCTCGCTCCGGTGACCCCCAGTCCGGGCCCGCGGTGAGCGACGACAGCGTCGTCCGGCTCTTGTTGGCCGCCAGCGACCGGTACGCGCTCGTCCGACTCGACGCGGACGGCTACGTCGAGCGCTGGAACCGCAGCGCGGCCGCGATGTTCGGCTACCGGGCCGGCGAAATCGTCGGCACCCACGTCTCCGCGTTCTACACCGACGACGCCGTCGAGGAGGGCGCTCCCGAACGGACGCTCTCGACGGCACTCGACGAGTCCGGCTGCGAGACCGAGGGCTGGCGCGTCCACGAGGACGGGTCGCGGTTTCGCGCGACGGAGGTCGTCTCGCCGCTCCGGGACGACCAGGGCCGCCACCGCGGCTTCGCCGTCTTCGTCCGCGACGGAACGGCCGCACACGAGGAGCTCGAGGCCGTCCGCCAGCGCCGCGACGAGCTCGACCGGTTGTACGCCGTCGCCCGACGACACCGGGACGTGACCACGGCGCTGCTCGAGTCGACGGACCACGAGGAAGTCGAGACGCGGACGTGCGCTGCGCTCACCGACGGGCAGGCCTACGACTTCGCCTGGATCGACCGGGCGACTATTTCCGAGCGCCGTCAGGAGTGGCGCGCCTCCAGCGGGATCGCTCCCGACGCTATCGAGCGGATCGTCCCCGACGAGTGGCGAGCGGACGATCCGGCGGCTCCCCTCGAGCGCTCGGAATCGGCGGTCGACGCCTACTCCGGGGACGGGGCGGTGCTGGTCGCGGACGACGTCACGGCGACGATCGAGGGCGAGGATTCGTTCGACGGGGCCGTCGCGAGAGTTCAACTCGCCTACGGCGATACCGTCTATGGGACGCTGTCGGTCGCGACCGAGCGCACGAGCGCGTTCGAGGACGACGAGCGGGCGTGGCTCGCGACGATCGGACGGCAGGTCGGCTACGCGATCGCCGCCATTCGCCGGCGGAATCTCCTGCTATCCGATCGGGTAATCGAACTCGAGGTCACCTGTCGGGACGATCGCTCCTTTTTCGTCGACGTCTCGCGCCGGCTCGGCTGCCGGTTGGAACTCGATTCGCTGGTCCCGATCGACGAGTCGACCCACCTCTACTACGTTCGACTCGAGGGGGCGTCGCCGGCCGACGTCTTCGACCTGGCCGACACCGCCACCGGGATCGAGGACTGCCGGCTGGTCGAAACCGACGAGGACGGCTGGCGCGTCGAGTTCGTCGTCGACGGCTCCTGCCCGATCGTCACGCTGACCGAGTACGGTGTGACCGTTCACGAGGCGGTCTTCGAGGGCGGGTCGGCGACGATCACTGGCGACTGCGCGGCCGATGCCGACCTCCGGACGATCCTCGACGGCCTCCGGTCTGCGTTCCCTGACTCCGAACTGGTCGGGAAACGCGAGGCCGAGCGGACCGTCCAGACCGCCCGCGAGTTCCGCGAGGGGCTCGAGGACCGCCTGACCGACCGCCAGGAGGCTGCCCTTCGAGCGGCCTACTTCGGCGGCTA
The DNA here is from genome assembly GCF_020515625.1 of Natrinema amylolyticum. Taxonomy (NCBI): domain Archaea; kingdom Methanobacteriati; phylum Methanobacteriota; class Halobacteria; order Halobacteriales; family Natrialbaceae; genus Natrinema; species Natrinema amylolyticum. The sequence goes on from NZ_JAIWPJ010000002.1 coordinate 835,250, forward strand.
CTACGACTGGCCCCGGGAGAGCACCGCCGAGGAGGTCGCCGACGCGATGGGCGTCTCCTCGCCGACGCTGCACAACCACCTCCGGAAGGGCCAACACGAACTGCTCCGAACGTTCCTCGACGATCCGGACGAATAGCGGACGACGGTACAGCGGACGATCACCGGGGCGACCCGGACGGACCGGTACTAAGTCTCTAGAGGGTCCGCTCGAGCCGGCCGCCTCGCTCGCCGCATCGGTCTGCGAGCTGTCACGATTCGTCGACTCGTGACTCGGCGCGCCCCGATGAACGAAGGGAACGACCGCCCGACGACCCCCTGTCACCTCCTAATATAGTCTATATATGCTAGGTTACCCCGGGAGTGTCGGGTCGATTTTGCACAACTAGAGGCCGTCTTTACTAAGTGGGTACGTGATTGAGTGGTTGTACCATGTCACAGGACAATGCCAATCTCGAGGCACGACTCGCGGAGCAGGAGGCGTTCGAGCCGCCCGAGTCGTTCGTCGAGCAGGCAAACGTCACTGATCAGGGGATCTACGAGGAGTTCGAGGAGAACTGGCCGGAGTGCTGGGAGCGAGCGGCCGACCTCCTCTCGTGGGACGAGGAGTACGATACCGTTCTCGAGGACGGGAACGCCCCGTTCTACGAGTGGTTCACCGGCGGTGAACTCAACGCGTCGTACAACTGCCTCGACCGACACGTAGAGGAGGGTCGCGGCGACAGCGTCGCGATCGAGTGGGAAGGCGAACTCGGGGAGGAACGCACCTACACCTACGACGAGCTCTTGGACGAGGTCGAGGACTTCGCGGCGACGCTGCGGGATCTCGGCGTCGAGGAAGACGACATCGTCACGCTGTACATGCCGATGGTTCCAGAGCTGCCGATCGCGATGCTGGCCTGTGCTCGCATCGGCGCACCACACAGCGTCGTCTTCGCCGGCTTCTCGGCCGACGCGCTCGCGACGCGGATGAACTCCGCCGACAGCGAGTATCTCGTCACCTGTGACGGTTACTACCGTCGGGGCGACGCGCTCGATCACATCTCGAAGACCAACGAGGGCCTCGAGGGCGTCGAGCACGAGGTCTCCGACGTCGTGGTCGTCGACCGACTGGGCGACGATCTCGATCACGACCTCGGGGACAACCAGCACGACTACGACGAGCTGGTGGCCGACCACGAGGGATCGACGGTCGAGCCGGTCCAGCGGGACGCCGAGGACATGCTGTTCCTGATGTATACCTCGGGGACGACCGGCAAGCCGAAGGGGGTCAAACACACCACCGGCGGCTATCTCGCGTACAGCGCCTGGACGAGCCACGCCGTCCTCGACATCGAGGCCGACGACACCTACTGGTGCTCGGCCGACATCGGCTGGATTACCGGCCACTCCTACATCGTCTACGGCCCGCTCGCGCTGGGGACGACGAGCGTGATGTACGAGGGGACGCCCGACTACCCGGACAAGGACCGGCTGTGGGATATCGTCGAGAAGAACGAAGTCGACATCTTCTACACCGCGCCGACGGCGATTCGGGCGTTCATGAAGTGGGGCGAGGAGTACACGGAGAACCACGACCTCTCCTCGCTTCGCTTGCTCGGCACCGTCGGTGAGCCGATCAATCCGCGGGCGTGGAAGTGGTACTACAAGCACATCGGCAACGAGGAGTGCCCGATCGTCGACACCTGGTGGCAGACGGAGACCGGGGGCATGATGATCACGACACTGCCGGGGATCAACACCATGAAGCCCGGCTCCGCGGGGCCGCCGCTGCCGGGGATCGACGCCCGCGTCGTCGACGCTGACGGCGACGAAGTCGACGCCGGTCAGGCCGGCTACGTCACGGTCAACAACCCGTGGCCCGGCATGCTCCGCACGCTGTACGACAACGACGAGCGGTTCATCGAGGAGTACTGGGACGAGTACTCCGACGAAGACGCCGACGAGTGGGTCTACTTCCCCGAAGACGGCGCGAAGATCGACGAGGACGATTACATCACCATCCTCGGCCGGGTCGACGACGTGATCAACGTCTCCGGCCACCGGCTGGGGACCATGGAGATCGAGTCGGCCGTCGTCGGCGTCGAAGGGATCGCCGAGGCCGCCGTCGTCGGCGGCGACCACGAGGTCAAAGGCGAGGCGGTCTACGTCTACGCCATCCCCGAAGACGGCTACGAGGACCGGGAAGACGAACTCGAGGAGAAGGCCATGGAGGCCGTCCTCGACTCGATCGGCCCGATCGCCAAGCCCGAAGAGATCGTCTTCACGCACGAACTGCCCAAGACGCGCTCGGGCAAGATCATGCGCCGGCTGTTAGAGGACATCGCGAGCGGGAACGACCTCGGGAACACCTCGACGCTGCGCAACCCCGAGGTCGTCGACGATATCGCGGAACAGGTATCGAGCGACTGATCGATTCCCATTCGATTTTTGAAATCGAAAACAACACAATCACGAGATTCGAACACATATGCCAGATAATAACACTCATGACTCGACTGACAGACGAGCCGAAACGGACGGCGGCGTGGCCGGACAGCCCGGTCAGGCTCACCGAAATACCGACTATCTCAGCGCGGAGGTGAACCTGCTGAACCCGAGTACGCAGTTCATGCGCGATCACCTCCGTATCGTCTGGACCGGGTTCGCGATCTGGTTCGTCATCGTCTTCGGACCCGTGACGCTGACCCGGCTCGCTCCGGACGTGATGACGACGCAGCTGCCCGTCATCGGGTTCCCGCTGCACTACTTCCTGGTCGCCACCGTTGCGCCGACCAGCGCGCTGATCCTCTCGTTCTGGTACTCCCGCAAGCGCGACGCGCTCGACCAGAAGTACGGCATCGAGCATCAGACCGTCGAGGAGACCGGTCGCGGCGGCGGAGACGCTGCGGCGACTGACGGGGGTGTGGACGAATGACGGGCACTGCGAACGTCGTTCTGCAGAGCGGACTCCTTCCGGAGGGCTTGAACGTCTCGTTCAAGCTCGTCCCGGCCATCCTAGTCCTCTCGATGCTGTTCCTGTTCCTCGCGATCGGCTTCGTCTTCCGCGTCGCCGACACCGAGAACATGTGGGTCGCGGGACGATCCATCGGGAACGTCGAGAACGGGATGGCGATCGGTGCCAACTGGATGTCCGCCGCGTCCTACCTCGGAATGGCGGCTCTGATCGCGTTGTCGGGCTTCTACGGCCTGGCGTTCGTCGTCGGCTGGACGACGGGCTACTTCATCCTGCTGATCTTCATGGCCGCACAGCTGCGACGGTTCGGGAAGTACACCGCACCGGACTTCGTCGGCGATCGCTTCAACTCCGATGCTGCACGCGCGATCGCGGCGATCACGACGTTCCTCATCGGGTTCGTCTACGCCATCGGCCAGGCTCGCGGGATGGGGCTGGTCGGCCTCTACATCTTCGGTGACATCGGCCTCCCGGGACTGTCCGGCTACCAGTCGATGGTCGTCTTCATGATGGCCATTACGGTCGGCTACCTGACCCTCTCGGGCATGCTGGGCGCGACCAAGAACATGGCCGTCCAGTATACCATCCTCATCATCGCGTTCATCGCCGGCCTCTACGTCGTCGGCTTCACCCAGGGGTACTCGACGGTGCTGCCCCAGATCGAGTACGGGATGCTGATCAGCGAACTCGGTGCCGAGTTCAGCGAACCCTTCTCGAGCGGGAGCTACTACCTGTGGATCGCGACGTGTTTCTCATTGATCGTCGGGACCTGTGGACTACCGCACGTGCTAGTGCGGTTCTATACGGTCGAGAGCGAGCGAACCGCTCGCTGGTCGACCGTGTGGGGCCTGTTCTTCATCTGCCTGCTGTACTGGAGCGCGCCCGCGTTCGCGGCCTTCGGGACCGACCTCTACGGCGAGAACGTCGGCGCGGTGTACGGTGATCCCGGCATGAGTAGTGCTGCGGGTGACGTCATCGTCGTGCTGGCCGCACAGCTGGCGGAGCTGCCTCAGTGGTTCGTCGGCCTTATCGCAGCGGGCGGCATCGCCGCGGCGATCGCGACGGTCGCCGGACTGTTCATCGCCGGCTCCTCGGCCATCAGCCACGACATCTACACGAACATCATCAACCCCGACGCCACGCAGCGCCAGCAGATTCTCGTCGGTCGCCTGAGCATCGTCGCGCTGGGCGTGCTGACGACGCTGGCTGCACTCGATCCCGCGGCACCCATCGCCGCGCTGGTGTCATACGCGTTCTCGCTCGCCGGCTCGGTGCTGTTCCCGATGTTCTTCCTCGGTATGTGGTGGGAGAACACCAACCGACAGGGAGCGCTCGCCGGCATGCTCACCGGACTGAGCATCTGGAGCATCTCGATGATCAACGAAGTCGTGCCGACGTACATCGGCAGCGTCGAGGGCGCGTTCGTCCCGGCGCTCGCGCAGTGGATGCCCGCGATCGGCTCGGCGCTGATCGCAGTCCCGATCGTGTTCGCCGTCACCATCGTCGTCTCGATGGTGACCGACGAGCCACCGATGGAGACCAAGCGGGTCGTCCGACAGTGTCACAGCCCCGAACCGATGAGCCAGCAACAGACCGCGGAAGACGTCGTTACCGACGGGGGCGAGACCCCCGCGGATGACTGATAATGTACGAAAAAATCCTCGTTCCGACGGACGGTAGCGAGACATCAGAGGCGGCCGTCGAGCACGCGGTCGATCTCGCCGAGAAGTACGAAGCCGGACTCCACGCACTGTACGTGATCGACACCGACTCGATGAGTCTGAGCCTCGGAGCCGAACAGCTCGATCGAATCGAGCAAGGCCAGTACGGCGAGATGGAAGAGGTGCGAGAGCGCGCCGAGCGAGCGACCGGCTACGTGGTCGATCGCGCCCAGGAGCGCGGGCTCGAGACCGTCGAGCACGTCTCGGCGGGGAAACCCCACTCGATGATCGCGGACTACGTCGAGACCAACGGAATCGATCTCGTCGTCATGGGATCGCACGGCCGATCGGGCGTCCGACGGGCGCTGCTCGGCAGCGTCACCGAGCGGACGCTCCGGTCGACGCACGTACCGGTCCTCGTTGTCGACGTCGACGGACAGAAGTAGCGACCGACGGACTGCGGCTCGTTTTTTGTGAGGCTCCGTCGATCAGCGGCGGCGTCGACGGGAGCACGTTCGGCAGAAATCGATCCCTCGACGAGGCGGTTCTCGACGCAGGGCCGTCCCCCTATTGCTGTTGCTGGCTAGTCGCGAGATCGAAGTTCCAGAGGAACCCGAAGTACGCGACGATCCCGGCGAGCATACACCCGTAGTACGCCCACGCCGGCCCGCCACCGGCGACGTAGAAGAGGATTTCGACGAGCGTCACCCATACGACTGCAAACGCCAAGTCGGTCAGTATCCCCCACCGTTCCTCGCGGGCGGTCGCGATCCACTCGCGAACGTCCGTCATCGGACAATCACCGCGCTCTCGGATCGGTTCATCACGCGAGTGTTTCGCAGGGGTCGGAAAAAGCCTATCGGCGACCGGGCCGACCTACTCGCCGTAGAACTCGTCGACTTCGCGTTCGGGAAACACCGGCGTCGCCGCGGAGACGTACTCGAGAGTCGTGTCGCCGGTGTTCTCGAGGCCGTGTTCGGTGTTCGCCGGGATGTGAACGAGATCGCCGGCCTCGACCGCGCGCTCGTCCTCGCCGACGGACATCACGCCCTCGCCGGCGACGACGACGTAGACCTGTTCGGGGTCGTGTTCGTGGCGGACCTGTCGCGCACCCGGTTCGACGTCGACCCAGGTGATCGTGAGGTCGGTCTCTGAGACGTCTCGCTGCGAGTGGAGGATATGGGAAACGAGGCCGTCGCCTCGAGTGAGCGCCGGTGCGTCACCTTTGTTCATCAAACGCATAGCATTAGTACATATTTCGAATACATAATTATTCCCCTGTCAACCGGTCACTTATTCCAGTAATCCGTCTCGTCGTCGATCCGATAGTAGCCCTCGAGCGACCGCTCGTCGCGGCCGCCTGGCGGCGAGCCGACGAAGACGCCGAACTTGTTCATCTCGGGGTAGACCGTCACGTCTGGCTCGTTCATCGTCGACATCGCCAGGTATCGGAGCGGCTCGTCGCCGTCGTTGACGACCCTGTGGCCGCCGCGCTCGTCCGCCGGGAGCGTGACGTAGTCGCCAGCTGTCAGCGGCTCGAGGCCGTCCTCGGTTTTCAGTTGGCCGTCGCCCGCCAGCACGTAGATCGCCTCCTCGTTGGCCGTGTGGTAGTGGTAGGGCCACGATCGCATTCCGGGCGGGAGCTCGTAGAGGCTACAGCCGAGATCATCGGCATCGACGGCGGTCGAGAACTCCTTCCGGCGGAACGCGGTCTCCTTGCGGTCGTACTCTTTCCACTCGATGTCGGCCTTGTTGGTCTTGTTCATACTGTGAGCGCACGTCGCCTCAAGTAGTGAAGATTTCGTGACTGATTCCGTCTCGAGCCTTCGGGAGACGTGTGAATGGAATAGCAGATTCGGATGAAATGAATGAGAACCGGTGTCCTGCTACCGTGGCGACAGGGAATCGCCACGCCCTCCCCAGCCGATTCGCTCGGTCACTTCGTTCCCTCACTCATCCCTCGCGCAGTTTCGTCCGCTGGCCTCACTGTCGCTCGGCCAGCCGACAGTACGCGCCACTGCATGCCGACTGACCGGTCTCGATCGAGACGCGAATCGTCTGAACTGGATATAGCACGGCATCGAGTTCGACTGACCAGTGGCAGGCCGAAAGCGAAACCCCCTAATCTCGTCCGAGAGTGGATACGGGCATGCACGACGACAGCGAGGTCGCCGTCCTTCGGCTCGGCCATCGCCCCGGCCGGGACGACCGGATGACGACCCACGTCGGACTGACCGCGCGGGCGCTGGGGGCCGACCGCGTGCTCTTTCCCGACAACGCCGGCCAGTCGCTCGAGACCGTCGCGGACATCACCGACCGCTTCGGCGGCCCCTTCGAGGCTGAACTCACCGAGGGACCACAGGGGGTCATCCGCAACTGGGAGGGACGGGTCGTCCACCTCACGATGTACGGCGAGCGCATCCAGGACGTCGAGGACGACATCCGAGCGGCCCACGCCGACGAGGGCGACCCGCTCTTGCTCGTCGTCGGCTCCGAGAAGGTCCCTTTCGACGTCTACGAGGAAGCTGACTGGAACGTCGGCGTCACCAACCAGCCCCATTCCGAAGTGGCTGGGCTGGCGGTCTTCCTCGACCACCTCTTCGAGGGGCGGGAACTCGAGCGGGAGTGGGAGGACGCCGACCGGCAGGTCATTCCGAAAGAGACGGGCAAGCGCGTCGAACCGTCGGATTCGGCCGCCGACTCGGAGCGGGAGTAACGCCGGTCGCGCGACGACGCCTTGGATACCGAAATTTTCGCTCGACAATTCATCGATATCTGAAGGGAAAACGCATTGAAATATCCCGCCGTATTCTCTCCTGATGTATAAACCGAGTGCCACGATCGAGACATCAGCCGTCGAGAGCCGAATCGAACGGCCAGCGCGCCGTCGTAACCGCCGACGCCATCGAATCGGACGGGGATCATGGTTGACGTAACGATCCTCGTCGATAACACGGTCGCGACGCCGATTCCGAAGGGGCTGCGCGGCGAGTGGGGGTTCGCGGCGGCCGTCGACGACGTCCTGTTCGACACCGGCCAGTCCTCGAGCGTCGTACACAACGCGCGGCTCCTGGACGTCCCCGCATCGTTCGAAACCATCGTCTTGAGCCACACCCACTTCGACCACACCGGCGGCCTGGATCAGTTCCTCGATCCGCTGGACAAGCCGACGGTCTACTGCCATCCCGACCTGTGGGAATCCCGTTACTCGACCGGCCCGCCCGACGGGGGCGAGTTCCCCGATCCGATCCACCTCGGGATTCCCTTTTCCCGGACCGAAGTCGAGAGCGGAGCCGCGTTCGTCGAACACCGGGAGCCGGTCGAGGTCGCCGAGGGGATCTTCGCGCTGGGCGAGATTCCCCGCGAACACCGGACGACGACGAACGGCAAACGCCGGGTCGACGGAGAACTCGTCGACGATACGGTCGACGACGACCAAGCGATCGCGGTCCGAACGACCAACGGCACGGCGCTCGTCCTCGGGTGTTGTCACGCCGGCCTGCGCAACTCCATCGAATACGCCGAGGCGGTGACCGGTGAGGCGGTCCGCTACGTCATCGGCGGAACGCATCTGGTCGGCGTTGACGCCGATACGGTCCACGAACTCGCCGACTGGCTCGAGGGGAAACTCGAACTATTCGCCGGGACCCACTGTACCGGATTTCAGGCGCAACGGATCCTCGCGGACCGGCTCCCCGAGGCGTTCCGGTCGGTCGGCGTCGGGAGTACGATCGAACTGCCGCCGACGGTATGAGACACCGCGGTCCCGGATGTCCGCCCGGTTCGCTATCCGTTCGGGCGGAGCAGCCGAAACGGCCGCAGGAGTCGGCCTCCGATCGAACCGACGAGACTCCGGACGGCCGCGGCGGGTCCCATTGCGTCTTCGTCGAGGACGTATCCGTTTCCGATCCGTTCGATCGGGCTCGACTCGTCGTGTACCTCGAGAAGGCACTCGAAATCGTCGTCCGTGAGGCCAGTTCGGTCACAGAGCTCCCGTTTCGTGAGCGGCCGGTCGGCCTCGCGGAGTTCTTCGACGAGCCACCGGTTGTGGTGGCTGACGAGGAGTGCTTCGTCTCTCGTCAGATCGTCGCCTGCGGTGGTGTTACCTGCCGTCTCCGCTGCCGGTCCGTTCCGCCACGCGTCGATGCCGTCGAGGCAGATCCAGCAGCCGATCGCGAACAGCGAGCCGCCGAACCAGTAGCTGCTCGCTCGTAGCTGCACGACGCCGCCGGCGACGGCGAACAGCCCAAAGCAGAGCCAGGCGAGGGCCGGATCGATATCGGCCCTATCGAGGGCGGCCTCACCGAGCGGTGCAGCGACGACGACACCGAGGACCATCGTGATCTCGTTCACGTCGACGCCGAGAACAGAGAGAACACCGATCAGGACGACTATCGCGACGATATCGGAACGATCGATTCGGTCGCGAAGTTGAGTGACGGACTCGAGAATCATTTGTTGTCCATACGACAGTATGGATCCTAAACGTACCGCTCCAGCGGTCGGTTCGAGCACGTGTTGAGAGACAAGATTTTAAACGCGTCTCTTGGTATCATAACTCATGGATATCGACGCAGTCGACGAATCCGCGCGAACGGGGAACGTCGCGAAGCTATTCGATCAGACGGCGGCCCATCACGGGGACGCACAGGCGATGGAACACCACGGGCGGCGCTGGACCCACGCGGAGGTCCGCGACTGGACCGCCGAACTCGCCGGCGGCCTCCACGATATCGGCCTCGAGCCCGGCGATCGGATGCTACTCTTCTTGCCGAACTGCCCGCAGTACCTCGTCGCCTCGATCGGCGCGTTCAAGGCTGGCGTCGAGATCTCGCCGGTCAATCCGCAGTACAAGCGCCGCGAGGTCGCCTATCAGCTCGAGGACACGGATGCGAGTGCGATCGTCACGCATCCGGCGCTGCGGGAGACCGTCGATCAGGCGACCGAAGACGCCGGGATGGAGCCGGAGATCGTCACGATCCAGAGCGAGGACTGGCCCCGGGATCCCGACGACCACGCCTTCGAGGAACTGCGTGGCGAGCCGACGCTGGTCGACCGCGCGGACGACGACGTCGCCCTGCTGCCCTACACCTCCGGTACGACCGGCGATCCGAAGGGCGTCCAGCTCACCCACGAAAACACTCGGGCACAACTCATGTGGCCGCTGACGGCCTCCAACGTCGACGTCGAACCCGAAGACGTCCGGAGCCTCACGTGGCTCCCGCTCTACCACATCACCGGCTTCACTCACACTGCCCTCCAGCCGCTGGTCGGCGGCGGCCGACTCTACTTCCGCAGCGCGCTCGAGTGGGACGCCCGGGAGTGCATGCAGCTCATCGAGGACGAGGGGATCACCCACTTCGTCGGCGTAACGACGATGTACGCCGACATGGTCGACGCTGACGACTTCGGCGAGTACGATCTCACCAGCCTCGAGTCGGCCTCCGAGGGCGGCGCGAAGCTCTCGACGGCGGTTCAAGAGCGGTTTGAGGAGACCGCCGGCGTCGACATCTCGGAGGGCTACGGCCTCACCGAGACCCACGGCGCGACCCACACGCAGAGCGGCTCGACCTTCGGCCTGAAACACGGAACGATCGGCCAGCCGCTCCGGATGACCGACTGCAAGATCGTCGACGAGTCGGGCGACGAGGTCCCACCGGGCGAGGAAGGGGAACTCGTCGTCCGCGGCCCGCAGGTGATGAAAGGGTATCTCAACCTCCCCGACGCGACCGCGGCGGCCTTCACCGAGAACGGCTACTTTCGGACCGGCGATATCGCCCGCCGAGACGGGAACAACTACTACGAGATCGTCGACCGGAAGAAACACATGATCAACACCGCCGGCTACAACGTCTATCCCAGCGAACTCGAGAACCTGCTCTTGGAGCACGAGGCCGTCGCGGACGTCGCCGTCGTCGGGATTCCGGACGAACGACGCAACGAGGTGCCGAAGGCGTTCGTCGTTCCCGCGTCGGGCGTCGAGCCCGGCAGCGACGTGACCGCCGAGGAGATCAGAGAGTTCTGTCTCGAGGAGGTGGCCAGCTACAAACACCCCCGCGAGATCGAGTTCATCGAGGAACTGCCCCGGACGACCAGCGGGAAGATCCAGAAGTACAAGCTCGAGGACGAGGAGTAGACCGGCAACCCCGCCAGTGTGTTCGGTCGACGACCAAGACGGGCGGAGAGACGACCGCTGACCGACAACCGAAATACACCCTCATAATCGGTGATCGGCCGGACGTGTGCAGTCGTGACCACGGACCGGTCGGAGCCGCCGAATCGCCCCCTATCGAGTAGAAAGTGAACGTGATATCCAGAACTATTTTGTTCCCGAGTTGATGATTAGGGGTCATGTACGAGGTATCACGAGAGGTATTCTACGTGATCGTCGGCATTCCGTTACTCGCGGTCCTCGGATACGTGATGGTCGTCCTGTTGGCGTTCAACTTGTTCGGATTTTTGACGCTCGGGATTTTCCTCCTCCTCGTCGCGCTCGCAGTCGATTCGTTGAAAACGGACGGCGAGCCGCCGGCTCGGATCAACTGTTCGGAGTGTGGCGCACCGAACGAACCCGACCGGGATCAGTGTAAACACTGTGATGTGCCCCTCGAGCCCGCTGCCGACTGACCGCTACCCCCGGTCATAGTGGCGGCCCGCGAGCGCTCTCACTCTGTCTCGTAGTATCGGACGCCGTCGTCGACCTCGTAGGATGCGCTGCACTGCTTCTCGAGCGTCCCCAGTGCCCCAAGCGTGTCGAGCACCGGTGCGTGGTACCGGATGTCCCCGACGCGCTCCTCGGCGATCGCCACCGGCGTCGCCGGTTCGATCGCCTCGAGCGCCGTCACCGTCTCCTCGAGCAACGCGTCCAACCGTTCCCGCGTCATGTCGACGACTCGCCGGGGGTTCTCGAAGACGGGCCCGTGGCCAGGGAAGGCGTGCGTCGCGGCCGTCTCGCTCAGTCGCTCCATCGCCTCGTAATAGCGCTCGACCCCCTCGTAGGCACCGCGGTCGAACCCGACGTGAAAGGCCCCGGCGCGAAACGATTCGATGAGCGCGTCGCCCGCGAAGAGGACCGTTGTTCCCTCGATCGTCGTCTCGTAGCACAGGTGATCGATCTCGTGGCCCGGCGTCTCGAAGACCCCGAACTCGCGGTCGCCGACGGTGACCGGCCCCGTCGGATCGACCGCTCGAGCGGTCTCGGGGTCGACTAACCGTCGGTCCCGGCGTCGGGATTCGAGTTCCTCCGCGACGATTTCGTCGCGGTCGTCGCCCCGGTAGCCCGCCGATTTCGCCGTCTCGCGGAGTCCGGCTCGGACTGCCTCAAGGTCGCGCTCGAGTCGGTCGAGTCCCGCCCGTGGTGCGTGGACTGTCGCGCCGGCCTCCCGCAGCGCGGGAAGCTGGCCGATGTGATCGCTGTGGATGTGGGTCACCAGGACGTGCTCGATATCGGTCGGTTCGTAGTCGAACTCGGCGAGTCCCTCGCGGAGTTCCGACTCGCCCGCCTTCTCGGGCGCGCCCGCGTCGATCAGAATCGGTTCGGGCCCTTCGAGCAGATAGGCGGCGACGTGTTTGGGCGGCCAGGGGACGTCGAACTCGAGGCGATGGATCCGCGAGAGAGCGCGGTCGGCCCGGACGGTACCGCAAGACGTGTCGGGAGTCATCGTCTCGAGAAGTGCCATCCAGCGACATAAACGTCGCGCCCGCAGCATCACGAACTCGTTGCGTCCGTTTCCGAATTCGTCGCCGGTCGTTCCGGAGACCGCGCTCGACGGGCGGTACGAACGGACGTGGTCGATCGGCCGACGCGAGACGACGATTTCGTCGCGTCGCTCGGTCCACCCGCGTCGAAACTGGCCACGCGTTACCGCGTGCGGGGCACTTGATAAGACTTAATGGCCTCATGCCGTTACACGTAGGTAATGGCTTTTGAGGACCTGCTCGAGGACCCGGTGATCCAGAAATATTTGCACGAGCTGGTCGGTCCCAAGGGGATGCCCGTCGCGGCGGCACCCCCGGACGGCGAGGTGACCGACGAGGAGCTCGCGGAGGAACTGGACCTCGAGTTGAACGACGTCCGGCGCGCGCTGTTCATTCTCTACGAGAACGATCTCGCCACGTATCGGCGACTGCGCGACGAGGACTCGGGGTGGCTGACCTACCTCTGGACGTTCGAGTACGATAACATTCCGGAGAACCTCGAGGAAGAGATGTATCGGCTCCACGAGGCCTTAGACGAGCGCCGGGAGTACGAGCGCAACCACGAGTTCTACCTCTGTGAGATCTGCTCCATTCGATTCGAGTTCGGCGAGGCGATGGACTTCAACTTCGAGTGCCCCGAGTGTGGCTCGCCGCTCGAATCGATGGACAACAACCGACTGGTCGACGCGATGGACGACCGCCTCGATTCCCTCGAGGACGAACTCAACATCGACGCGGACGCCTAAATGGTCGTACTCGCAACCAAACTCTACGTCGAAGGCGACGCTCGCGAACGATCGCTGGATTCCCTGCGCTCGCTGGTGAACAACGAGATCGGCGAACTCGATGTCGAGTTCGAAATCGGCATCCGCCACGACGATTTCCCCTCCGTAACGATCGAGGGCGACGACGCCACCGTCGCGCGGAACGTCCTCCGCGAGGAGTTCGGCGAGATCGTCCCCGATCTCCAGGCCGGCGAGACGTATATCGGGACGCTCGAGTCCTGGGACGACGACGGGTTCGTCCTCGACGCCGGACAGGGCGAAGGCGTGCGGATTCCGACCGACGAACTCGGGCTCGGCCCGGGATCGGCGACGCAGATCCGCGAACGGTACGGACTGGTCCAGCATCTCCCCCTCCAGTTCGTGTACGGCGGAACGGACGGCGATCCGTCTCGTCTCGCTGATGCCGAACAGGACCGCCTCTACGAGTGGACCCGCGGCGACGGCCGGCTCAACGTCAACAGCGCGACGCGGGCGGAAGTTCGAGCCACGCTCAACCGCGCGGGCCACGCACAGGACTACGTCACCGTCGAGCGACTCGGCCTGCTCGAGCAGAGCGTCATCTGCACGGAGAATACCGATCCGCCGGGGCTGCTCGCCAGCGTCGGCGAGTACCTCCCGGCCGAACTCCGCTGCGTCGTCCCCTAGCATGAATCGACGGCTCGTTCTCGCGGCGATTGCGGTCGCACTGCTCGCGACGCTAGCGGGCTGTTCGGCGCTGACGGGCGGTATTTCGGACGAACAGCTCGATCAGGAAGGGAACTACAGCGATCTGCGTGACAGCGAGGCCGACGTCGCCATCGATCTCGAAGACGGCAGCCTGATCGACGACGGCGAGTTCCGAGCGGTCTACGATCTCAACGGGACTGAGGAACTGTCGCTGTACCGATCGACGCTCTATCGCGACGAACCCTTAGAGATCAACAGCGTCCGCTACTGGTACCCCAACGGCACCGAGCTCACGGGCTCGGAGCTCGAGGTCGAGCAGGGACAGTCGGAGACGTCTGTGCAGGTGCCCGACGAGAACGGCACGCTCGCGTTCTCCGGTGACGCCGGCCGGAAGACGTTCCAGCTGCCGGCCTACGTCGATGGGTCCTACGAAGTGACGGTCCCCGAGGGCCATCGGACGTCGAACTTCCTGTTCGGAGACGTCTCGCCGAACGGGTACGACCGCGAGGTCGTCGACGACCGGGAGCGACTCTACTGGGACGACCTCGACAGCACGATCTCGCTCCGATACTACCTCACGCGGGATATTCCGCTGTTCCTGGGTCTCGTCGGGGCGGCCGTCCTGCTCGGTGGAATCGGGATCGGATACTACTACCGACAGGTCAAACGACTTCGGAAGGAACGCGAGGAGTTCGGCCTCGATATCGATACCGACGACGATTCGGACGGCGGACCGCCCGGACTCTTATAAGACAGCGGCCGATCGCTCTCGATTTCGGCCACCGGCTCCGCGAGGCGGCCGTTATCCGTGAATCGCCCGTTCGTCGAGCCAGACGACGTCGCTATCCTCGATTTCGAGTCGTCCCCTGATGTGAGTCGTGTTCGTTCGCGGCGCCTCGAGCGAGGCCGTTCTGACGGTTCTGGTCACGTCGACGTCGTCGACGAGCCAGCCGTAGTACCGATCATCGCCGTCGGTGGCCGAAAAGACGAGCAGTCTCGGATCGTCGACGCGAGCCGCCGTCTCGAACGAGGATCCGAACACTCGCGGCAGATCGACGACCCTGATCCGTTCGCCGGCGGCGCTGAGCGTCCCCGCGTCCCACGGATCGTCGGCATCCACGAGGGGTTCGTCGTCCGTGACGCCGAGAACGGAGGCGACCGACGCGGCCCTGACGCAGTACCGTTTTTCTTCCAGGTCGAACGTGAGTACTGTGATGGGGTCGTCGGATCCGGGGTCCCCGTTCGAAGCCGATGTCATTCCATCTGACGGACGGTTGTTCGGAAAATAAACCTTCTGATACAGTAAATATTATCGCAGTGTCGAATACGGGAGCGGACGGCTCGACGATCACTCGGACGGGAATCGCGATCGGTCGCCGCTTGTGACGAGGCGCGCACGATCGCACCCGTCCCGAACGGTAGTCATCAGCTATCGGAACAATCACGGTGGAGTCAACGTTTTATTGGTGGAACCTGATACACGAACAGGACCATGGCCCCGGACCTCTCGGAAACGCTTCTCGGAATCGATAGCGACGACGCCGATCGAACCGGCGATTCGGACACCGGAGACGGGGAGGAGGAAGTCCTCCTCCAGTTCCTCTTCGTCGGCCTCGGCGAACACCGACTCGCGCTTCCGGTCGACGCAGTCAGAACGATCACCGAACCACCGGCGGAACTCACTCGAGTCCCACGCTCGCCCCCGGCTATCGAGGGACTGATGGACCTCCGAGGGGAGATCACTGCGGTCATCGACCCTCGCGTTCACTTCCCCGTCTCCGAATCGCGAACGGGACGCGAGCGCTTGCTCGTTCTCGACCGTGCGAGCGACCAACAGTCGGTCGCGATCCGGGTCGACGACGTCATCGGCGTCGAGACGATCCCCGAGAGCGACGTCTTCGACGAGGATACCGTCGAGGCCAGCGAACTCTCCGGCGACGTCCTCGAGCATCCCCTGATCGCCGCGCTCGTCACGCAGGAGCGGGACCCGCACGCCGACGTCGGAAGCATGGTGACCGACGACGCTGCCGGTGTGACGGCGAGCCCCGAAACCGGCGGTCCATTGGGGACTGGCGGGTCGGCGGCACTGTCGTCGACGGGCGGGACGAGCGGTGGAATCGGCGAGTCGGTGGGGGAAGCCTTCGAGGTCGAACCGACCGAGGAGGCGACCGCCGAACCGGACGAGGAAGGGGACGAGGCCGATTCGACGCGGGAAGTCGTCGTCGAGGCGACCGCGCTGATCGACGTCGACAAACTGTTGGTAGCGTCCGGACAGCCGCAATAATTGCCGCAAACGACCGTTCGGGATTCCCACCGTGAATGGGCTCTCCGGGGCGTAATCGGCGCTTATCACGACTGATAATCGAGAGACAGCATTTATGGTAGTTGTATCTCTACGGGAATTTGGTGTACTACTGAATGTCGACAGGGGTGCTCATCGTGGACGACTCTCATTTTATGCGGAATCTATTGCGACAGATCTTGGAACAAGATTACCGCATCCTCGGAGAGGCGTCCAACGGCGCTGAGGCCGTCAAACTGTACAAAGAACACGACCCCGACATCGTCATGATGGATATCGTGATGCCCAAATGCAACGGCATCAAGGCGACTGCGGCGATCAAGAAAATCGACCCGGACGCCCGCGTCATCATGTGTACGAGCGTCGGACAGCGTGAGAAAATGAAACTCGCCGTGAAAGCTGGCGCGGACGGCTACGTCACGAAACCGTTCGAAGAACCCAGCGTCAGAAAGGCCCTTTCAGACGTCGTCGCTGCATGACGCGAGTACTCGTTGTCGACGACTCGAAGTTTATGCGGACAGTCATCGGCAACGCGCTCGAGTCGGCCGGCTACGATATCGAAACGGCCGCGAACGGCACCGAGGCCGTCGAGACGGTCGCCGAGTTCGATCCGGACGTCGTGACGATGGACGTCGAAATGCCCGAGATGGGCGGTATCGACGCCGTCGAGCGGATCATGACGACGAATCCGACTCCCATTCTCATGCTCAGCGTTCACACCGAACGCGGCACGGAGGCGACGCTCGACGCCTTGGAACGGGGAGCCGCGGACTTCCTACACAAGCCCGACGGCTCCGATTCGCGAAACATCGCCCATCTCACTGACGAAGTCGTCGAAGCGGTCGACGACCTCGCCGAGGCCGACATCTCGTCAGTGGCGCTCGCGCGGGCCTCCGCGACGGCCTACGCGACCCGCGAGAGACGTACCGACAGTGCGGGACGGGGAACCACCACCGGCAACGCCGTCGCCGGTGGCGGCACCGAGAGCCGTCTGAATCCCGATCGGGGGACGACTGGGCCGGACACAGCCCCCGAAATCGGCTCCACCGGTGACGTCGACGAGGACGCGGCCCCGATCGCCGTCGACGGCGACCGGGCCGACGCGCCGACGATCGTCCTCGGCGCGTCGACCGGCGGACCGAAGATCGTCGAACGGCTGTTCGAACGACTCCCAGGCGACCTCGAGGCGAAAGTGCTTGTCGTCCAGCACATGCCGCCCGGGTTCACCGAGCGGTTCGCCGATCGACTCGATGCACGAAGCGCGTACGACATCAGCGAGGCGACAGATGGGGACCGGATCCGGCCCGGTGAGGCCGCGGTCGCACCGGGTAACCAGCATCTCGAGGTAGCGAGCAACGTCAACAACGCGCTCCGTCTGCGACTCGACGACGGCGAACGGGTCCACGGCGTGCGACCAGCAATCGACGTGACGATGGAGAGCGCCGCCGAACGGGTCTCCGACGCGCTCTGTGGTGTCGTCCTGACCGGAATGGGTCGTGACGGTGCGGCCGGAATCGAGGCGATCAAGGCCGCGGGCGGTCGGACCATCGCACAGGACGAGGCGACGAGTCCGGTCTTTGGCATCCCCTGTCAGGCAATCGAGACGGGCCGTGTCGATACGATCGCGCCCGCCGAGGGCATCGCCGATGCGATCGTCGACGCCTTTACCACGGACGGTGAGAACGATGAGTGATTATCTGACAGACTTCGTTCAGGAGAGCGAAGAACGAATTACGGAACTGAACAACGCCTTGCTCACCCTCGAGCGCGAGCCCGACGACGAGGAGGCGATGGAGAACATCTTCCGGATCGCACACACCCTCAAGGGGAACTGCGGGGCGATGGGCTTGGAGTCGGCGAGCGATCTCGCCCACGCGCTCGAGGACCTGCTCGACGCCGTCCGTCGCGACGACCTCGAGGTGACCGCGTCACTGATGGACGTCGTCTTCGACGCCGTCGACGAACTCGAGACGATGATCGACGAGGTCGCCGAGACCGGCGAGATCCGGACCGATCCGTCGGCGACGATCGAAGCGCTTCGGAGTCATCTGACCGATGCGGACGGCGCGGCGGGTATCGAACCACCCACAGCCGCGAAGATCGACGACGTCTGCTCCCGATTCGAGCCGCCGGCCGACGAGGGCCACGACGTCTATCTCGCCCGCCTCGCGATCGCAGCGGAAGACGGCGTTAACAACGGGGAACTGGTCGTCGACGCACTGATCGACGCGTTCGATCTGATCGGAACCGATCCACCCCGCGAAACGATCGGGACCGGGGACTACGGCGGGAGCTTCGACGCAATCTTCGGGACCGCGGTCGGCGAGGCCGCTATCGCCTCCGGGCTCGAACCGGTCGAGGAGGTCGACGAGTTCGAAATCGTCGACGTCTCCGATCGATTCGAGGGGACGAACGCGGCCGCGGGCGCGTCGGAGCAGGCGTCCGACGCCGAACCGGGCGACGATATCTCGTCCGACGAAGCCCAAGACCTCGAGGTCGACGACCTCCTCGACGAGTTCAACGAGTTCGACAACTTGGACGAGATGGTCGACGACGTCGAGGACGAGGAACTCGACGCGTTCGAGGACATGGGCGAAGCGGGGTCGTTCGACGACCTGCTCGACGAAGAGGACGTCGCCGAACTCGACGCCGAGCCTGGCGAACCGCCGGCCGATGCCATCGATGCGGACGACGGCCCGACCGCCGAGACCGCGGAGACGGCGGAGCCGGCGGCCGACGACGCGACCGGAGCTGACGCCGCGTCGGGGTCAGAATCCGACGACGACGAAGTCGATGATGCCGGCGCGGTCTTCAACGAACTCAAAGACGAGGTCGAGATGGTCGGCTTCGACGAGTTACAGGACGAACTCGAGGAACTCGAGTTCGACGAGTTCGACGACGAAGAGGAAGTCGATATGGACGAACTCCTCGGCGACGACGCCGATGACGATTCGTTCCTCGACGACGAGGAACCGTCGGCGGACGCGGTCGACGACCTTCTGGTCGATTCGGAGCCGAACGATACGTCGGTTGCGGACGACACGGTCGACGACATTCTGGTCGATTCGGAGCCGGATGACGGTCCAAGTCCGGACGATGGTTCGAGTCCCGACGACGCGGTCGACGATATCCTGGTCGATTCGGAGTCGGATGACGCTTCGAGTCCGGACGACACCGCCGAGGACCGATCCGTCGTCGCGGACGAGTCGAGCGCTGCCGTCGGCGGTGACGACGCGTTCTCGTCGACCGAAGACGATCTCGATGATACCGTCGACGACCTCGAGTTCGGTGACGACGATATCGCGGCAGCGACGGATGTCGACGAGTCGGCCCCGGACGACGAGCCCGTCGAAACGCCAGCCGCGACCGAATCGACGGACGACTCCATATCGGCCGAGTCGGAACTCGACGCACCGAGCGACGGGGCGGCCGACGCGGTCGACGCGACCGGCCTCGAGGACGAGACGGTCGGCGAAGACGCGGCCGCCGAGTCGGTGGTAGCCGATGCGGAGAGTGCTGAAGTGGTCGCTGGCGAAGCGGATGCTGATGAGACGGCCACTGACGACGATGTCGCTGCGGAGGCGGCCGTTGACGAAGAGATTATCGAGGAGACGGTCGATGATGAGGACCCGATCGACGAGACGACCACCGAGACGGACGTTCCCGACGAGACGGACGCTATCGACGAGCGTTCCGACTCGGGGGTCGCCGTCGAAGATGTCGCTGCTGAAGACGTCGCTGCCGAGGACGTAGTCGCCGAAGGTAGTGCTGACGACATCGCCGGAGACGTCGCTGCCGAGGACGGAGATGACACAGTTGTCGCGGAGGGCCCGGCCGACGCGGTCCCCGCCGACGAACCGGAGCCAGTCGATAGCGCTTCGACCGCCGATGACGGCGACGCGGTCGCGGCCGACACTGCTGATACGGAGTCGTTCGCCGACGCGGACGAGGCCGATCCGTTCGATGATGCAACTGCGCTCGCGGCCGACGAGACCACCGAGTCCCTCGACGCGACCGATCTCGAGACCGACGATGCGACGGCCGAGGAGGCTGACGAGACTACTGTTGCTGAAGAGACGGACGACGCTGCGGAGGGTGCGGCAGACGACAGGGCACCGGCCGACTCGTTCGGCGACACCGCCGGGGACGGCTTCGAACCGACGGCGGCCTTCGACGACGACTTCGAGACGGCCGACGACGAGTCGGATCCTTTCGATGACGACAGCTTCGCGACGGACGCCGACGATTCGTTCGCGGACTTCTCGGCCGACGCCGCCGAGACCGCGGAGACGACGGAGTCGGACGACGACTTCGAGGGCGAGTTCGACGAGCAACTGGACGACCAGTCCGACGACGAGGCGGTCGCCGGATCCACCGGCTTCGATACCGGTGACGCCGGCTTCGAGTCGTCGGCGTCGGACGCCGACACCGATTCGGACTCGAGTCTCCCGGGCGCTGCGTCGTTCGGCGACGATGGGAGCGATTCGGACACTGATGACGACGTCGTGCGGATCGTCGACGAACCCAAGATGGAGATTCCGGATATCTCGCTCCCGGAGACGGGTGACCGACCGGACGCCGACGACGAAACCGACGAGATCCAGTCCGTTCGCGTCGACGTCGAGCAGGTCGACTCCCTGCTCACGCTCGTCGAAGGGCTGGTGACGAGTCGCGTCCGCCTCCGCCACGCGGCCGATACGGACGACGGCGGCACGGCCCTCGACAAGGAACTCGACGCGCTGTCGGATCTGACGACTGACCTGCAGGAGACGGTGATGGATATCCGACTGGTGCCGCTCCAGACGGTGACGAACCGCCTGCCGCGGGTCGTCCGCGACATCGCCCGCGATCAGAACAAGGAGGTCGCTTTCGAGATGAGCGGCGAGAACGTCGAACTGGATCGAAGTATCCTCGATCGAATCGGCGATCCGCTCATTCATCTGGTTCGCAACGCCGTCGACCACGGGATCGAACTGCCGGAACGGCGCGAAGAGGTCGGTAAATCGCGCGAAGGGGCCGTCGAGGTCCACGCCGACCGCTCGCGCGACCGCGTGACGATCACGGTCGAAGACGACGGAAGCGGACTCGATCCCGATCGACTTCGCGACGAGGCCGTCGAAGCCGGCGTTCTCGACGCGGACGAGGCCGCCGACCTCTCCGACGAGGAGGCCTACGACCTCATCTTCCATCCCGGCCTCTCGACGGCCGAGGAGGTGACGGACGTGAGTGGCCGCGGCGTCGGCATGGACGTCGTCAAACGGACGATCGAGGATTTAGAGGGAACGGTCTCGATCGACAGCGACGAGGGCGAAGGGACGACCGTCACGATGACGCTCCCGGTAACGGTCGCGATCGACGAAATCCTGTTCGTCGAGAGCGGCGGCGAGGAGTTCGGTATCCCGACCAAGGCCGTTCGGGACATCGAACCCGCGGCCGCGGTCGAGACGACCGCCGGTGAATCCGTACTCCGCGACGACGACGGCGACTATCCAGTTATCCGACTGACCGACGTCCTCGAGACGCCGGTCCCCGGTGCGAACGGCGACGGGATGGTCGTCCGCATTCGCGACGAGGTTCGCGAGGTAGCGCTGCACTGCGATCACGTGCAGGGCCAACAGGAAGTCGTCGTCAAGCCCTTTGAGGGCGTTATGAGCGGTATCCCGGGGCTCAGCGGTGCAACGGTGCGGGGGCGAGGGGAAGTAGTCAACATTCTGGATGTGACGACACTATGAACGAACGCGAACACCCACACCTACGGAGGAATCCATGACGATGATGGTCGATATACGAAAGCTGAGCTTCATAAACGAGATGGCGAAGGTCGGGACGAACGGCGTCGCCGACAACATGAGTAAACTGACCGGCGAGGACGCCCAGATGGAGGTGACGAAGACCAACTTCATCGACGTCGACGACATCGAGTCACAACTCGACGGCGGGAAGCGGGTCGGCGTCCGCGTCCGACTACTGGATCCCCCGCATGGGCACATCCTCATCCTCTTTCCCGAGGCGAGCGCGAAGAAGATCACGGCGATCATGCTCCGCGACGTCGTCGACGATATGGGCGACGTCTCCGGAAAGATGGCCCGCAGCGCCGTCGAGGAGATGGGCAACATGATGGCCAGTGGCTTCATCGACGGCTGGGCGGACGTGCTCGGGCGTGCGATCGACATCGCTGCGCCACAACTCGTCTACGCGCCGACGGGGGATATCGTCACCCGGACGGCCAGTCTCGGTGGTGACGATCTGGCCCTGTTCTTCGACTCCGATCTGTCGGTTCCCAGCTACCAGATCGAAGCAGAGATTTACGCGTTCCCCGACCTCGAAGAGTTCGTGGAAATGGTCAACGGCATCGAAGTCCAATCCGCATGAAACTCGACGTCAACGCACTCGGCACGTTCTACCGGATGGCTCGAGAGGGAGCCGGACTGGCGGCGGGTCGACTCACACACATGCTGGGCGTCGAGACGAAGGTCGGCGTGACGAAGCTCAACTTCATGCGCGGCCAGGAAATTCGGCGCGACTTCGAGGACTCGACCGAGAAGGTCGGCGTTCGCGTCAAGCTGACCGGCGGGATCGAGGGATACTCGGTCGTCGTCTTCGAGCGCGAGAACGCGCTCCGAATCGTCGAAACCCTGCTCGCCGAGGCCGGCCCCGACGCGGACGTCGATGCCGACGTCGGCGAGCTCGACGGCTTCGACGAGATGACCGAGAGCGCGGCCACCGAGGTCGGCCACATCATGAACAGCGGCTTCATCGACGGCTGGGCCGACGTCTTGGAGACCGTCATCGACGTCTCGACACCGGAGTTCGTCGAGGGCCAGACCGCCGAGCCCTTTTTCGGCGATATCGACGAGGCTCCGGCCGACGACGACCTCGCCTTGCTCTTCCAGAGCCAGATCGAGACCGTCGGCACCGAGGTCGGTTTCAGTCACTACCTCTTCCCGAAACGCGAGTCGATGTCGAAGCTCTTGGAGCGACTGCGCACCAGCGAGGGTATCGAGTACGACAAGCTCGACGGCTTCGACCGGATGGCCGAGCGCGGTGCCGAAGAGATCGCCAAGACGGCGACCACGCTGACCGGCATCGACACGAGCGTCGACATCCGCCGGCTGAACTTCGTCTCGCTCGAGGCGATCCCGGAACAGGTGGCCGAGGAGAAACTCGTCGGGGTCGCCTTCGAGTTCGACGGCATGCCGAGTGGCTATCTGCTCTTCCTGTTCGACGAGGAGTCGGCCCACGAGATCGTCGACGCGATGGTTCCCATGGAGGTCGACGAGGACGGGTTCGGCGAGATGGGAACCAGCGCGATCAAAGAACTCGGGAATATCATGGCCAGCGGGTTTCTCGACGGCTGGGCGAACGTCCTCGATACGACGATCGACCACTCGACGCCGGAGTTCATCCACGACATCGGCGCTGCGGCCGTCGACCCGGTCATCATCCAACTCGGCGAGAATCAGGACTTCGCGTTCGTCTTCGACACGGTCGTCATGGCCGACGGCCGGGAGTTCGACTGCGAAGTGTACGCGATCCCCGACGAGTCGGATCTCGAGCGGGCGCTGAACAACTTAGACGTCGATCGGATCGAAGACGCCAAGACGACGGCGGAGTTCCAGGAAGTCGATAACGCATGAAAACATACGGTACCGAACCGGGCGCACCGACGCCGGTCCAGGTCGGCATCTCCGAACTCGTCGTCAGCGACGGCGACGATACGCTCAAATCCTACGGGCTGGGGTCGTGTCTGGCCATCGCACTGTACGATCCGAACTCCCAGATCGGCGGGCTGGCACACGTCATGTTGCCCGACGGCGACGCCGCGGACAACAGCGACCGCAAACCCGGCAAGTACGCCGATACGGCGATCCGGGCGCTCCTCCGTCGTATGGTCGAGCAGGGGGCCAACTACACCGCCGTCGAAGCGAAAATCGCCGGCGGCAGCGACATGTTCGAGTTCGAGAGTTTCGGCGACGGCGTCGGACAGCGAAATATCGCCGCCGCGAAGACGGAACTCGAGAAACTCGGCGTTCCCCTCGAGGCCGAAGACGTCGGCGGCGAGTACGGGCGGACCGTCGAGTTCACCCCGGGAACGGGCACGCTCGTCGTGAAGACGTCCGACGGCGATAACGGAGTGACGGAGTTGTGATCGGCGACGGGGCTGGCGACGCCGGTACTGATCCCGACGATGACCGGGACGACGAGGTGTTCGCCGATCTCCTCGCGTTCGTCGAAGACGAACTGTCGTTTGCAACGAGTCACTACAACGACAGCTACCTCGACCGACGCATCTCCTCGCGGATGCGGCGCACGAGAAACGAGACCTACGAGACCTACTTCGAGCAACTACGGCGCGATTCCGACGAGCAGGAAGCGCTGCTCGAGGCGATGAGCATCAACGTCACGGGTTTCTTTCGGAATCCCGATGTCTGGTCGGGGATTCGGACCGTCCTCCGGACGCTGTCCGCGAAAGACACGACCGTTCGCGTCTGGAGTGCCGCGTGTGCCGACGGTCGAGAGCCGTACTCGCTCGCGATGCTCGCACACGACGATCCACGGATCGACGAGTCCAACGTCTATATCCTCGGGACCGACATCAGCGCCCCGGCGCTCGAGACGGCCCGGGAAGGCGTCTACGAGGAGTCTCGAACCGTCGACCTCGACGATCAGCTCTCCTTTCTCGACGACTATCGACGGTACGTCGACGTCGACGACCGAACCTACCGCATCAACGATGCGGTCAAGCGAAACGTTCGCTTCCAGCGCCACGATCTGATCAACGACGATCCGAAGTCGGGATTCGATCTCGTTACCTGCCGAAATCTCTTCATATACATCGACAATGCCTATAAACGGCCAATGCTCGAGACGATCGCCCGGTCGCTTCGGACGGACGGCTACCTCGTCATCGGTAAGGCCGAGACGATTCCGCCGACGCTCAAGTCGGCCTTCGCCGTCCGCGAGGCTCGCTTGCGGATCTATCAGCGAGAAGTGCGCGGCACGAACGGCGGGACGATCGACCGCCGCGCCAACTCGAACTCCGAATCGTAGGTCGGACGGGGCGTAGTCGACGACGATAGCCGAGACCCACCGATCGAGCGCTGTTCGATGCGGTTCACGGCTCGGAAAGCAACCAGTTGTTACATGATGGTTCGCCGAATACTCCCGACGAATGCCTCCGCTCGACCTCCGATCGTTCGTCGCCCGCATTGGGGCGCTGATCGACTCCTCGCCGCCGACCTCCCGTCAGGAAACCCGTACGTGGCTCGTCGAACCCTTCCTCGAGATGCTCGGCTGGAACTGCCGTACCGACTCGTACGTGACGGATCGGATCGTCGACGGTACCCGGGTCGAGTACGTGCCGACGATCGATTCGGTGCCGGCGCTGTTCGTCGCCGTCGAGAGCTACGACGCGTCACTCGAGGAGTCACGCGCCAACGCGCTTCGGGGAGCGATGGCCTGGACGGGCGTCGACCGCGCAATCTACACGAACGGCCGCGAATACCTCCTGCTCGCGGGCACGTCGGACGTCGACTATCACGCGCTCAGGCTCTCCGAACTCGTAGATTCCGAGTCGGCACTGGAAAACTACGCTGAGCGGACCCTCGCCCGCCGCCTCGAGCACCACTCTCGGGACCACGTCGCCCGGCGACTCGCCCTCGAGCGGCCGCAGCTCGTCGACTCGATCGCCGACCGACTGACGACGGCCGCCGTTCAGGGCGACGCCTACGCCGACGAGTTCGAATCCGCGGCCGATCGATTCCTCGACCGGCTCGTCGTCGCGTTCGCCGAGGGCAGGCCGGACCCGGCGGATGCCGGAACGGACGTCTCGATTCGATTCAGTGAATCGACGGTCACCGGTGACGCGGAGACTGATGTCGACCGCGAGCTCGGCTCCCGATCCGGGTCGATGCCCGGATCAGGCGGGACCGATGCCACCGACCCGGAACCGAACGCGACTCGGGTTGGAAGCGAGAGTGCACCGGACTCGAACTCGGACGCTGCCGGCGAAACCGGAACAGACGATGCGGCGGCGACCGAATCGGACGGCCGACCGGAGTCCGCCCCTGACGACGGATCGGACCGACCGACCGCTGACGCCGATCCCGGCTCCGAAGGGGGTTCCGACGGCGGCGAATACGTCGTCCGATTCTTTAACGAGCGCGGTTCGATCGGCGCGATCGGCCACTCGACGGCGGCGGGCGCGCTCGTCGAGACCGCCGAGTACCTGTTCGACCGAGGCCTCTCCGGCGTCGAAGTCCCTTGGAGTCCCGACGACGCCGACGGCACGGTGCTGAACGCCGCCCCCACCCACGCCGACGGCTCGCCGATGGCCGAATCGACACAGCTCTCGAACGGTCTCTATCTCGCGACGGAAGGTGAGCTCGACGAGCAGGCGACTCGAGTCGAAGCGCTCGCCGCTCGAGCGGGATTGCGAGCGATGCTGGTAGGTGACTGGGAATAGCGTTCCGACGACGACCGCTGACAGTCTCTCGGGGAAATCGTAGCTATGTCAGTACTCGATATCGGCTTCGACGACCGTTATGACAACACGTAATTGATTACCCGCGTCGGACGTACAAGTCGCGTCCGGATAGGACTCCGTCTCCCACCCGGATCGATCGAGTGTCGTGTTCCATGCGTTGTCGTAGTCCGTGTCCGCGGTTATAGTGACTTCATTTACATCGCTCTCGATCTGTGTTTCGCGGTTCAATTCGTTCATCGTCACTTCGAGCGTCCCGCTACTCTGTATCGACCTGCTGTCCGTCTCGATCGAGGTGAGCGTAATCATGGCCGTTTCGTTTGTTGGGTCACACGTCAGTTGCGGGCGTTTGAGAACGACGCTGCCGCCGTTTTCGGCCGAGCGGACGATGCCTCCGCCCTCGTACGCGATGGTATCGGAGCCGGTCGTGTACGTGAGTTCGCCGAGAGTCGTGGGACTGGCATCGGCGCTATTGGAATCGATCTCGATCGTGAGTTCCGTCCCGTCGGAACCGGTCGAGAACGTTCCCTCCTGAAGCGACAGCTCACCGCGTCGCTTATCGATTCCGTCATGCCGCATAATGTCGTTGAAGTTCTCGGTGAGTGCCTCCATCGCTCGTTCGGAGTTCCGTAGCTGCTCGTTGTCACTGTAATCGGCCATCGCCTGAAAGCCGGTCATGGACAGCAGCATGACTGAACCGATTATCGTCGCGAACACGAGAGTGAACGCGAGGACATCCGACACCGCACGATCGTTTCTGCCACGTCCAGCGCTCGTCTCTGACGTTCGATTTCTCCTCATTAGTTACCTCCGTGGATCGATATTTCACCGGTAGTCGGATCGCCGTTCGCAGGGCGATGGCGAATTTCGATCGTGCCACCTGCTACCGCATTCGAGTCATCGCTGATCTCCGCGTCGATTTTGACGGGCACGTAGACGACCGGATCGGTGTCGGTCGCCGTCAACTTTAGACAATCGGTCGACCCATCGAGAAATACGTTGTCCTGACAATCGCTCGCAGGGAGCAATTCGACCCTGTACGACGATCCTGCAACCGTTCGCGGATGATCGGCAGTGGCGGTCACTTTATCGTTGGTCCCAGCCGCGGCTCGGTCGGTGTTCGAAATTTCGTCGCTCAGGCGCTCGCCAACCGTCTCGAGCGACGTTCGCGCACTGTTTTCCTTCTCGTTCTCGAGGAGCGTGCCGCCGGCCATCAATAGCATCGCGATGAGCACCGTCGTGATAGCGATGGTCAATGCGTGTGTGACCGTGATCGAAACGCCGCGGTCGGCCCGATGGAACCGGTCACGCATCGACCGTCACCTCCGGTCGATGCGGATCAATACGCCGGGATCGACCGACTGACGGCATTTCCTGGCACGTGGTTCCGTTCGGGTTCCTTTCGGTGGATCGAATTGATCCGGATTCGCTTCCGGTGTCTCGAACGAACGGACGGGTGTGTGCGGACATGGTGTTATCTGTGATTATCAATATCGGATACCCCATCGTTGATCGTTCCGTGGACGGTTCCGTCGCTGACGGTAACGGTCCCTTCGGCGACTACATCGCCGTAGACGACGCTGTCACCGTCTATATCGACGTTCCCTTCAGAGAACACATCTCCGCGGACGACGCTGTTCGTTCCCATAGTAATATCGCCTTGGATGATGATTACTCCATCCACCATCGCCCCGTTATCCATCGTGATGTCGTTCGTGTTCTGAATGTCGCCCTGAATTTTCCCGTCGTCGATATCGATGTTCTCAGTTTGCGTCACTTGACCGTAGAGCGCACTGCCACCGGTAACGTCGAGATCGCCGTCGATTTGCTGATCTCCAACCAGAATCCCGTCCTGAACGTCGATGGTAAAGCCGCTCCCGCTGGTTTTACTCATCTCACATTCGATTATGGCCCCGCCGGTAACCGCCGGTGATCCGCTATCGATATCGAGGTCCGTGCAGGTGCCGTCCGGGAGGACTCCGAGTGGATTCGGCATTCCGTCGTCATAGACCGGCACTCGCTGGGTCCGCGTGTAGGACACCTCGTTCGAGGTATACGTGACGTTGACGGCGACGTCCCACGCACCGTGGGTGTCAGTTCCGGTGCCGTCTATTGAGCCGCTCCCTCTGGCGACGAGTTCGTACGAACCGCTTACAGTACCCCCAGCCTCCGTGACCGTGAGTCCCTCGTATGACTCATCCGGATCGATCAGCGAGAGCCCACAGTCTCGGTTCGTGCCATTGATCTCCCCGTTAACGAGATCCACACGAGCGGGCGTTTCGAACCGGCAACCAGTTGGCGTGGTATATTCACCAGAGCCATCGTAAACCAGTGCCGTGACGTCGGTGTCTGCAGATGCAGTCACGTCTCCGTCACTGCCCTCGTCGATCTCGAGAACGAGGTGACCGATCCGCCGGCTATCGTTCGTCGCCGACTCGTTGTCCTCGAGATCGATCGGTGAGGCGCCAGTCAACTCCGAGAAGCTGCCGGTCGAGATCCGCGCGTCTCGCACGACGGCGACCCGTTCGACCGTCGTGATCGATGGCTGACTGTTCGCCGTCCTATTGTGATACGTCTCCGAATATCCGGGATCGTCGACGGTCCCCTCGACTACGTCCTCGAACGTGCTGTTATACTGACTGGCAGAATTCTCATCCCAGTTGACGTTTCCGCGATGGGTGACGCCCTGAATCCCGCGCTCGAGTTCCTCGTTCGTAACTTTGGCATCGGATCCGCTCTGTCCCGTCGGGCCGGAAGAGAGCGTTTCGGTCGCGAGCACGCCGTTGTAGACGACGACGGCCCCCAGAATGATGAACGCGAGAGTAATCGCGCCGACGAGGAGCAACTGACCGCGATCGCGGTTGCGATCGGAGACGGTCACCATACGATCACCCGAACTTCGACGACGTTGTAGACGCGATTCGCCTCGTTGTTATCCAGCCCCTGAACCGTCGGTTCGTCGGACCCGCTCTCGTTGAGATCGCTCAGCGTTCGCTCTCGGTCCGGAACCACGTACTGGTCGTCGTACAGCGTCACGGTATAACTGGCCGTGACGCTTGACGGCGGCGGTGCGGACTGGAAGACGACCGTTTTCTTGTCTCCGTCTTTCGGATGGAGTTCGACGTTGTATCCCCCGCCACGATCGTTGAATCGCTCGTTCAATACGGTCCCGAGCGTCGATTTATTGGCGAATGTTTCGGGGCTATATGTCCGATACTCGTCGTCGTTCGGTTCCAGTTGTCCGTCAGCCCCTTCGAATCCGCCGTCACCGTCCCAGCGTCGGATCGTCTCCGAGAGGTTTTCCTCCTCGGCTGCGACGACCAGTGCGTCCAGCGCTTCCTGTTGCATCTGTGCCTGATCCGACCGATCGACACCACCGGTCGACGGCATGATCACGACCGACTGCAGTGCGAATAGGGTCGCCATCAACACAACCATCGCGCCGATGAACCCCTCGAGCGTATAGGCCTGTCCGCGATCGTCGCTGGACGGGATGTCGGTTCCGACCATGATATCACCAGACCCTCACGACGAGACGACAGGCGGGGTCACACTCGTCGACATCGCCTTCGAGCGTAACGATCCGTGCCGAACTGGCCGCCGATTGGTTGGTGTATAATTCTCCGGCGGTCCACGTCCCAGCGCTCTTGATAGTCGTACTATTATTCACGTATTTGATGGTTATATTCAGGCTGTCGTACGTGATGTCCTCATCACTGTTCGCCCGAAGTCCGACCTGGTGGGTCAGGTTCTCTTCCCCGGCGTAGTCAGTGAAGTTGATCTCGTTGCCCGATCCCGTTCGGAGGTCGTCGACGATCCGGTCCGCAATCCGATCTGCCTGTGCCGTCTTCGCACCGCCCGACGATTCGTACGGCGTCACGAGCGACGGGAGAAACGAGAAGACGAAGGCGATCGCCAGCAGGAAGACGCCGATTCCGACGGCGAAATCCTGTGTGGTCTGGCCCCGATCCGCGAGTGAGATGGAAATCGTTCGGGGTCGTCGAGTTCGGTCCCGCGTTCGGTCGGCTGTTCGTTTTCGGCTCATCTCAGGCCACCAGTGTCCAGCCGATGAGTGCGATTGCTGACAGTCCGACCGCGTATTTCAACCCGCTCAATATGCTGGCATCCCGCATATATCCACAGATAAATCCGGAGATAAGCGCCTGAAGGGTCACCGCGTGGAAGAACAACACCGACAGCATGTCGACGTTGATGTTTTCGCTCAGGTTGGCCTCACTCATTGCGCCGCCGCCACCGCCGGATCCACCACCGCCACTACTGCTCTCGAGACCGGCCATCGTGTCGATAAACTGTGTCTTGAGAATCGCGATCACCGCAAGCACCGTCATGAACGTCATGATGATGATCACGATTTGCATGCGAGTCCGGGACTTGCGTTCCCGCTGGATGTCGTCGTGGTTCTCGCTCGCAGTCGCGGCCGTCCGGAGGACGTCCGAAATTTCGTTCGACGCCTCCTGGGCTTCAGTGATCAGGCGCATCGTTCTGGCGAGTCGCGGAATGTGGTACTTGTTGTTGAACTCGATGAGCGCCTCTTTCATGCTCGTTCCGTAGTTGACCTTCGTATGCACGATCTCGAACTCGCTTGCGAGTTTACCGTTCGTCGTGTCGGAGACGGCCTTGAAGGACTCGAGGAGTGTCAGTCCGGTATCGTTCGAACTCGAGAGTTTGCGGAGGTCTTCGGAGAGTTTGTTGACGACGGCGGTTCTGTGGCGAGCGTTCCACTCGCGGAAGATAGCTAACGGAAGCGCGACGATGTACAACGGCACGTAGAGGTAGATGACCGTTCCCCAGATCGGTTTCTCGAGGAGTTCCTCCCACGACATCGGCGTCGCCCCGTTTACCATGGCCGTGACGACGATGACGAGTGCCGTCGGCACGGTCAATGCGAGAGTGATCAGCGGATTGTCCCTGAAGAAGAGATGCGGCTTCCGCAGGACTTCGATCGTCTCGTAGGTCCCCTCGCGGTTCTTGATTCGATCGAAGACGCGGTGATCGCCCGTGAACTGTTCGATGAGTCCGAGGCCCAGTAGGCCGTCGTCCTGACCGGTTTCGGTCCGCTGGCCGGTATCCTCCATCGAGAGGAAGCCGTCACCGGGTTCGTCGTGTTTGACCGTCGAGACGAGGACGATGAAGGCGACGCCGATCATCGGAATCAACCCGTAGACGGTCATGTAGAGCATCTGGTTGGAGACGCCTGCACCCGGGATCATTTGCATAATAACCATGATGATGATCAGGAGGAGCGGAAACAGCGACAGCGTCATGTACATCTCCCCGAACAGCTCGAGCGTTTCGAGGGTGAGTTCCTGTTCCTGCTTTGCCGTGCGCAGGTGCTTTTCCTTCTTGTCTTCGAGGAAGCTCTCCATGTCACCACCGCTGTTGACGATCGAGAGCATGTCGGTCAGGAACTGTGAGAGGTCGTCGCTCGGGGTCTCCAGTGCCTGTTTCCGGATGGCCGTCCGGTAGTCGATGTCGAAGTATTCGGTCTCCTTGACGATGCTCTGGAACTCCTTTGCGACCTCGCCGTAGGTGTCGTCGGCCTGGGCCATCGCCTCGATGATCTCGAGTTGGTTCAGGCCACCGACCGACAGGGCGTACATGAACGAGACCGAGTCGGTCAGGAGCATGTTGATCTCGCGCTTGCGGGAGGACGCACGCGAGTAGGGGATCGCGACCATCGATCCGAAGCCGATCCCGAACCCGATCGTGCCGAGTATGAGGCCAGTGAAGAAGACGATAGCCGGGACGCGAAGTAGCTCGATGATCTCGAGGAGGAGCCCGTTACCGACCGGAATGCCGATGAGTGTCTCGTTCGAGAGAAGGCCGATGGCGAAGATCCCGTAGCCGAGCAGCAGCCCGATCAGCCAGAGGGTGAGACCGCTGATGAACCCGATTCCGAGCGCTCGCGAGAGATAGAGTTCGACCGTGTCCGTCATCCGGGCCTGCGCGAGTTTCGTCTCGACATCCGCGACGAACTCGCTGTCGTCCCCGAATAACCGGTCGTAGAGGGGATAGAACCGATCACCGAGTGCGTCGGAACTGCCCGACATACCCGATCCGCCACTGTCCGTCGTTTGGAGGCTCATGAGTCGCTCTCCTCGTTACTTCCGTCAGCGTCGAAGATGCCGCCGTTGCCGTCAGTCGATTTTTCGTCATCGTCGTCCTTGAAAATCGACTCGTCGTTCGAATCGGCATCGTCGTTCGAGTCGGCGTCGTCGAACAGTGACCCGTCATCGTCGACCGTCTCCCCGTCATCGTCGGTGAAGATCGACTCCGACTCGCCACCGAATATCGAGTCGTCCGTCGCGGACTCGTCCGGCTCCGCGTTCGGTTCGGCGGTCGTCGGTTCGCTCCCATCGATCGGCCCGTCATCGGAGGTGACATCGGCCGACGAGTCCCCACCTCCGTCGTCGATATCGATAGTCGGCGGCTCACCGTCGGTGGCTTCCGTCGTTGACTGGTCGTCGCTCCCCGTACCGGTGTCATCGCCACCCTCGTCGCGATTGGTCTCGTCCGACTTCGTTGCTCCGCTGTCGATGTCGATCGTCGGTGGCTCCGGTTCGTCGCTTGAGGCCGAGTCCATCCCGGCAGCGAGTTGCTCACTGAGATCGTCTGCCGGCGTACCGTCGCTCGAGTCCGGATCGAAGATCGAATCGAGATCGTCTTCCGGGAACATCGAGTCGAATCCGGAGGTGTCCGGTCGACCGTGTGTCGGCGACTCGTGGTCGCCAGTCGTCTGTCCCGACTCGGGATCGTCGATCGTCTCGCCCATATCGTCGAACAGTCCGCCCAGATCGCTATCATCGGGATCGTCGGAGGGGAACACCGTCGAATCGTTCGCTGTCGATCCCGC
Organism: Natrinema amylolyticum; assembly: GCF_020515625.1. Classification (NCBI taxonomy): domain Archaea; kingdom Methanobacteriati; phylum Methanobacteriota; class Halobacteria; order Halobacteriales; family Natrialbaceae; genus Natrinema; species Natrinema amylolyticum. The sequence goes on from NZ_JAIWPJ010000002.1 coordinate 868,672, forward strand.
GGCGTCACTCGCCTCGGTACCGCCCGATTCGGTCGTGCTGTCGGCTGGGCCGCGCTCGTCCGCGTCCGACTCGGCCGGTCGCCCAGCGTCCCCGCCGCCAGCGGTCGACGTTTCGGCTTGGGTAGTTGGGGTCTCTTCCGGTGTGTCACTCGCTGCAGGAGAATCGATGGCACTGCCGGAATCGCCGGATATCGCGGTTTCATCGGCCGTTCCCGATACCGGGCCGGAATCGGCATCGGTAGCCGTTTCGTCGGTGGCCGCGCCATCGGAGACGGTGTTCCCGGTGACCGCGGGCGCTCCGGTGTCGCTATCTGCATCGGCCCCGTCCCCGTCGCTCAGCCACGCCGGCTCGTCGCCGCCGTCCTCGCCTTCGATGGCGAATTCGGTCGAACTGTCGCCCAGTTCCCACTCCTCTTCGTCGACAGTCCCGTCGACGTCGCCGCCGAACTCGAACTCGTCGCTGTCGGCGCGGTCGACCTCGATCGTGCTCTCTGCTTCGATGTCGCCCAGCGAATTCGCGAGTCCGCTGGGGACTTCCCCGCGGAACTCCTCGAATAGTGACTCCTCGGCCCGTTCCAAGATGTCCATCGAGAGGTTGTACGTCTCGCTGGTCGCCTCGGGCCGCGGAACGAGCTCCTCCTTTTCGGGATCAACGTCGATCAGGACGCTCTCCATCTCGCGGAGGTCCTCGAGGCTGTCCTCGAGTTGCCCGTTCGCGATGAGCGTGAGGATGGTCTCGGGATCGTTGATGAACGCCTGCACGGTCGCCGCGACCTGTGCGTACGTGTTCAGTTCGTTCTTGATGAGGTACGCGAGGATGACCTCGCGCTTGAACAGTTCCTCCTCGAGTTTCTCCTTGCTCCACCCGCGATCGAACTGGATCTCCTGTAAAGTGTTCGAGTCCCCCATCTTGAGGTACTCGTCGGTCTCCGCCTGCCACTGGTAGACGTCTTGAACGTTGATCTCGTCGTGTTCGGCCTCGTAGTGGTTGATCTCGGTCAGCGACTTGTTCCGGCGGACCTTCCGGCCTTGGACGCGGGTCTGCGTCTGAATCGAGACGAGGTCCAGCGCGGTGAACATCGTCTTCGAGACGTTGATCGGATCAGTCGTGAACCGCTTGAGCACCTCGTCGACGGAGTCGGCGTGGAAGGTGGTGTAAGTGGTGTGACCCGTCGACATGACCTGGAAGAGCGTCCGCCCCTCCTCGCCACGGATCTCACCCATGACGATGTAGTCGGGCCGCTGGCGCAGTGCGGCCTCGAGCAGGTCGAACTCGTCGACGTCGCCCTGTTCGTCGTCGGAGAACGAGGGACGAGTGACGCTGGCGATCCAGTTTCGCTGCGGGAGTTCGACCTCGCGGGTGTCCTCGATGGAGACGATCTTGGCGCTCGAGGGGATAAAGAGCGAGACGGCGTTCAGCGAGGTAGTCTTCCCGGACGCAGTACCGCCGGCGAAGATCAGGCTCTTGTGGTTCTCGATGGCGAGCCAGAGGAAGGCCATCTCGTCTAGGCTGAAGGTGTTCCAGTTGATGAGGTCGATCGGGGTGAACGGAACGTCCTTGAACTGACGGATGGTGTAGTTAGTCCCGTGGTCGGAGACTTCCTTTCCGAGGGTGAGCTGGGCACGCGAGCCGTCGGGGAGCGTCGCGTCGACCTGTGGTAGTCGTTTACTGATCCCTTTGCCCGACCGCTGGGCGAGTTTGACGACGAAATCGTCGAGTTCCTCCTCACCGTGGTAGATGTTCGAGATGATCTGTTCGTACTCGGAGTGATAGACGAAGACGGGCGAGTTGTAGCCGTCGACGGAGATGTCCTCGACGTTGATGTCGTGTTTGATCCCGTCGATACGCTCGTAGCCGATGAAGTCCCGCGTGAGCTCATAGAGGAGCTTCTCGACCTGATACTCGCTCAGCGTGTCCGGGTCGTCCGCGAGAATGGCCGGTTCGGGTCGGACCTCGATCCCGCCGAGTTGGCTCGGGCCGGTGTCCTCGGCCTCGGCCACGGCCTCCTCGTCGCCGTCGAGCAGTCCTCGAAGCACCTGAACCATCCCTTCGGACGTGCTGCCCGAGGTCGCCTCGAAGAGGTCGTACCGTTTCAGCAACCGTCGGGTTTCGTCCTCGATCACCGTTCGGCGGCCGCCCTCGGTCGCCTTCTCCTTGATGCCGTCCTCGGAGTACTTGATCGCCTTCCTGAGTTTGCCCGAGAGGAACTCTTTGAGTTCCATCTCGATCTCGTTCTGGTAGGGCTCGATCATGTAGTACTTCTTCTCGTTTTCCTTCTCCGAATGGAAGATGACGACGTAGGCGTAGGGTTTGTTCACCCAGTAGCGCTCGACCTCCCGAAAGTGGGTCTTCTTCTCGAAGGGAACCGCTTTCTCGAGATCGTAGCGATTGGAGACGGTGGTGTTCCCCGCGGGCGTCGTGAAGAACTCGTCCTCGTCGAGATCCTCTTCGACGTTGACGGTGCGTTCCTCGACGACGTCGTCGAGGTCCAAGGCGGCGTCGTTGGCAGCGGCCAGACGTCCCTCTATCGTATCGGGATCGAAGCCGAGCGCGTCCGATTTGTCGAGCGGTGACGATTCGTCGTGATCGTACGCCAGCTTGTAGTGTTCCCAGGTCCAGATGTCCTTGATGACCGGTGTCGTCTCCGGGTCGGTGTACTTCTGGACGATCGGCTGGAGCGTGGCAGCGTTGTCGCCGGCGATCGGCAGGATCTGTTCCTCGAGGTCGTCGGGGTGGTAGCCGAGGTAGGACGTCGGATCGAACTCGACTCGGTCCCAGTCGTCCCCGCTCGGGATCGGCCCGACGTTCGCGCCGGTATCGAGTCCGAGCTGGTCTGTCTCGGCACCGTCGTCGGGATACAGGTCAGCCACTTCGTCGCCGTACCCGTACTCCTTCATGAATTCTTCCCACGTGTACTCGCCGACGCTGATCGCCGAATTCGACGTCAGATCAGCGGTTTGAGACCGCTCGCCTTCCGACGCAGAGTCGGATGCCTCCCCCTCAGAATAGTCCCCGGCATCCGATTGGTCGGCCTCGTCAATAGCCATTGCATCCACGCTGACGTTCACCCCTCAAAAAATTCATCCGCCCATTACCATTTCTGATAATCCAAAATCCACCCGTGTTCGATCGATTCACCGCGGTCACTGAGGATATAAGACATATAAATGATAGTAATACGCTGGTATTTGACCGAGTAATCGATGGCAATACGGCCGTAGTGTAATTAGAAATATGATAACTCAGACACTTCTATAATAACCGCAAAATCGGGGATGGCAGTATGATACCTGGCACCAATTTGGGTAACTCAGAACACCTCATGTTTGAATCTATACATCATGTTTATATATACTCATTGCCCACGTCAGGACGTGGTTGACAGTGGGAGATAATAACGTAGCGCAAGGGTCACGAAGTATTGCGTCACCAAGTAGCAGCGCTGGATACGATCGTCGGACGTTTCTGAAGACGGCGACGGCCGGCGCGGGGCTCGCATCGATCGCCGGCTGTCTCGGCGGTGGGGGTGGCAGCGGCGTCACGCTGGGTGCGCTGAACATCATGTCCGGCTTCGCCTCGCTGTACGGCGAGGAAGCCGAGCGAGGATACGATCTCGCGGTCCAAGAGATCAATGACGACGGCGGTATCGACGGTGACGACGTCGAGGTGATCCTCCGCGACACGGAGGCCGACTCCAACACGGCAACCCAGCAGATGACCAGCCTGATCGAGGAAGAGGGCGTCGACGGCTTGATGGGACTCGACAGCAGCGGTGTCGCACAGAACATCGCTCCCCAAATCAAGCAAAACCAGATGCCGCTCATGATCACGCACGCGGCGACGCCGTACGTCACTTCACCCGAGGGCGAAACGGAAGATTCGGTCGGTAACGACTACGTCTTTCGGTGTTCTAACACCGTCGCCCACGACATGTTCGGTGCCGCACAGGTCGCCTCGGAGCTCGACGCGACCGAGTGGGCGACGATCGGTCCCGACTACGCGTTCGGGTACGACACGTGGGCCTATTTCCAGGCCTTCGCGGAGGGGATCGGCGTCGACGCCGAGTTCACGGCCGAGCAGTTCCCCGCTCTCGAGACGAACGACTACTCGCCGTTCATCAGTTCGATCCTCGACGCGGACCCGGACGCCGTTATCACGCCGCTGTGGGGTTCCGACCTGACGACGTTCCTCGGTCAAGCGGAAGACTCCGGCTGGTTCGATCAGATCGATCACACGTTGATCAGCGTCGGGATGGGGACGGACCTGCCGTCCGACGGAAACCCAATCCCGGAGGGAACGTGGGCGTCCACCCGGTACGACCCCTTCGTTCCCGACAGCGAGGAGAACAACACCTTCCGAGAGACGTACGTCGAGGAGTACGACACGCTGCCGACGTACAACGCCGAAGGTGCCTACCGAGCGGTATACCTGTATAAGATGGCGATCGAAGAGGGCGGCGGCACGAGCGCTGACGATCTGATCGGTCAGTTCTCCGGGATGCAACACACCGGTCCGGTCGGTGAGTACGAGTTCACCGAGACGAACCAGGCTTCGGTCGCCTCTATCTGGGGCCAAGTCAGTTACGACGAGGAGTGGGAAAGCAACGTGCTGGACCCGGTCGAACGGTACGACGCCGCACCGGCAGACGTTCGGGGCGCGCTCGAGGGCTCGGACCTGCCCGCGGGCCTGTAGGATCAACCATCACGATTACTGCCATGAATCCGATAAACATATTTCCACTCGTCGGGCTCGGTGACGTCGTTATCGGGCTAAGCCTCGGAAGTCGGTTGTTCCTGATCGCCGTCGGGTTGAGCCTGATCTTCGGCGTGCTCGGCGTGCTCAATTTCGCACACGGAGCGTTCTACATGCTCGGCGCGTACTTCGCCCTGACCGTCACGACGAACCTGGTCGGAAACTTCTGGCTGGGGATGGTCGTCGGCGCGATCGCGGTCGGTCTCGTCGGCGCGCTCATCGAAGTGGTGACGATTCGGCCGTTGTACGACCGCGCCGACAGCGACCTCGATCAGTTGATCGTCACGTTCGGGTTCGTCCTCATCATTCACGAGGCGGTTCGCTTCGTCTGGGGGTCGCAACCGTATCCGACGCCGGTCCCGGGACTGCTCGACTTTTCCGTGTCGATCGGGGGCAGTCGGTTCACCGCCTACCGGCTGTTCGTCATCGTCGCGGCGCTCGCTGTGATGGTCGGCCTCTGGCTGTTCATCAAGAAGACCTACTTCGGATCGCTCGTCCGGGGGACCTCCTCGGACCGGGAGATGGCGTCGATGCTCGGCGTCGACGTGCCACGGCTGTACACCGCGGTGTTCTTCGCGGGGAGTCTCCTCGCGGGCCTCGGCGGTGCCCTCGCGGCTCCGATGCAATCGATCGGCCCGAGCCTGGGCGAGTCGGTGATCATCGACGCGTTCATCATCGTCGTCATCGGCGGTCTCGGTTCGCTGTCTGGCGCGTTCGTCGGCGCGATGTTCGTCGGCATGATGCAGAGCATCGTCCCCCAGTTCTTCGCCGCCGGCAGCATCGCAGTCCCGTTCCTCGCTATGGTCATCGTATTACTGTTCAAACCGGAAGGACTGTTCGGAGGGATCGGTGAATGAGCACGCAAGAGGACGGACTCATCGGTCGGATCGGTGCGTTCGGATACCGAGCGGTCGGTAACGGCTGGACCAGCGAGCGGTTCGTGCTGCTCGGTCTGCTCGCTCTGGTACTCGTCTCCTTCGGTCCCCGGTTTCAGGTGTACCTGTTCACCGAGTTCCTGATCATCGCGCTGTTCGCCGTCGCCTTCAACCTGCTGTACGGCTACACCGGGTTACTCTCGTTCGGGCACGCGATGTTCTTCGGTGCGGGCGCGTACGGGCTCGCGATCGTGATACGCGATTACCAGTCGCCGATCGCCGACGTCGTCGGTACCGGCCTCGCGCCGCTTGCTACGTTCGTCGTCGGCGGGCTCGTCGGCGTCCTGCTGGCGCTCGTGCTCGCGATTCCCGTCGGCTACCTCAGCGTCCGCCTCGAGGAGATCTACTTCGCGCTGATCACCCTCGCCTTCGGGATGCTGTTCTACTCGCTGTTGCTCCAGGATCCCTACGGGCTCACCAACGGGACCGACGGCATCTTCGTCCTGCTCGGGACCGTCGAACTCGGTGGGACGGAGTTCAGACTCGGCGAACGGCGGACGTACTACTACCTCACGGCGACGATCGTCGTGGCGTCGATCTACGCCATCTGGCGGATCGTCAACTCGCCGTTCGGCACGATCTGCAAGGCGCTCCGCGAGAGCCCCGATCGGGCCGCAGCGCTCGGGGTCAACGTCACCGTCCATCGTTGGATGACTTTCATCGTCTCGGCGCTGTTCGTCGGCATCGCCGGCGTCCTGATCGCCGGCTTCGCGAGCGTCGCCACGCCCAACGAAGCCCACTGGACGATGAGCGCGACGCCAGTCGTCGCGACCGTCATCGGCGGTGCCGGATACTTCGGCGGGCCGATCGTCGGCGCGTTCCTCTACCACTACGTCCGGTGGGGGATCAGCCGCTTCCCGGCGCTCGAGGCCTACTGGGAGCTGTTCTTCGGAATCATGCTCATCGTCGTCGTCCTCTACTTCAAGCAGGGGGCCGCCGGCGGATTGGCCATGATCGGTGCGTGGCTCCAGGACGTCCAGGCAGCTTACGACCGCGGCGGCGCGGGCGAAGCGGCGTCGTTCGTCGGCGAGTCGATCAGCGAGAAGTTCGCGAACGCGACGTCACAGCTCACTGGGCGATCCGACGACGGGGGTGTCGACCGATGACGACCGTCCTCCGCACCGAGGAACTGCGCAAGCAGTTCGGCGATCTGATCGCCACCGATGACGTCAGCCTCGCGTTCGACGACGAGGAGGTCACCAGTATCATCGGTCCCAACGGGGCCGGGAAGACCACGTTCTACAACCTGCTGACGGGCGTCTTGCAGCCGACCAGCGGCGAGATCTGGCTCCGCAAGGACGGCGACATGCGCGAGATCACCGACGCGGAACCCCACGAGGTCGCGCGCAACGGCCTCTCGCGGTCCTACCAGATCACGAACATCTTCGAGGGGCTGACGGTCCGCGAGAACCTACAGGTCGCGCGGATCACCCACGAGGGGCGGACATTCGACATGCGCTCGCGTCCAGAGGTCGACGAGGAACTCAACCGGGAAATCGACGAGCTCATGGAGCTCACCAACCTGACGAGCATCGCCGAGACCCAGTGTGATACGCTGAGCCACGGCGAGAAGCGCAACGTCGAGATCGCGCTGGCGCTGGCGATCGAGCCGACGGTGTTCCTCTTGGACGAGCCGACCGCGGGGATGAACCCGACCGAGACGGAGGAGATCGTCTCGCTCATTCAGGAGCTGAATCGGGACATCGAGGCGACGTTCATCGTCACCGAACACGACATGGACGTCGTCACCGACATCTCCGATCGGATCGTCGTCCTCGCCGACGGTGCGGTGCTCGCCGACGGCGAACCGCAGGCGGTACTGAACGACGAACGAGTGACCGAAGCCTACCTCGGAAGTGAGACCGTATGACCGTTCTGGACATCGACGAGATCGACACCTACTACGGAAACAGCCACATCCTCCACGACGTTTCGCTGGATCTGGCGGAAGGCGAAGTCGTCGCACTGCTCGGTCGCAACGGGGCCGGAAAGACGACGACGATGCGCTCGATCATGGGCGTGACTCCGCCCCGACGCGGGCGTATCAGATACCGCGGCGAGGACATCGTGGGGAAATCGCCCGACGAGATCAACGAACTCGGGATCAATCTGGTCCCCGAGGACCGCCGGGTGTTCCCGACGCTGACCGTCCACGAGAACATCGTCCTCGCGCACAAGCTCGCGGCGGATCCGCGCCCCGTCGAGGAGATGTACGAGCTGTTCCCGATCCTCGACGACCTGCGGACGAACAACGGCCAGAACCTGAGCGGCGGCGAACAGCAGATGCTCGCCGTCGCTCGCGCGCTCGTCCAGCAGCCGTCGACGCTATTGCTCGACGAGCCGACCGAGGGACTGGCACCCGTCATCGTCGACGACCTCCGGGAGATGCTCCAGGACGTCGTCGACCGGGACGTGACCGTCCTGCTCTCCGAGCAGAACGTCAACTTCGCGTTCGAACTCGCGACGCGGGGCTACGTCATCGATACCGGCTCGATCGTGTTCGAGGGCTCCATCGAGGAGATCCGCGAGCGCGACGACCTGCTCGAGAAGTACCTCGCCGTCTCCCCGGAGGAGGTGGCCTGAGATGTCCGACCTGACGATCCGGCCGTTCTTCTGGCGGCCGACGAACCTCTTCCCGGAGACGCGACTCGTCTCCCGGACCCATGACGGCATCGTCGACACCTCCTACGGCGAGTTCGGCGAGCGCGTCAGGGCGCTGCTGGCCGCGCTCTCCGACCGCGGCTTCGGCCACGGTGACCGGATCGGCACGTTCGGGTGGAACCATCACCGCCACCTCGAGACGTACTACGCCGCGCCCCTCTCGGGCGCGCAGTTGCACACGATCAACGTTCAGCTCGGTGACGACGACGTCGTCTACATCGTCGAGGACGCCGACGACGATATCCTGTTCGTCGATCCGGGCGAGCCGTTCGAGACCATCGAGCGACTGTGGTCGGAGCTCTCCGTCGAGCAGGTCGTCGTGATGGATGAGACTGTTCCCGAGACCTCCATCGATGCCGTCGCCTACGAGGACCTCGTCGCGGAGTACGACCCGATTCCGGAGAGCGAGATGCCCGACCTGGAAGAGGAGTACCCCGCGGGGATGTGCTATACCTCCGGCACGACGGGCCGGCCGAAGGGCGTGGAGTACACCCACAAGATGATCTACGCCCACGCGATGATGGTGATGACCCCCGCCGGCCTCGGTATCGAGGAGCGCGACGTGGTCATGCCAGTCGTGCCGATGTTCCACGTCAACTCCTGGGAGTTCCCCTACGCCGCGACGATGGCCGGCGCGACGCAGGTCTATCCCGGCCCCTCGCCGAGCGCGGCCGATCTGCTCGAGCTGATCGAACGCGAGGGCGTCACCATGACCGCCGGGGTGCCGACGGTCTGGATCAACTTGCTCGAGCACGTCGACGAGCACGGCGGCGACCTCTCCTCTCTCGAGCGAATCGTCGTCGGCGGCAGCGCCGCGCCCGAGGAGATGATGCGCCGGTACGACGAGGAGTTCGACGTCACCGTCGAACACGCCTGGGGGATGACCGAGACGATGAGCATCGGCTCGGTCTCCCGACCGAAGTCCCGCATGGCCGACTGGGATCCGAGCCGGAAGTACGAGAAGCGCCGGAAACAGGGTCTTCTCTCGCCCGGACTCGAGATGCGCGTCGTAAACGACGACGGCGAGGAGGTTCCCTGGGACGGCGAGTCCGCTGGCGAACTGTGGGTCCGCGGGCCGACGGTGATCACGGAGTACTACAACCGCCCCGAGGCCAACGAGGAGGATTTCGAGGGGGGTCCCGCGAGCGATGCGAGCGGGACGTCGGAGGACGTTTCGTCCTCCGGAAAGTGGCTGAAGACGGGCGACATCGTCTCGGTCGACGAGGACGGCTACATCGAGGTCGTCGATCGCGCGAAGGACGTCATCAAGAGCGGCGGCGAGTGGATCTCCTCAATCGCGCTCGAGAACGCCCTGATGGCCAATCCGGACGTCGTCGAGTCGGCGGTCGTCGGCGTTCCACACGAGAAGTGGCAGGAACGGCCGCTCGCGACCGTCGTCACGGCCGAGGACGCCGACCCCGACGAGGACGAGTTGTACGAGCACCTGCAGGAGACGCTCGAGCAGCCCGACTGGTGGCTCCCCGACGAGATCCGCGTCGTTGAGCGGATCCCCAAGACCGCGACCGGAAAGTTCGACAAGCAGGGGCTACGCGAAAAGCTTGACGTAGGCGACGCCGAAACGGAGGATCAATGAGCGAGTTATTCGATCTCGACGGACGAGTCGCAGTGGTAACGGGCGGCGGTCGCGGCATCGGCCGCGCGATCGCCGTCGAACTGGCGAACGCGGGGGCCGCGGTCGTTCCGAGCGCCCGATCGACGGACGAAATCGAGGCCGTCGCCGCAGACATCGAGGACGCGGGCGGTGACGCACTCGCCGTTCCCGCGGACGTGACGGACGGCGACGCCGTCACCGAGGTCATCGACCGCGCCGCCGACGAGTTCGGCGGCGTCGACATCGTCGTCAACAACGCCGGCTTCAACCCCGACGACGCGCTCGGCCGGCCGGAAGACGTCGAGACCGAGAGCCTCGACCGCGTGCTGGACGTCAACCTGAACGGTGCCTACGAGGTCACGCGCGCCGCGGCGGACCACCTCCTCGAGAGCGACGGGGGGTCGGTCATCAACGTCGCCAGCGTCGGCGGCCTGGTCGGCCTGCCGCGCCAGCACCCCTACGTCGCCTCGAAGCACGGGCTGGTCGGACTGACGAAGAGCATGTCGCTGGACTGGGCTCCGGAGGTTCGGGTCAACGCCGTCGCGCCGGGCTACGTCTCGACGGAACTGACGGAGGACCTCGAGAGCAACGAACAGCTTCGCCAGTCGATTATCGACCGCACGCCGTTGGAGCGCTTCGCCGACCCCGAGGAGATCGCCGGCCCCGTCGTCTTCCTCGCGAGCGACGCCGCGAACTACGTGACCGGCTCCGTGCTCGCGGCCGACGGCGGTTGGACGGCGCGGTAGTCCCGATTTCGATTTTTTGCCGCCGCTCCCCGTTCCCTGACCGACGTGCGACCGATTCGCACCGATCACGTTCGGCACGATTCGTTCCTCATCAAAAATCACGGGGATAGTTGCGACCGCGTGGGGGTTCTCCGAACGCTTAGCCGTCGGTCGGGAGTACACCCGCTATGCGCTACGATGACAGTGAACGGGCGCGCGAGGTTGCCGAGCGCGCCAACGCCTTGATGGAGGAAGTCGTCCTGCCGATCGAACGCGAGCGAGCCGGCGGGATGGCCGTCTCGAGCGGTACCATTACAGAGCTGCGGGAGGCGGCCCGGGAATACGACGTCTACGCTCCGCAGATCCCCGAGGAGTACGGCGGGATGGGACTTTCCTTCCGCGATTCACTTCCCGCGTTCGAGGAGGCGGGCCGTAGCCTCCTCGGGCAGGTCGCGATGCGCGTCGACGCGCCCGACGAGGGGAACATGCACCTGCTCGAACTGGCCGGCGACGACCTGCAAAAGGAGACCTACCTCGAGCCGCTCGTTCAGGGAGAGATCAAGTCCGGTTTCTCGATGACCGAGCCGATGCAGGGGGCCGGCTCGGATCCGAAGATGATCCAGACCACGGCGGAACGGGACGGCGACGAGTGGGTCATCGACGGCCACAAGTGGTGGACGACGCAGGGCGTCGAGGCGGACGTGCTGATCGTCCTCGCCCGAACCGATCCGGAGGCCCATCCCTACGAGGGCTGTTCGCTCTTCCTCGTTCCCGCCGACGCCGACGGCGTCGAGGTCATCCGCGACGTCCCCCATATGGGCGGCGGAAATCGCGGTGCCTCTCACGCCGAAATCCGGTACGAGAACGTCCGCGTCCCCGAGGAACACCTGCTCGGTGAACTGAACGAGGGCTTTACCCACGCCCAGGAGCGGCTCGGCCCCGCGCGCCTGACTCACTGCATGCGCTACTCCGGAATGGCCCAGCGCTCGCTCGACATCGCGAAGGCCTACATCAGCGAGCGCGAGGGGTTCGACTCCACCCTCTCGGACAAGCAGTCGCTCCGCCATCGGATCGCCGACGCCGAGACGAGACTCCACATGGCCCGCACCGGCATCCGCGACGCAGCAGACCGGATTGCCGCCGGCGACGAGGCCCGCGTCCCCGTCTCGATGTGCAAGGTGTTCACCGCCAACGTCACGCAGGACGCGATCGATCTGGCCGTCCAGTGTTGCGGTGCCAACGGCATCGGGAAGGACCTCCCGCTGTCGGACTTCTACGAGTCGGTCCGCCAGTTCCGCATCGTCGACGGTGCGGACGAAGTCCACCGCCGCGTCATTGCCCGCGCCGCCTTCGAGGACGTCCCCGAGGAAGAACTCGAGCCGCTGACCCGATTCGGGAACCCGAACCGGGAACGACGCGGCGGCCACTGACGACACGCTCTCGGCACTCGTTTTCTCGCGTCCGTCGGCGTTCCCGATGCGTGTCTCTCGATCGCATGGAACGATCGTCTAGATCCCGACGGGTCGAAATCACTCGAGATGAACCGCTGGTAGCTCCTCGAGCGCGCCGTCGCTTCGGCACCGGTGGGCTTCGAGAAAACGGGCGTGGCGGGATTCGAACCGCCTGAACGTCGCTCACTTCGTTCGCTCGTTCCGTGCTTCGAATCTCCGTGCCCGTTCGCTCGTCGCGTCCGCTCCTCGCAGAACGGGCGTGGCGGGATTCGAACCCACGATCAGAAGGTTAGGAACCTCCTGCCCTGTCCGCTAGGCCACACGCCCCGGCGCAAAAAGAACTTAGTTGGTTTCCGTCTCGGTTCCGGTCTCGGTGCTCGTCTCCTCCTCGGTGGTGACGGGTTCCGTGTCGACGAACTCCTCGTCGTCCTCGAGGTCGCTCTCGCTGACGTTTCCGCTCCCGTCACGCATTTCTTCGAGTTCCGTTTCGACTTTCTCGCGGCCCTTCTGGAACTCGCCCATCGCCTCACCGGTCGACCGTGCCAGTTTCGGAATCTTGTTGGCTCCGAAAAGCAGGATCGCGATGATGAGAATGATCGCGAGTTCGGGCGGCCCCATGCCGCCGGGGATGAACAGCGGTGCGGTTTCGACTACCATCTCTATACGTGGCTTATCCGCTGGCAATTATAACCTTTTTGGACCACTAAGGTAAGCAAGCGGCCGCGACAGTCCGTTTGCGGACGAAATTCGCCCAAAGGGACAGTGTACTGTTTGCTATCCGATGACTACGGCTGATTTTAGTGATCCGACGGGCGTATATCTGACTGCGAACGCGGCCGCGCGGTCGTCGACCCTGACCGTCTCGAGGTGCCTGCGTACGCACGCCGCGCTTCGCTTCCGATAACGAAACTGTCTTTCGGGGTTACACGCAATGATGAGACGATGGTAACAACTGGAGATGCCGCACCCGACTTCACCGCACCGCTCGCAAACGGCGATATCGAGGAGTTCACGCTCTCCGAGCGCCTCGCGGACGAGGCACCGGTCGTCCTCGCGTTCTTCCCCGGTGCCTTCACCGGCGTCTGTACGACCGAAATGTGTACGTTCCAGGACCGCCTCGCCGCGTTCAACGACCTCGACGCCACCGTCTACGGCGTCAGCCGCGACTCGCCGTTTACCCTGAACGAGTTCCGCGAGCAGAACGGCCTCGAGTTCGGCCTCATCAGCGACTACAACAAGGAGATCATCGACGACTACGGGCTGTCGATGGACTTCGCCGACCTGGGCGTCCACGGCGTCGCCAAGCGCTCGGTGTTCGTCATCGACGGCGACGGCGAGATCGCTTACTCGTGGGTCAGCGACGACCCCGGCGTCGAACCCGACTACGACGAGGTCGAGGCCGCGGTCGAAGACCTCTCCTAACTCGCACCGGGACCGCCGATACGCGACCGTCGCAGGGCTTTTTTAGTCCGCAACCGACGTTCAGGTATGAGCGACTCCGCCGCCGACGAGGACTCCCGCCGCGTCTACTCTCCGGACGACGACCACAACTTTCCCGACGAGAAATTAAACGCCGTCCTCGAGTACGTCCAAAACGACGAGGAGATCACGACCTATCTCGAGGCACAGAACGTCAACGCGGTCGACCGGATGCGGTACAACGACCACGGGACGAAACACATCGAAATCGTCCGCAACCGGGCGCTGTGTCTGTACGACCTCCTCAAGGCCGGCGACGTCGACTTCAACGGCGCGCGCCAGCAGAACCTCGACGAGGAGGACGAGTCGGTCATCATCGCGCTCGCGGCGACGCTGCACGACGTCGGCCACGTCGTCCACCGCGACAGCCACGCTTACTACTCGATCCCGCTGGCCGCCGACATCTTAGAGCGGATCCTCCCCGAGTTCTACGACGTCGCCGATACCGTCCGGATGAAAGGCGAGACTCTCCACGCGATCCTCTGTCATCACACCGCCGAAACGCCGCTGACCACCGAAGCCGGCGTCATCCGCGTCGCCGACGCCCTCGACATGGAACGGGGCCGCTCCCGGATCCCCTACGAGTCCGGCGGCCGGGGCATCAACACCCTCTCGAGCCAGGCCATCAGCCGCGTCTCGCTCCAGCGGGGCGACACCACCCCCGTCATGGTCGAGATCGCGATGACCAACGCCGCCGGCGTCTACCAGGTCGACAACCTGCTCAAGGCCAAACTCGAGGACTCCGGACTCGAAGACCAGATCCGGATCGTCGCACTCAACACGAACGAGAACCGCGAGCAGTTAGTGGAACGAATCGAGCTCTAAGAACCGAACTTCTGCTCTGCGGGCCGACTTCGCCGTTTCGTGATGCCACAACTATGCGATTTGTGAGCACGCCGACTGCTCGAGGGACCAGCGGTCCCTCGCCGCTCGGAAGCGCTTGTTCTTCCCTCGAGTCGCGAGTTCCTCGCAGCGCTCGGACCTCGCTCCCGGCCGTTCGAGTCAGCCGATCGCTCCTTAGGCGAGTTCGTACCGTCCGTCCCGCTGCTCGAGGTGACCACGGTCCCGAAGCGTTCCGGTAATCGAGAGGACGGTCCCCTTCGTGACCGCGAGATCGTCACAGAGGTCGTCGGCGGTCGCACCGTCGCTGGCGGCCAGATACAGATACACCAGTTTCGCGCGAGCGGAGTCGAGATCGGTCGGAATCGAGACATCGAGGCCCGTCGCCGCTGTCTGAGTCATACTCGATAGCCTGTATTTCGACGATAATAAATGTCATCTACAACGATCGTCGAAATCATGGAGTCGTCTCGACTCCCTGTCCCGTCGATGTGTGATACGTCGTTCGTTGAATGGCGTTGAAACCGCGTTCTAGGCGCTCGAGAACCCGATTTGACATATAGTCGATCGTCGTATCAGTGTTCCGTGATAGCTGTTGACGGGGGTCCTGCGGCCCGTGAATTCGGACGGACCGCTTTTGTGGGCTCACTCCCGAGTGTTAGGGGACGCAATGTCGACGCAAATCACTATCCTCGCACTGCTGACCGGGTTGCTGACGGGTGCCCTGTTCCGATTTCTCAACGTTCCGATCCCCGCACCGCCGGAACTCCCCGGAATCATGGGCATCGTCGGAATTTACGTCGGCTACAAGGTGATCGAGTATCTCGATATCGGCGTCGATCTCCTCGAGGTACTCGGCGTCTAGCGGCGCGAGCGAACGCGGCGTCGCTTCGAGGGTGAAAATATGAAATGCTTCGACAGCGATCGAACCGGACGGGACGGAGAACGGCGGTCAGAGAAACGCCGGTGTGGCGTCAGTAACTGCGCTCTTTCGGCTCATAGGTCTTGTTCTCGCCCTCGAGAATGACCGGTCGGTAGAAGATCGAGGGCTCGCCCTCGTCCCAGGAGATGAGGGTGTGCTTGAGCCAGTTCTCGTCGTCGCGGATCTGGTTCTCCTGTCGCCAGTGAGCGCCGCGGAACTCGTTGCGCACGAGCGCACCGAGCGCGATCGTTTCGGCGACGTCGATCAGGTTCCGCGTCTCGATGGTCTGCTGGAGGTCAGTGTTGAACGTCCGCGAGGGGTCGTCGACGTAGACGTCCTGGTACTCCTGGCGGCACTCGCGGATGAGCCGCAGCGCCTTCTTGACGCCCTCCTCGGTCCGGAAGACGTTGACGTAGTCGGTCATCGCCTTCTGGAGCTTCGCGCGGATCTCGGCGTGCTGGACGCCGTCCTCTTTGTCCATCAGGCGGTCGACGCGCTGGCGGGCCGTCTCGACGGTCCGCTCGAGGATCCCCTCGGCGTCCGCCGTGACGCCGCCGTCCGCGGCGACGCCGCCGGCCGTGTCGAGTCCCGCTTCGCCGGGCTGGACCGGGAGGTCGGCGTCGGTCTCGTCCTCGACGTCGTCGCCGTAGCCGGTCCGGATCTCGGGCTCGCCCAGATCCTCGCCAGCGGCGTGGCGGCCGGCGCGCTTGCCGAAGACGATCAGTTCCGGCAGGGCGTTCCCGCCGAGTCGGTTGCCGCCGTGGACCGAGACGCAGGCACACTCGCCGGCGGCGTAGAGGCCGTTGACGCAGGTCTGTCCGTTCTCGTCGACCTCGATACCGCCCATGGCGTAGTGCTGGCCGGGCTTGACCGGCATCGGCTCGACGAGCCCGTCGACGCCCTCGAAGTCCTCCGCCAGGTGCAGAATGTTCTCGAGGCGGTCCATGATGCGCTCCTCGCCGAGGTGGCGCATATCGAGGTGGACGTACTCGTCCTCGACGCCGCGGCCTTCCTGGACCTCGGTCAGTTCGGCGCGGGCGACGACGTCACGCGAGGCGAGTTCGCCGGAGTTGTTCGCGTAGCCGTGCTCGAACATGAACCGTTCGCCTTCGCTGTTGTAGAGGATGCCACCTTCTCCGCGGACACCCTCGGAAATGAGGACGCCCGTCGACGGCAGCGACGTGGGGTGGAACTGGATGAACTCCATGTCCTCGAGGGGTGCGCCCGCGCGGTAGGCCATCGCGTGGCCGTCGCCGGTACAGGAGACGGCGTTGGTGGTGTGGTCGAAGGCCTGGCCGGGGCCGCCGGTCGCGAGGACGACGCCCTGATTGGCCTTGAAGCCTTCAATGTTGCCGGACTGGACGTCGTATGCGACGACGCCGTGACACTCGCGGTCGTTAGGGTCGGCCTCGTCGGTCGTCGCGAGGTTCATCACGTACCACTCGTCGTAGACCTGGATGCCCCGTTTGACGACCTGCTCGTACATCGTGTGCAGCAGGTGGTGGCCGGTCTCCGCGCCGGCGTAGGTGGTCCGCGGGTACGAGAGGCCACCGAACGGTCGCTGGGAGACGCGGCCGTCCTCCTCGCGGGAGAAGGGCATTCCCCAGTGTTCCAGATTGATGGTCTCCTCGGGTGAGTTCTTGGCGAGGGTCTCGACCGCCGGCGCGTCGCCGAGGTAGTCCGACCCCTTCATCGTGTCGTAGGCGTGGAGCTCCCAGTCGTCGCCCTCCTGAAGGGCGGCGTTGATGCCACCTTCGGCCGCACCGGTGTGGCTGCGGACCGGGTGGAGCTTCGAGACCATCGCTACGTCCGCCCCTGCTTCGTGCGCTGCGATCGCGGCCCGGAGGCCGGCGCCGCCGGCGCCGACCACGATAACGTCGTGTTCGTACATGTTTACCAGAATTTCAGGTTCTTCTTGACTGCTTCCCGCTTGAGCTCCTGAATGTGCTCGGTGAGCGGAATGTCCTTCGGACACACCTCGGTACAGGAGAACTGGGTCTGGCACCGCCAGACGCCGTGTTCCTGCTCGAGAATGCGGAGTCGGTGCTCCTTGATCTGCTCGTCCTCGCGGTCGTCCATCGCGAACTTGTAGGCCTTGTTGATCGCTGCGGGGCCCAGATACTCGTTGTCGCCGGCCGCGATGTTACACGAGGACATACACGCGCCACACCAGATACACCGCGATGACATCTTGATCTTCTCGCGGTTTTCCGGGCTCTGGCGCTGCTCTTCCAAGTCGTCGGTCGCGGGCGTGTCCTCGTCCTGGAAGTACGGCTCGACCGTATGCATCTGGTCGTAGAAGTGATCCATGTCGACGACCAGGTCCTTGACGACCTCCTGATGGGGCAGCGGCTCGATGCGAACCGGCTGCTCTAAGTCGGAGATCTGGGTCTTACAGCCGAGTCGCTGCTTGCCGTTGACGAAGAACGCGTCGGAGCCACAGACGGCCTGCCGACAGGAGTGTCGGAAGGTCAGCGACGAATCGTACTCGTCGCGGGCGTACATGACCGAGTCGAGGACGGTCATCCCCTTCTCGAAGGGGACGTGGAAGTCGTCGAATCGCGGTTCCTGTTTCCCCTCGACCTCGGGGTCGTACCGGAACACCTTGATGTGAACGGTCTCCCCCTCGAGTTCCGCTCGTTTCTCGGCGTGTTCGTCGACCATGCCGCCGCCTTTCTGCTCTTCGGCCGCCGGCGACTCCGCGCCTTTCATCTCCGGGTCTTCCGGTGCTTCCTGACTCTCGGGTTCGGCTTGTTGCGTGCTCATATTAGATCATTCCTCGCATCGCGAGTGCGACGTAGGTGCCCTGTGCGACGAGTCCGACGCTGGCGAGGACCAGCACTGCCAGCACGACCTTCTTCTGGGTCCCCTCGAGGCCCTGGTTGATCAGCGCGTTGTAGACGCCGTTGACGCCGTGGAACGTGGCGGTGACCAGGAACAGGACCATCGTGAGGAAGTAACCGATGTTCTGCATTCGGGCCTGAGTGCCCATGAAGGTTACCTCGTACGCGTGGTTGACGAAGTGTAAGAGGAAGAAGTGGAAGGCGAGAACGACGACGAGAAACGCCGCCGTGATCCGCTGGAGGAACCAGCCGGTGCCGCCGGGGGTAAAGGAAGAGTACCGTTCGGCCATCAGATGGTCACCTCCGTCAGGAAGGTCGGGACGCTCGCGACGGTGATTGCACCCGTCAACACCAGCGAGGCGTAGAAACTCTTGTCCTGTGCCTCGAGCCCGACGCCGAGGTCGACCATCAGCAGGCGGAGGCCGTTCAGGATGTGGAAGACGGCCACCGCGAGCAGGCCGACCTCGAGTAGCCGGATGAGAAACAGGCCCTCGAGCCCCTGCAGCGTCGCCGTGTAGACGTTGACCGCTTCTCCGTCGACCATCGTCGTTTCGCCCTGTGCGCCACCGATAGAGGTACTCAGCACGGCGATGTGGGTGAACAGGTAGCCGATCAAGACCCACCCGGTGAACTTGTGGAAAATCCACGCCCACATGCCGGCCGAGAACTCCTTCCAGCGACCGAAGTCCTCGATGAGACCGCGATTGTAAGACTGACTCATGCGCTCATGTGGACCGTTTGACCGCGGGGGTATAGAAGTTACTTTTATCTCTCCTTTCTCGTTTTCTATCCGATCCAATAAATACAGAAATAAATCAGTTCCGTCGACGGATCCCCGAATTCGTTCGGGAGTCGGCTCCCGAACGTTCGACTACCGAATCGATCAGTCGTTCTGTCGGAGTTCGGACCGCGAACTCTCCGTCGTTCGCTCGCGCTCGAGGGCGGTGAGCGTGTCCGGCGAGAGCCCGACGAGGTGACAGAGCGGGTTCCCCGGGTAGACCACGGGGTTCTCGAGGACGCCGACGATGAGGCCGGTGAAGGGGGCCTCGACGGTGACGATGTCCTCCTCTTCCTTGAACGGGTTCGTGATTGTACAGATGACCTCGCCCTCCTCGACGAGCGCGCCGCGACCGCGTTTCATGTCGACGATACCGCCCGCGTCGGCGCGGAGCCAGGTCTTCTCGTTGTCGTCGTCGATGATAGTTCGCCACCCGGGCCAGTGGACCGACGACTCCTGATGGAGGCCGAACTCGGCGAGGACGCTCGCGACGCCGGTGAGCGCGCGGTCGATCAGTCGCCGCTGGAACCGGTGGGCCTCGCCCATTTCGACGGTGATCGTCGGAATCCCGGCTTCGGTCGCCTCGCGACGGAGCGTGCCCGAGGGCCCCTCGCCGGCGATGATGACGTTGGAGCTGAACGCCTTGGCGAGTCGAGAGACGCCCGACTGCTCCATGTTCGCGCGAACGTGAAGCATGTTCGTTCGCCCGCGCGTCGACGTGTGGAAGTCGACCCCGAGGTCGCAGGGCTCGATAAAATTCGTATAGATCTGGTGGGCCATCCGCCTGGCGCTGGTCGATCCCTCGCGACCGGGGAACGAGCGGTTCAGGTCCCGATCGTAGATCGGGAGATACCGCTCCTGTGCGAGGAAGCCGGGGACGTTCATGACCGGCAGACAGACCAGCGTCCCGTGGAGCACGGAGTGATCCCAGTCGTGGGCCACCTCCCGGACGACCTCGATCCCGTTGAGTTCGTCGCCGTGGGCCGCCGCGGAGAGAAAGACCGTCGGCCCCGGCTGCTCGCCGTTGATCACCGTGACCGGGATCCTGACCGGATCCCCGAGATACGTTTCGCTGATACCGTAGCGAATGTTCGCCGATTCGCCCGGATCGACTCGGCCGCCGTTGTACGTGAACGCCTCGGTCATCGGTTCGGATCCCGCTGACTGGTCGGGCGGTTCGGTCGCTGCGTCGTCGCTCATATGACGTTCTCCGGCGGCACCACCGTGAATCTTCTCCCTTCGACGTCCCGGCGACCACTCATTGCGCGTGCTCGAGCAGTTCCTGTCCCTTTTCCGGAGAAACGCGGTTTCCCTCGAACAACGGCGATCAGAATCTGGGACCGTGGGCATACGTTTTGTATCTGGCCATGGTATGGGTACACATGGAGATTCGTGACGCTACCCGATCGGACGCCGACGCGATTCGCTCGATCGCCCGCGACTCGCTCGACTCCACGTACACGTCCTTCCTCGAGGCGGAGACGATCGACAATGCGATCGAGCAGTGGTACGGCGACTCGCTTACCGACGAACTCTCGGACGACCGTGCGCTCTTCCTGGTCGTCGAACGCAACGGCGAGATCGTCGGTTTCTCCCAGAGCGAACTGGTCGGCCAGCAGTCGAAGACGGGACGGCTCCTCTGGCTACATGTCCACCCGAACCACCGCGGCGACGCCACGGGCGTGCGACTGCTCGTCCGCACTCGCGAGGAACTCCTCGAGATGGGTGCAGACCAGATCCGCTGTTTCGTCCTCGCGGACAACGAGGGCGGCAACGAGTTCTACCGGAGCCACGGCTTCGAGCAGGCCGGCCAGCGCGAGGTCGAAATCGGCGACGAGACGTTCACCGAGAACGTCTACGTCGAGTGCGATCTCGAGGACGACGGCGAGTGGGGTGCGATCGACGAAGTCGAGGCCGACGGCGAGACGATCTACGTGAGCTACGGCGAGGCCGCCCGCGGGACGCGGTCGCCGTTTTACACGGCCTACAAGAGTCCGGACCGACGCGATCAGTACGCCTGGTTCTGTGGCGCGTGCGATTCGGTCGACAACGCGATGGACGCGATGGGACGGATCGAGTGCAACAGATGCGGTAACCGGCGGAAAGCGACGCGGTGGGACGCCTCGTACCTCTAGGGAACGTCTCCACCGATCCGTTCGACTATCCTATCTGTCCGCGAGACTGAGTACCAGTCTCAGTTATCTGTACGGGTGTATTTCGGCCGTTTGAGTGGCATTACAGGTGCGGTACTGCCGGGTGGCATCGGAATCCCGCCCGCCTCGGAACCGTGTGCCGGGAGTTTCGGTGTCGTCGGCGCTGTCATCGTCGCTTTCGGGCTGTTGTCTCCCCATTACAATTGACTGATCCCTCGAGCCATCGAGTACGTTGGTCGCTCTCGACTTCCGCGTCGGTCGGTCACGAGTGTCTCATCGCCCGTCTCTACTATGAACAGGGAAGACCACATCGTCCACGGCTTCAAGGCAACGCTCGTCGCGCGTGCGATCTACATGCTTTCGAGTGCGCTGTTAATGTTCGTGCTGGCGCGGTACCTGCTCGACCCTGACGGGTACGGCGCGCTGTACTGGGCGATCGGTATCCTGACCATCGTCCAGCTGTTCGCGGATCTCGGGCTCAGCAAGTCCGTCGCACGGTATATTTCGGAGTACCGCGAAACGGATCCGGGCCAGATTCCGCACCTCCTCAGATCGGTGATCACGGCCAAGATCGTCCTGCTGACGGTCGTCGGCTACGTCCTGTTGCTCTTTCACGAGCGGATCGCGACTACACTCGGCGATCCCGGAGCGGCCCCGTTTCTCGCCGCGGGCGTGCTCTATCTCGTCGTCTTCTCCGGGAGCACCTTCGCACAGGTGGCGCTGCAGGGGTTCAATCACCTCGGCTACAGCGCGATCGTCCAGGCGATCAGCGGGGCCGGTCGGTTCGTTTTCTCTGTCGCGTTCGTGCTCGCGGGACTCGGTGCGCTCGGCGCGTTCTTCGGCTACATCGTCGGCTACGCGATCGCCGCCGCCGTCGGAATGGGCATTCTCTACTACGGCTTCTACAGGCGATACGAGACCGCTGAGGAGTACGAAGAGGGGCTCTCGCGCCGACTGTTGGAGTACAGCGTCCCGCTGACGGCGACCCGGAGCGCGAACGTCATCGATAAACAGATCGACATCGTGCTGGTCGGCTTCTTCCTCAACCCCGCCGCGGTCGCGTTCTATACCCTCGCCAAGCAGATCACTGACTTCGTGCTCGCGCCCGCGGAGTCGCTCGGCTTTACCATCTCGCCGAACTTCGGCGAACAGAAGGCGGCCGGCGAACTCGAGGAGGCCAGACGAATCTACCAGACCTCGCTGACCAACATTCTATTGCTCTACATCCCGGCCGCGGTCGGCCTCGCGATCGTCGCGGAGCCGTTCCTGACGATGGTGATCGGGAACGAGTACGCGGACGCGGTCCCCATTCTGCAGGTCCTCGCCGGCTTCGTCGTGTTGCAAGCGATCACGAACCTGACCAGCGACAGCCTGGATTACCTCGGACGTGCTCGAGCGCGCGCCGTCGCGAAGGGCGGGACCGCCGTCGCCAACTTCGGTCTGAACGTCCTGCTGATTCCGACGATCGGGGTCGTCGGTGCCGCGATCGCGACGGTGGCGACCCACTCGGTGTACGTCGCCGTGAACCTCTACATCGTCCACACCGAACTCGGCCTGCACGTCGGACGGCTCGCGCGGACGACGGGACTGATCTGTGCGATCACGGGCGTGATGGCGGTCTCCGTGTTGCTGGTGACGCCGATGGTCTCGAGCCTGGTCATGCTGTTCGGAGCGATCGCGGTGGGTGCGATCACGTGGGGCGCGCTGGCAGTGCTGAGCGGGCTGGTCGATCCGGGGCAGGTGCGGTCGGTCATCGGATGAGCGGTCCGTTCCGGCCGTAGTCCTATCGTTCGTTCAACTGAAACTGAACGAACTGCCAATACTTATCCGACGGCTCAGCGTCTAGGCCGTATGGTCGGTGCCGATCCCGTGACTGTCGGGGTATTGAGTCTTCATACGAGCAAGGAAACCAAGGCGATTCTCAACGCCGTCGAGGATCTCGGACACGATTCCGAGTGGTTGCGAACGGAGAACACGTCTATCAGCGTCGTGGACGGCAGCCCCGTCCTCGAGCCCGATGTCGACGTGATCGCGAACCGAATGCTGCTGTCGAACACCGAACAGCCCGCGGAGGAACTCGGGCTGGTGAACGCGTTTTCGCAGCTGGTTCCGACGCTCAACGGGCCGAGCGCGGTGATGACGGCGATTCACAAGCTCTCGACGGCGACCGCGCTCGCGTCGAACGACGTTCGGACGCCGGACGTGACGCTCGCGCTCAGCGGCGATACGCTCAACGCCGCGCGGGAACGGTACGGCGACGAGGCGGTGTACAAGACGGCGATCGGCACGCACGGCGGCGGGACGTGGAAGGTCGGCCCCGACGATCCGATCAACGCGAAGGTCGGCAACCGCTACGCCTTCCTGCAGGAACTCGTCGATCAGGAGGACGTCCGCCACCGCGACCTGCGCGTCTACGTCGTCGGCGGCGAGGTCATCGCCGCGATGTACCGCTACGCGCCGGACAACGACTGGCGAACCAACGTCGCCCTCGGAGGCTCCGTCGAGGACGCGACCGAGGACCTCCCCGCGGAGGCCAGCGAGATGGCCCAACGCGCGGCCGACGTCGTCGGCCTCGACTACGCCGGCGTCGACCTCGTCGAGGGCGACGAGGGCTGGTTCGTCCTCGAGGTCAACCCGACGGCGGGGTTCAAGGGGCTCTACGAAGCGACGCAGGTGAGCCCAGCGCCTTACATCGCGAAACTGGCGATCGAACGCGCGGGCGGCGAGGTCGATGACGATCGGGTGCGCGACATCTCGAACGTCCTCGACGACTCGCGACCGGCGGCCCAGCCCCCGGAATCGATCACGGCGGACACGGAGCCCGCTATCATCGGCTACACCGAGGAGGTCGTCCTCTCCGGAACGAGCGGGTCGAAGTCGGTCCTCGCGAAGTCCGACACGGGCGCGACGCGGACGAGCATCGATACCGGTCTCGCGGCCGATATCGGTGCCGGCCCGATCAAGTCCATCACCCGCATTCGGTCGGGCAGCAGCAAACAGTCCAAGAGCCGCCCCGTCGTCGACGTCGTCGTCGGCGTCGGCGGCAACCAGCACACCGTCACGGCCAGCGTCGAGGACCGCAGTCACATGGATTACCCCGTCCTGCTCGGCCGGGACATCCTCGAGAACTATCAGGTCGACGTGAGCCGACGGATCGACAGCGAGGCGGCCGATACGCCGGAAGAGGAAGAGTAATCGAATAGGGAAGGAGGACCCTGTGGCGGCTCTCGGAGTCGCGATCCGTCGTCCGGCGTCTCCGCTTCCGGTTACTTTATTGATTTGTTTCGCGAATAGTGACTCGCATGACAACGGTCCTCGCTTCCACGCTCTCCGACACGCCGGTGATGGGCTCCGACGGGACGGAGATCGGCACGGTTCACAACATCACGATGAACGTCGAGACCGGCGAGCTCCGACGATTGCTCGTCACCCCGACGATCAACGATCTTCGCGGGTTCGAGACGAACGACGACGGAAAGATCGTCATCTCGGCCGGCCGCATGAGCGACATCGACGACTACCTGATCGTCGATCTGCCGAGCCGCTGATCGGGCACGTAGTCGACCATTACGGCCGGTTGCCCTCCGTCTCCGTCCGATATCGACCGAGTACGCCGATGCTCGAGATCGATAGCCGTCTCGATTGAACTGGTTTGGCGGATGGGAGCGTATCGCTCGCCGCTCTCAGACGACCGATACCGCACGGTATCGGCTCCCTGCCGTCGTCGAACCTCTCGCGACCCACCATTCTGTTTTCCGCTATCGAAAATATAGTGTCCGAAACCTGAAGCTGAAGTTGTGATCGGTACATATATTATTACCCAATCCGTTTTCCCACTCGTACGAGCTATCTATGAGCGACAACAAACGGAAGCGGAACCACGAGTGGTGGCCGAACCAGTTGAACCTGGACGTTCTCGACCAGAACGCGAGCGACGTCAGTCCGTACGGCGAGGACTTCGATTACGCCGAGGAGTTCCAGAAACTCGACCTCGAAGAGGTAAAGGCGGACCTCAAGGATCTGATGACGTCGTCGCAGGACTGGTGGCCGGCCGACTACGGCCACTACGGACCGCTGTTCATTCGGATGGCCTGGCACAGTGCCGGCACCTACCGCACCGTCGACGGCCGCGGCGGTGCATCCGGCGGGACGCAGCGCTTCGCGCCGCTCAACAGCTGGCCCGACAACGGGAACCTCGACAAGGCGCGCCGGCTGCTCGAGCCGATCAAGCAGAAGTACGGCCGTAAGCTCTCGTGGGCCGACCTGATCGTCCTCGCCGGAAACACCGCCCTCGAGTCGATGGGCATGCAGACGCTCGGCTGGGCCGGCGGACGCGAGGACGAGTTCGAGCCGGACGAAGCCGTCTACTGGGGCCCCGAGAACGAGTGGGAAGCGCCTCAGGACGAGCGCTTCGACGAGAACGACGAACTCGACGAGCCCCTCGGTGCCACCGTGATGGGGCTCATCTACGTGGACCCCGAGGGACCGGACGGCAATCCCGAGCCGCTCGAGTCGGCGGAGCGGATCCGCCAGGCGTTCGGTCGCATGGCGATGAACGACAAGGAGACGGCCGCCCTCATCGCCGGCGGACACACGTTCGGCAAGTCCCACGGCGCCACCGACGACGACATGGGTCCCGAGCCCGAGGCAGCCCCCATCGAGGCGCAGGGTCTCGGCTGGATGGACTCCGGTACGGGCTCCGAGACGACCACCAGCGGCATCGAGGGCGCGTGGAACGCGTGGCCGACCATGTGGGACACCTCCTATCTCGATAACCTGCTCGACTACGAGTGGGAGCTAACGGAGAGCCCCGCCGGCGCGAAGCAGTGGCAGCCGAAAGAGGAGGAGGCGTACGACACCGTGCCGGACGCCCACGATCCGTCGGAGAAGCACGCCCCCATGATGATGACGACGGACGTCGCCCTCAAGCGGGATCCGGAGTTCCAGGAGATCATCGAGAACTTCCGCGACAACCCCCCGGAGTTCCTGGAAGCCTTCGCGAGCGCGTGGTACAAGCTGATCCACCGCGACATGGGCCCACCGGAGCGGTTCCTCGGTCCGGACGTTCCCGAGGAGACGATGCTCTGGCAGGACCCGCTCCCCGACGCTGACTACGACCTGATCGGCGAGGAGGAAGCCGCCGAGCTCGAGGACGAAATCCTCGACTCAGAACTGACCGTCTCCCAGCTGGTCAAGACCGCCTGGGCGGCGGCCTCGACGTACCGCGACAGCGACAAGCGCGGCGGCGCGAACGGCGCTCGCATCCGCCTCGAGCCCCAGCGGAGCTGGGAGGTCAACGAGCCGGCGGAGCTCGAGACCGTGCTCGAGACCTACGAAGCGATTCAGGAGGACTTCAACGGCTCGCGATCCGACGACGTACGGGTCTCGCTCGCCGACCTCATCGTGCTGGGCGGCAACGCGGCCGTCGAGCAGGCCGCGGCGGACGCCGGATACGACGTGGACGTCCCGTTCGAACCGGGACGGACGGACGCCTCGCAGGAACAGACCGACGAGGAGTCGTTCGAGGCGCTCAAACTGAAAGTCGACGGGTTCCGCAACTACTTCGGCGGCGAGTACAACCAGCCGGCCGAGGACCTGCTGGTCGACCACGCCGACCTGCTGGATCTGACGGCCTCGGAGATGACCGTTCTGGTCGGCGGCCTGCGCGCGCTGGACGCGAACTACCAGGGTTCCGACCTCGGCGTCTTCACCGACGAGCCGGAGACGCTGACCAACGACTTCTTCGTGAACCTGCTCGACATGGGCTACGAGTGGGAGCAGGCCTCGGAGGGCGAGGAGATCTACGAACTGCGCGACCGCGAAACGGGTGAGGTCGAGTGGACGGGCTCCCGTGTGGACCTCATCTTCGGTTCGAACTCCCGGCTTCGGGCCATCGCAGAAGTCTACGCGAGCGAGGAGGAGAAGTTCGTACAGGACTTCGTGGACGCGTGGCACAAGGTGATGAGTAACGACCGCTTCGACCTCGAGTGATCGCTCTCGAGGCGCACGACGGACCGTTCGAATCGCGATAGCGACCGATTTCGCTGGGACACCCCTCCCCGATCGGTGATTTTCGCCGACCGGATTCTCTCGTTACTCGCTGCGGATGACGACTTCGTCGTCCGTGATCTCGGTGATCTGTGCCGAATCGACCGGGTAGTCGTCGTCACCGTGGCCACCCCAATCCAGCCGCGCTTTGAGCCGATCCGTCAGCCCGGGTTCGGGGTCGACGTAGGCGGTCTGGCCCTCGACTTCGGCGACCATGCCGATCTGCTGGCCCGACTCGTCGACGACGTCTTTCCCCTGATCGTCCGGCGAAAGTTCGACCGCCGCCGCGTCCATCGGCTCCTCGGTCCTGTCCGTGCCGGCTTCGGTACTCGTCGTCGCTTCGCCGCCGCCAACACCGACGGACTCGCTTTCCATCTCGCCGACTTCCATGGACTCGTACTCCTCGACGTCGATGATATCGCCTTCGAGCACGTCGCTGCGAACCACTTCGGACTCGATCAGTTCGGACTCCTCGAGGACGTAGGTCAACAGCAGTTGCTCGTCCAGCTCTTCCTCGATCAGCCGCCGCTCGATGAGTTCGCTCTGGACGGTAGCGCCCTCGGTGCGCTGGCTCTGGATGACCTCTCGCTCGATCACCTCGTCGGTCGTCACGCTCGAGCGGACGACGTCGCTATCGAGGATCGATCGCTGGACGCTCTCGAGTTCGATGTTCGTCTCGACGACGTCGCTTTCCATCTCCTGATCTTGCTCGATATCGATGTCGACGACCTCGCTCTCGACGACGTAACGTTCGACTTCTTCGATGGTGTCGAGGCGGGTCTGGTCGACGGTCACCTCGATCATGTCGTCGGAGATGAACTCGGTCTCGACGATCGTCCGATCGATCAGTTCGGAGTCGACGATCTCGCGTTCGACCAGGTCCGTGTCGACGACCTCGCTCTCGATGGTGTCCGTCTCGACGACCTCCGTCTCGACGACCTGCGTCTCGACGATCTCCGTCGTCACCGTTTCGCCTTCCTTGAGCGACTCCTCGAGTTCGTCCCGGCCGAGGTCGGCTCGTTCGAAGGCATGTTCGCGCTTGACGATCTCGAAGAAGCCCATCCCCTCGCCGGCCGGTTCCTCCTCGTGATAGACGAACACGAGGTCATCGTCTTCGAACCGCTCCTCGAACTCGTCCCAGGTGTACTCCTCGTGATGCTCGCCCATCTCGTCGCGGCGGGCGAAGGAGTGACCGTGATCCTCGCTGTCCTGGACCCGGACCGGAACGGCGTCGCGGGCCTCGGCCCACTCCCTGATACGCTCGGGATCGGTCGTCATCCGGCGCTGGTCGGGCTCGTTCGTGTCGCTCGGGGATGTATCGTTTGCCATCTCGCCAAGCATTGGGACCGATCTGTACTTCAGTCACCGGGACCATCCCGTCGGGACAGTGTCTCGTTTCTCGAGACCCCTACTCCGGCCGGCATGGGCCGGGGCGTAATCCATCGTTATCGCGTCCGACGGCGACCGTTTCGCGGCCCGGACAGCGTGTAGCACGTGCTTACCGCTCGAGAGAATCGGTTCGTGACCCCGCGCAGTGAGCGAGACGCGTTCCCGACCCCTTCAATCGGACTCGTATTCGGCCCAGATGTACCGCGTCGCGACGCTCCGATACGGTCGCCACGGCTCGGCGATCTCGCGCATCTCCGCGCGGGTCAGATCCTCGCCGTCGGCGTACAGC
This sequence comes from Natrinema amylolyticum, assembly GCF_020515625.1. Lineage (NCBI taxonomy): Archaea > Methanobacteriati > Methanobacteriota > Halobacteria > Halobacteriales > Natrialbaceae > Natrinema > Natrinema amylolyticum. Next base: position 897,550 of record NZ_JAIWPJ010000002.1, read on the forward strand.
TCCTCGATTCCGCGGCGAACGGCGAGATCGCCGAGGGGGAGTACGTCCGGTCGCTCGAGGACGAACAGGAGGTACATGCGCGCGGTCCACGCACCGATCCCCGTGATCTCGGTCAACAGGTCGATGACCTCGTCGTCGGAGTACGAGGCCAGTCCCGCTCGCGTGTAGTCGTTTTCCTGAAACGCTCGCGCGGCGTTCCGAACGTACTCGACCTTGCTTCGGGAGAGCCCCGCCTCTCGGAGCGCTGCCTCGTCCGCGGCCAGGACGGTCGCGGGCGTCACGTCTCCCTCGAGGAGATCGAAGACGCGCTCCCGGACGGCCGCCGCGCTCGCCGTCGAGAGCTGTTGGTTGATGATCGAGATACAGAGCCGCTCGTACTCGTTCCAGTCCGGTTCGACGTAGGGATCGTGTCGATCGACGAGCGCCGCCATCACGGGATCGTCGCGGAGGACGGCGTGTGCCTCTTCGTTCATACGGTAGTGTGGATGCGAGAGTAGGGGGCCGAGAACGCATATGCGTCCCGGTCGGAACGGTGTCGCTCACTCGAGGTGATGGTAGTCGAGTTCGTACCCCTCCGCGAGCGCCTCCCGAACCGGCGGACTGGGTTCACCGACGCCGCGGCGGTTGATCGAGAGCCCGTTCTCGTCGGCAGCGTGGACGAGGTTGACCCGCCAATCGGACTCCGTCTCGGGGTAGTCCGTTCGGTAGTGGGCACCGCGGGACTCGGTCCGCTCGAGGGCCGCCCGGAGCATCGCCTCGGCGACGGTGAGGCTCGCCGAGAGGTCCACGGCGTACTCAAAGGATTTCGAGGTGAGTCCGCCGTCGACGCGGAGATCGGCGGTTCGGGCCCGGAGATCCTCGAGTTTCGCGAGCCCCTCCCGGATTCCCGCCTCGTCGCGGAGGATGCCGGCGTGGTCCCACAGCAGATCGCCGAGTTCCTCGAGGAATTCCGTCGGTGTGACGGTTCCATCAGACGCGGCGAGTTCGGTGAGGGCCCGGAACTCCCGTTCGGCCAGCGCTCGCTGGCCGTCGGTGACGGTGGGGTCGTCGTCGCCGTCGGTTACGGCACCCGCGACGTGGTCGCCGACGAGTTTCCCGATCGCGACGGTCTCGGCCAGCGAGTTTCCGCCGAGGCGGTTCGCGCCGTGGACGCCGGCGACCGTTTCGCCGACGGCGTAGAGGCCGTCGACGCCGGTCTCGCCCGTGTGAAAGTCGATGTCGACGCCGCCCATCGTGTAATGGGCCGTCGGCGCGACCACCATCGGTTCCTCGGTGATGTCGACTCCAAGCGACTCGAAGCGTTCGACCATCGACGGCAACCGCTCGCGGACGTATTCGTCATCCCGGTGCGAGATGTCCAAGTAGACGCCGCCGTCGTCGGTACCGCGCCCCTCGCGGACCTCCTGTGCGATGGCTCGCGCGACGACGTCGCGGGCGTCGAGTTCCATCTGGTCGGGCGAGTAGCGCTCCATGAACCGCTCTCCCTCCGCGTTATAGAGCCGGCCGCCTTCGCCACGAACCGCTTCGGTAACGAGGCGGCCGTCCCACTCTTCGCCGTAGCGGTCACCGACCATTCCGGTTGGGTGGAACTGGACGAACTCGAGATCCATGAGTCGGGCCCCCGCCTCGAGCGCCAGCGCCTGTCCATCGCCGTTGTTCTCGTCGTCCCGCGAGGAGTGGCGGTGGTAGAACGCCGAGAACCCGCCCGCCGCGAGCACGACGTGATTCGTTCGGAAGAGCAGCCCCTCCCCGGTCTCCATGTCGAAACCGACTGCACCGTCGACGCGCTCGCCGTCCGAGAGCAAGCGCGTGATCATCACGTTCTCGCGGTAGGGAATCTCGAGGTCGCGAGCGCGACCGATCAGCGTCTCGAGCATGGCCTCGCCGGTCCGGTCGCCGACGAAGCAGGTGCGGCGATAGGACTGCGCGCCGAAGTACCGCTGGTTGATCTCGCCGTCGTCGGTTCGGTCGAAGGGCATTCCCCACTCGGCGAGTTCGCGGATGCGGTCGGGCATCTCCCGCGCCGTCAGTTCGACGGCCTCGGGATCGTTCAGGTGGTGGCCCTCGTTGAACGTGTCCGCCGCGTGGATCGTCCAGTCGTCCTCGGGGTCGAGCGAGCCGAGCGCGGCGTTGACGCCGCCGGCCGCCCACGTCGTGTGAGCGTCGCCGTGGTCGCGTTTGCCGATCACGAGCGGGTCGACGCCCGACTCGGCGAGTTCGATGGCGACGCGAGCGCCCGCCGCGCCCGCCCCGACGACGAGCACCGGTGTCGTCACTACCTCGTACTCGAACCCGCCGCTCGCCTCGGGGTCGCCCTCGGTCTCGATACGGTTCTCGACGCCGGCCGCAGCCCCCGCTCGGCCCGCTCCTCGGTGGTCATCGGCCCGTCGTTCGTGACTATCGTCGGCTGTTTCTGTCATCACTGTAATAGTAGTGCCGACCGGGTTTAGG